>JBGAGP010000029.1:0-39485 GCA_044226685.1 Dongiaceae bacterium
GGCGAGGCGGTCGGCGCCATCAACCGCGTGCCGGCGGCGGGCGAGGCGCGCTCCAACATGCATGTCGGCGGCCGGCCGGAGCAGGTCGGCCTCACCGCGCGCGACAAGGAGATCTGCGCCGCCATCGGCCCGGCGCTGCGGTCGCGCGGCATGATCTTCGTCGGCATCGACGTGATCGGCAACTACATGACCGAGATCAACGTGACCTCGCCCACCGGACTGCAGGAGATCAACCGCTTCGACCAGGTGGTGCTCGAGGACCGCATCTGGGACGCGATCGAGATGCGCCTCGGCAGGAAGTAGCCGGGGCGGAAGTAGCTCTACGACCCGACACCCGGCGCAGGCCGCCACACCATCGTCACCCCGGCCTTGCGCCGGGGTCCATCGTCGAACCGCTCCAGCGCCGGAAGCGTGGATCCTGGCGCAAGGCCGGGATGACGAACGTGTTGCTCGCGCGACCGATCCGATCAAGCGCCGGCCTTCCCGGCGCTTCGACATTCATCTCCCGGCGCTTCGCCGTGACAGCGTTTTCAATCCTGTGACGGCGCGCACAAAGGCGCGCCGGCGGCGTCGCTGGCGCTTGCCCCGGCGCGGCCGGGCATGGCCTAGTCCCCGCCGCCGGCATTGGCCCGGGGTCTTGACATGAGATATTCGTCTCACTAAAAGACCGCCGTATCGGATACCGGAGGATGGAGGCCGGAGATGGCGCTGAGCCGCGCGGAGATGGACCGCAGGATGGACGAGCATTTCGGCTTCGAGCTCCGCGACGACGTGGCGGGCGTGCTCGCCACGCTGGCGCCGGAGGTCGAGCACGACATCGTCGGCTGGCCCGGCGGTCCCACCAATGGCGCGGACAACGCCCGGCCGTTCTACGAGGCGCTGTTCGCCGACCTCGCCGAGGGCCAGATCGCCACCACCCGGCGGCTCTATGGCGACGATTTCCTGGTCGACGAATCGGTCTGGAAGGGCAAGGCGGTGGGCCGGCCCTTCGGCCTCGACGGCAAGGGGCGGCCGCTCGAATTCCGCCTGCTGCACGTGGTCGAGTTCGCCGCCGACGGTCGTATCGGGCGCGAGGCGGTGTGGGTCGACCTCGCCGCCATGATGCGGCAATTGCCGCAAGGGTGACGATCATGGCCGAACGCAAGAAGCAGCGGCGCAAGCCCTCCGGCGGCGGAGCCGCGAAGGCCAAGCTGGGCGACCCCAGGCCGGGCGACCACAGGCCGGGCGACCCCAGGCTGGGCGACCACAAGCCGGGCGAGCGCGCCAACCAGCGCTATCGCACCAGGAAGGACCTGATCGCGGCGGCCGAGCAGCTGATGAAGAACGGCCACAAGCCGAGCCTGGAGGAAGTCGCCGCGGCGGCACGGGTCTCCCGCGCCACCGCCTATCGTTATTTCCCGAATGTCGAGGCGCTGCTGATCGAGGCGCCGCTGGACAGCGCCGCGCCCGACCTCGACGCGCTGTTCGGGCGCGACACTTCGACGGACCCGGAGGCGCGCATCGACAAGGCGGAAGCCGCGATGCACCGCATGGCCTTCGACAACGAAATGGGCATCCGCCTGATGCTGGCGGCGTCGCTGCCGCGCGCGGCGGCGGGCCGTGACGAGTCCGTGCCGCTGCGGCAGAACCGCCGCGGTCCGTTGATCGACGCCGCTTTGGCGCCGGCGCGGGCGCGCTTCGGCAAGGCGGCCTATGCGCGGCTGCGCGCGGCGCTGGCGCTGATCTTCGGGTCGGAATCGATGATCGTGTTCCGCGACGTGCTGCGCCTCGACGAGAAGGAAGCGCGCCAGGTGAAAAGCTGGGCGGTCAAGGCGCTGGTCCGCGCCGCGCTCGAGGAATCCCACAGAGGCTAGGCCGAGGGTCGATCTCGGGAAGCGGAGTGGGACGGAAATCAACAAGGAGAAGCGAAAATGAATTTGCGTGGTTTGACGGCCGGCATCGCCGTCCTGATGGCGCTGGCCGGCACCGCCGCGGCGGAGAGCCAGGTGGAGCGCGGCGCCTATCTGGCGCATATCATGGATTGCGGCGGCTGCCACAACACCGGCGCCTTCACCCCGCAGCCGAACCTGGAGACGCCGCTGGCCGGCTCCGACATCGGCTTCGAGGTGCCGGGCCTCGGCGTGTTCTATCCGCCCAACCTGACGCCGGACAAGGCGACCGGTCTCGGCGCGTGGCGCGACGCGGAGGTGATCACCGCCTTCACCACCGGCGTGCGGCCCGATGGCCGGCAGCTCGCTCCGGCGATGCCGTGGATGTCCTATGGCCACATCAGCGCCGACGACGCGGCAGCACTGGTCGCCTATCTGCGCTCGCTCCCCGCGGTCAGCCACAAGGTGCCGGGGCCCTTCGGCCCGCAGGACAAGCCGACTGCGCCCTACATGACGGTCGTCGCGCCGCAGTAAGGCGCGCCGTCCCGCGTCACGGCTGTGCTAACCTCCCCGCATCCCGCATTGGGATGCAGGGAGGGCCGCAGATGAATCCGCAGATCGCCGTGTTGGTCGACCGGATCAAGGCGCTGGAGGCGGAGCTCGACGCCGAGCTGGCGAAGCAGCGCGCCAAGCTCGCCTTCGGGCTGGAGCGCGGCCGGGTCGTCTTCGAGCAGGAGATCCTGCGCCGGCACCGCGAGCTGCAGGTGAGCCTGGCGAAATACGTGCTGGGCGCGCGGCCGCTGGTGGTGCTGACCGCGCCGGTGATCTACGCGCTGATCGTGCCGCTGGCGCTGGTCGACCTGTTCGTCACGCTCTACCAGGCGGTCTGTTTTCCCGTCTACGGCATCGCCAGGGTCCGGCGCGGCGACTATCTCATCTTCGACCGCCATCACCTCGCCTATCTCAACGCGCTCGAGAAGCTGAACTGCGCCTATTGCTCCTATGCCAACGGGCTCGTCGCCTATGTGCGCGAGATCGCCTCGCGCACCGAGGAATACTGGTGCCCGATCAAGCACGCGCGCCGCACCATCGGCAGTCACGCGCGCTATGCCGGCTTCGAGGATTACGGCGACGCCGAAGCCTTCCGCCGCGACCTCGACGCACACCGCAAGGCGCTGGAGAAGGAACCGGGACCGCCGGCTTGAACGGCGGGCGGCTCACACCGCCGTGCCGACCAGGGCCCCGATGCCGGCGGTGAGCGCCATGGCCAGGGCGCCCCAGAAGGTGACGCGCAGGGTCGCCTTGATCACCGCGGCGCCGCCCGCCCGGGCGCCGATGGCGCCGAGCAGCGCCAGGAACAGCAGCGAGGCGACCGAGACCGCCGGCACCAGATAGGCCGGCGGCGTCACCAGCACCATCGCCAGCGGCAGGGCGGCGCCCACCGAAAAGGTCGCCGCCGAGGTCAGCGCCGCCTGGATCGGCCGCGCGGTGGTGATCTCGGATATGCCGAGCTCGTCCTGGGCATGGGCGCCCAGCGCGTCCCGCGCCATCAGCTGCGCCGCCACCTGGCGCGCGAGGTCGGGGGTGAGGCCCCGCTTCACGTAGATCTGGGTCAGTTCCTCGGTCTCCAGCGCCGGCTGGCTTGCCAGTTCCGCCCGCTCGCGCACCAAATCGGCCTGCTCGGTGTCGGATTGCGAGCTGACCGAGACATATTCGCCGGCCGCCATCGACATGGCGCCGGCGACCAGTCCCGCCGCGCCGGCGACCAGCACATCGGCGCTGGTTGCCGAGGCCGCCGCCACGCCGACGATCAGGCTGGCGGTGGAGACGATGCCGTCATTGGCGCCGAGCACCGCGGCGCGCAGCCAGCCGATGCGCGAGACCAGATGCCGTTCAGTGTGGCGGCGGGGCATGAGTGTTCTCCTGGCGGATTGAATGTCCGCACAGCACAGGCGGGAAAGCGCCCGGGGTCAAGCGCGACCGCGGGGGATTGGACCGCCGCCCGCGCGCGGCGCGGGGTCACCAGGGCGATGGCCGCCATCATGGTCGCCAGCGACAGCCAGACCCAGGCCGAGTTCTGCTCGCCGAAAATGGCGATGCCCCAGAGCACGCCGAACAGGGTCACCAGATTGGCGGTCTGGCTGGTGAAGACCGGCCCGGCGGTGTCGATCAGGTAGACGAAAAGCGTGAAGGCGATGGCGTTGATCAGGCCGAGGCCGAGCAGCGACCATTCCACCGCGGTCCACGGCCAGGCCGGCGCCACGAAGCTGCCGGTCGCACGCATCACCGGCACCAGCAGCAGCGCCGCGGTGGCGAACAGGGCCGTGGTGGTGGTGAAGGACGCGGCCCCGCGCGGCTTCCACAGCGACACCATGATGTTGAAGCTGGCGTAGCAGGCGGCGGCGCCCACGCAGAGCAGCACCCAGGGCAGTTGCGCCGGGTCGGGCAGGCTCTCCTGCGGCCCGACCAGCAGCACGATCGCGACGATGCCGAGGACGACGCCCAGCACGCGGCCGAAGGCGAGACGCTCCAGCCGCAGGACGGCCGAGACGGCGAAGGTGATCAGCGGAATCACCGCCAGCGAGATCGAGAGGATCCCCGCCGGCACATGCGAGGCGGCATAGAAGAAGATCGCGTTCGGCACCACCATGCCGAGGGCGGCGGACGCCACGTAGAGCAGCGCCAACTCGCGGCCGAGCGGAATCCGCCGCCGGCGCAGCAGGCAGATGACGAGCAGAGTGGTGCCGGCGCCGAGCGCCTCCCAGAAGGTGATGCTGAAGGGATGCATGCCGCCGCTGGCGGCGACCCGCGCCAGCGAGAACGACAAGCCCCACGCCATTCCCATGACCAGCAGGATGCCGAGGCCGCGCAGGCGCTTGCCGGCGCCGTCGCCACGGGTCGTTTCCGCAACGGCCATGGCTCAGGCCTCCGGCGGCAGGGGCAGGGCCGGCTCGGGCTGCGCCCTGTGGCGCTGGCGCGCGACGACGGTTTCGCGGTGGACGATGTAGATGCCGCTCGCCACCACCACCAGGCCGCCGACGACCAGGTAGGAGTCCGGCACCTCGTGGAAGAAGACGAAGCCGAGCAGGAAGCCGTAGACCAGCGCCATGTAGTCGAAAGGCGCCACCACCGACACCGGGGCGCAGCGGAAGGCGATGGTGATCAGGATCTGGCCGCAACCGCCCATCAATCCGATCAGCACCACGATGCCCCAGAACTTGAGATCGCTCGGCCACACCCAGGCGAGCTCCGGCCAGACGCCGCCCAACGGCGCCGTCGACAATCCGGCCAGGGTGGCGAAGAGCGTGAAATAGAACACGATGGTGCCGCTCTGCTCGGTGCCCGTCAGCTTGCGGATCGAGATCATGGCGAGGGCATAGAACATCGCGGCCAGCAGTGGCACCAGCGCCGCCATATCCCACACGCCGGCACCGGGGCGGGTCATGATCAAGACGCCGATGAAGCCGACGATGCAGGCCGACCAGCGGCGGATGCCGACCTTTTCGCCGAGAAAGGGGATCGACAGCACGGTGAGGAAGATCGGCCCCGACAGGCCGAGCGCGATGGCGTCCGAGAGCGGCAGCAGCTTGTAGGACAGGAAATAGCAGTACATCGCCGCCACGCCGAACAGGCCGCGCAGCAGATGTCCGCCCAGATGCTGCGTGCGCAGGGTCAGGCCGCCCTGCGTGATCATGAAAATGACGATCGGGGCGAAGGCGAAGAGGTTGCGGAAGAAGACCAGCTCGCCGGTCGGAAAGACGTCGGAAACGCTTTTGATCACCGCGTCCATGGCGGTGAAAACCACCGTCGCGGAATTGATCAGCAGGATGCCGAAGACCGGACGGTCCTGGTGGTTCCTTCCGGTCGGGGAACTGGGCGTGGCTGGAAGGGCGGTCACGGGAAGCGAAGGATGCTGAAGGGGGAGCGTGGGCGGCATCCTAGACGGGGCAATCCGCCGCCGCCACCCCGGGCCGGCGCATGACTGGCATGCGACCCTCGTCCCCCGGTGGCGCGCCGCGGCGGCGCTGACCGCAGGTCAACCCGCCGGCTATCCGTTTTGTCCTAGGGGTGGGACATTCTCGGGGATGGGACATTCTCGGGGATGGGACATTCTGGCGGTTTGACCGCCGATGCCGGGATGGGCCAAGTTGGCGGCCTGCTCCACTGCCGCGGATCACGGCCATGACCGACACCACGGAAGCGACACCGCAAGCGCTCAAAATCGCCCTCTGGGCGGTCAATCTGCAGCACCCGGTGGCGAACCGCGCCGCCTGGCTCGCCTTGCTCGAGGCGCAGATGCTGGCGGCGAAGGCCGAGGGCGCCGAGCTGCTGGTGCTGCCGGAATATGTCAGCGCCCATTGGCTGCACTGGGCGCCGCAGGATGGCGCCGGGCTGAGCGGGCCGCCGCTGATGAATTGGATGGCGGCGGAGGGCACCGCCCTGCTGCCGGAAATCGAGTTGCTGGCGATGCGGCATCGCCTCGGCCTCGTCGCCGGGACCATGCCGGTGGCGGCGGCGAGCGGACGTGATCTCGGCACGCTGAACCGCGCCTGGATCCTGCTGCCTGAAGAGGCTGGAGAGACTGGGGGGGCCGACGGCACGCTGCGGCGGTTGCACCATGACAAGCTGGTGCCGACACCGCCGGAGCGCGAGACCGGCGACTGGCCGATCCGCCTCGGCGCGCGCGTGCAGCCCTTCGACTATCGCGGCCTGCGCATGGCGGTGCTGATCTGCCTCGACGTCGAGATGCCGGCGGTGGCGGCAAAGCTGCAGGACCAGAAGCTCGACCTCGTCATCGTGCCGTCGATGACCGGGCAGCTCTCCGGCTATCACCGCGTCTTCGACTGCGCCAAGGCGCGCGCGGTGGAGCTGTTCGCCGCGGTGGCGGCGGTCGGCGCCGTCGGCGAGATGGCGGCGGACCAGGGCGGCAATTGCTCCGGCGCGGCGCTCTTCCTGCCCTGCGAGATGCATCTGGGCGCCAATGGCCGCGCCGCCGAAATCGCGCCGCAGAGCGCGGTGGACGGGCCGGGTCCGATGCTGGTGGCGGAGGTGCCGGTGGCGGCGCTGCGCCGCGCGCGGCGCCACGCCGAGGCCTGGCCGGGACCCTTCGACGGGCGCCATGTCGAGATCGGCCATGGCGACGGGCCGGTGCCCATTCCGCGCTTCAGCGCGGCGAAATAGACGGAGCGGGATCGCAGCACATGCACACCATCTACAGCGAGGAACACCGCCACCAGGACGGCAATGTCGAGCTGTTCGAAGGCAAGGTGGTGAAGCCGCACGAGATCCCGCGCCGCGCCGAGATCGTGCTGGGCCAGGTAAAGGCGCGCAAGCTGGGCGACGTGGTGGGCCCCAGCGATTTCGGCCTCGACCCGATCCTCAAGGTGCACGACGCCGGCTTCGTCGACTTCCTGCGGACCTGCTGGGACGAATGGGTGAAGTCGGGGCGCGATTTCGATGCCCTGCCGCATGTCTGGCCGGTGCCCGGCCTGCTGCCGCCGGGCGCGCCGCGGCGGGTTCCGGATTCGATCGACGGCAGGCTCGGCTTCTACGGCATCGACGCCGGCACGCCGATCGTCGCCGGCACCTGGCGCGCGGTCCATGCCTCGGCCCAGGTGGCGCTGACCGGCCAGCGCCTGGTGGCGACCGGCGAGCGCGCCGCCTTCGCGCTCTGCCGCCCGCCGGGACACCACGCCGGCAGCAATTTCTATGGCGGCTACTGCTTCCTCAACAACGCGGCGATCGCGGCCCAGGCGTTCCGCGACGCCGGGGCGAAGAAGGTCGCCATCCTCGACGTCGACTATCACCACGGCAACGGCACGCAGGAGATCTTCTACCGCCGCGACGATGTGCTCACGGTCTCCATCCACGCCGACCCGAAGCAGGAATTCCCCTATTTCCTCGGCCATGCCGACGAGCGTGGCCATGGCCTCGGCGAAGGCCACCACATGAACCTGCCGCTGCCCTGGGGCAGCGCCTGGGACCGCTACGGCGAGGCGATGGACCAGGCGATCCGCCGCATCACCGACGACAGCATCGAGGTGCTGGTGGTGTCGCTCGGCCTCGACACCTTCGAACACGACCCGATCTCGCGCTTCAAGCTGCGGCACGAGGACTACTTCGCCATGGGCCGCAAGATCGCCCGCTGCGACCTGCCGACCCTGTTCGTGATGGAAGGCGGCTACGCCGTCGACGCGCTGGGGGTGAACACGGTCAACGTGCTCGAAGGATTCGAGCAGGGGTGAGGGGCACCCGCGCCGCTTCTCCCGGCCTTGCCGTGCGGCTGCTCCATGGACCCCGGCTCAAGGCCGGGGTGACAATCCAGTTTGCAAAGGCGATTTGCCCAACTGCCGGTCGCTGCACGCCGCTGCGGCAACTACTCCCTCGTCACGCCGGCCTTGAGCCGGGGTCCATCAGTGTGCTGCTGGAACCGCCGAAAATAGAACTCAGCCAGCGATGCCTTCAAAGAGGTCATCCCAACGCGGGTTGGTCTTTTCGATCAACGCGATCTTCCAATCGCGCCGCCAGCGCTTGAGGGCCTTCTCGCGCGCAATCGCCGCCAGAGCGGTTTCGTGCTGCTCAAAGTATACGAGGCGCTTGATACCATGCGTTTTCGTGAAGCCGTCCGCTACGCCTTCGCGGTGTTGGTGAACGCGGCCGGGCAGATCGCTCGTCATGCCGATGTAGAGCGTGCCAAGCGGTTTGTTGCAGAGGATGTAGGTCCAGAAACTCACATCGGTTCGTGCGGCGGAAGAATGGGCCCCGGCTCAAGGCCGGGGTGACGATGTCATTTTCGGATGCATCGGTCTCATAAATGCGGTGGCGTTCTAGGCGGCTTTCGAGCGCTCACCCGCTTCCGCCTTGGCGTCGAATTTCAGCTGGGCGGCGGTGATGGCGGCGCGGTGGTCGATGGCCCAGGCGGCCAGCGCAGAGACCGGCACCAGCAGCGAGCGGCCGAGCGCGGTGAGCTCGTAATCGACGCGCGGCGGCACCGAGGGAAACACCGTGCGGGTCACCAGCCCGTCGCGCTCCAGCGCGCGCAAGGTCAGGGTCAGCATGCGCTGCGAGATGCCGTTGACCGTGCGCTTCAGCTCGTTGAAGCGCATCGGTCCGCGGCCGAGGATGGAGACCACCAGCACGCTCCACTTGTCGCCGACGCGGGAGAGCACCTGGCTCACCGCCTGGCAGTTCTCCGACAGATGCTTCTTGCTCGGTCGCATGATGGTCCTTTCCGGCCTTGGTTCACCCGCTGTGACCAGAGTGTCAACCCTGTGCCTTCTTGCGCGTCTCCCGCATAGTTACATATTCAGCCCGGGTCACAAATCAATACTGGACACAAATTGTTCCTGGGCACAAAGCGATACCAGGAACAAATCCATACCGCACGAAAGGACTGTGAAATGGGCCTTCCCAAAGTCGCCGTCGTCAACGGCAGCCTGCGCAAGGATTCGATCAACAGGAAGCTGGTGCTCGCGGTGGCGAAGCTGGCGGCCAACAATTCAACCGGCGGCAAGCTCGACCTGCAGCTGGTCGATATCGCCGATCTGCCGCTCTACAACCAGGACCTCGAGGCGAGCTTCCCCGCCGCGGCGACGCGGGTGAAGGGCGTCATCGCCGGCGCCGACGCGGTGCTGTTCGCAACACCGGAGCACAGCCGCTCGATCTCGGCGGCGCTGAAGAACGTCATCGACTGGGTGGCGCGGCCCTATGGCCAGAGCAACTGGGTGGGCAAGCCGGGCGCCATCATCGGCACCTCCGGCGGCCAGGTCGGCACCGCCATCGCGCAGGACCACCTGCGCTCCATCCTGGTGGCGCAGGGCATCGCGCTGCTCGGCCGGCCGGAAGTCTATTTCCTTTACAAGGAAGGCGTGTTCGACGCCGACAACAACGTCACCGATCCGGCGGCGAAGCAGATTCTGCAGGGCTTCGTGGATGCCTTCGCCGGCTGGATCGCCAAGCAGACGCATCACCACTGACGCGGTGGCCCTGAGGGTCCGGTTTGCCGCTTCGTCATCGCCGGGCGTTGACCCGGCGATGCAAGTTCGCGGGCGGGGGCGGCAACGGAACTTGGATTGCCGGGTCAAGCCCGGCAATGACGACGGGGCGGAGGCTGAAGGCGCCGCCACCGTCTCCTTTGTCATCCCGGCCTTGCGCCGGGATCCATTCCGCCGCGGCGAGGACCGCGGACCAGGACATCGGCCCTTGCGGCTGAACAGTGGATCCCGGCGCGCTGCGCGGCCGGGATGACGATGGGGTAGGTGCCGGTGCCTGTACGCCGGCGGCATGGATTCCGGCGCGTTGCGTGGCCGGGGTGACGATCGGGTTGGCGGTGGCCTTCGCGTGCGCCGGTCAGACTTCCAGCAACCGCGCCTCGAGCCGCTTCAACGCGCGGCGGAAGATGTCGGGATCGTTGCGCGCGCGGGCCAGGACCAATGCGCCCTGGATCGCGGCGACGGCCTCCTCGCTCAATGCGACCGCGGTCGCCTTCTTGTGGCCGAGGCGGCGGAGCGCCGCCGCCAGGGCTTCCTGCCACGCCGCGAAATAGCCGTCGACGCGCCGGGCGAAGCGGTCGCGCACGTCGCCCAGCGCAAAGGCGCCGAGCAGGCAGACGCGGCGGCCGGAGCGGAAATAGGCATCCGTCGCGGCCAGCATGGTGGCGATCGCCGTGCCGGCATCCTTGGCCCCGCGCAGCGGCGCGAAGATCTCGCGCGCGAACCAGGCATCGATCTCGGCCAGCACGGCGGCGGCCATCTCCTCCTTCCCGCCGGGAAAGAAGTGGTAGAGGCTGCCCTTGCCGAGGCCGGTGCGCTCCCCGATCAGCGCCAGGCTGGCGCCCTCGAAGCCGTGCTCGCGGAACACCTCGCCCAAGGCGGGCAGTACGTCGGCACGCTGGTGGATGGTCTTCACCCGCGACCCTAGAGGCCGAGATCGCTCAAGGACGGATGATCGGCCGGGCGCGGCTTCGCGCGGTCCCAGTGATATTTCCGCTCGGCCTCCTTGATCGGCAGATCGTTGATGCTGGCGAAGCGCAGCCGCATCAGGCCCTCGGCATCGAATTCCCAGTTCTCGTTGCCGTAGGAGCGGAACCAGTTGCCGGCGTCGTCGCGCCATTCATAGGCGAAGCGCACGGCGATGCGGTTGTCGGCGAAGGCCCAGAGTTCCTTGATCAGGCGGTAGTCCAGCTCGCGCGCCCATTTGCGTTTCAGGAATTCGACGATCTGGGCCCGGCCGCGCGGGAACTCGGCGCGGTTGCGCCACTGGCTGTCCTCGGTATAGGCGAGCGAGACACGCTCCGGGTCGCAGGAATTCCAGCCATCCTCGGCCATGCGCACCTTCTGCATGGCGGTCTCGCGGGTGAAGGGCGGCAAGGGCGGGCGGGACATGGGCGATCCTTTCTGTACCGTTCGGTCCAATTTGTACCGATCAGTACACAGACGGCGCGGGGAGTCAAGCCGGCGGGCCGGCGGCATCCGTCTGGCCCATGGCTGGCGGCGGCAGCCTCTAGCGCAGGACCGAATCCAGCGCCGGCAGCGAGATGATCGCGGCGGCGGCAATCAGCAGATAGCAGGCGCGGCGGAAGGCTTGTTCGCTGGCCAGGCGGAACATCCGGGTGCCGAGGAACAGGCCGAGCGCATAGCCCGGCATCGCCGCCAGGGCGAGGATCACGACTCCCACATCGAGCAGCCCGGCCACGAGATAGGTGAGGCCCGAGGCAATCGAGGTGCAGAAGAAGAACAGGATGATGTTGGCGCGCATGGTGGCGGCCGCGTTGCCGCCGCCCAGCCAATAGGCGACGACCGGCGGGCCGCCGGCCTGGATGGCGCCGGAGAGCAGGCCGGAGAGGAAGCCGACTCCGGCGGTGAGCGGCGGCCGCGGCTGGCCGTGATAGCGCCAGCCCGAGATCAGCAGCGCCAGCATGGCGACGGTGAGGCCGGAGATGCCCCAGCGCAGCTGGACGGGGTCGAGGTGCTTCAGCGCCAGCACGCCGAGCGGAATGCCGGCCAGCGCGCCCAGCGCCATGACGCCCACTTCGCGGCGCGCGCCGATGCGCCAGGCGTTCTTCATCAGGCTCAGTTGCAGCACGCCGTCGACGAGCATGAGGATGGGGGCGGCCACCTGGGGGCCGAGGACGGCGCTCACCAGCGGCACGAAGATCAGCGCGCCGCCGAAGCCGGAGAAGCCGCGCGCCAGCGCGGCGACGAAGGCAACGCCGGCCAGATAGGCGAGCGGCCAGAGCGGCTGCGACACGTCGTAGATGGTCGTCGTGTAGCTCATGCCCGCGCGGTCACGCTGACGCCGTGATCGCACCGGGCGGCGGCCCGATCAGCACGCGCAGCAGGATGGCGAGGCCCATGGCGCCGAGGGTGACGACGGTGAAGATGCCGAAGCCGAGCGGCCAATCCTGCGGCCCCTTGACCAGCAGGCCGAGTACCAGCGGGCCGCTGAACACGCCGACATTGCGCGCCGCCATGACGATGCCATAGGCCCCGGCGCGCGCGGCGCCACCGACGATGCGGTGCGGCAATTGGAACAGGCAGGTCGGCACCACGCCGGCGCCGATGCCGTAGAGCGCCAGCAGGGCGATGCCGATCCAGCCCTCGGCGAAGGGCGCGGCGGCCCACACCACGGCCTGGGATAGCAGGGCGAAGATCAGTGTGTGCAGCAGCTTCAGCCCGCGGCCCAAAGCCCAGCCGGTCGCCACGTTGAACACCAGCAGCACCACGACGGGGAGCAGATAGGCGCCGATGGATTCGCGGAGCGAGAGCCCGTAGCGCAGCTCCAGATACGAGGTGAGCCAGGTCATGAAGGCGAAATACTGCCCCGACCACAGCAGGAAGATGCAGCCGCCGAGCCAGAGCAGGCGCTTCTGCCGCGCGGACAAGTGCTCCGCCGGCAGCGCGCGGCGTTGCGCCGCGCTGGCCCCGCGCCGGCCGAAGGCGGCGAGCAGCAGGCCCAGCGCCAGGCCGATGAGCCAGAGGAAGCGCCAGTCGGGAATCGCCCAGGCGGCGAGCGCACCGGCGATCTGGCCGATGGGGATCCAGCCGGCGAGCAGCCCGGTCACCAGCGGCAGGTCGCGGGGCGCCGCGGATTGCGCCGCGATGGCCGGTCCGGCGATGGCGCAGATGGCGAAGGCGAGGCCCTCGAGCCCGCGCCCGCCGAGGAACAGGGCGGCGCTCTCCGGCCAGAGCAGGGCGAGGGCGCTGCCGGCGGCGCTGAGCAGCCCGGCCAAAGCGAGGCCCAGGCCCAGATGCGACCTGACCCCGGCCTCGCCGAGCCCGGCCTGGCTTTCCGCACCCTGCAGCCAGCGGCCGAGGGGCTGCGAAACCAAAAGCCCGATCAGCGCGTAGATCGACATGAAGCCGGCGGCGATGGCGGGCCCATGCGGAAACTCACGCAGAAGGTCCGGCAGAACCGGCGGCAGCTTGAATTGCTGATAGGCGGCAAAGCAGCTGAGCCCGAGTCCGAGAGCCACCCCGCGCCACAAGGTTTTTCGAGCCAGTTCAGGCTCTTGCGCCATGAAACATTCCCCCTTTTCCTGGGCGGCGAAACAATGCCATCATCCCCCCGCGCCGCCTAGCGGGATGCGCCGGAGCCGATCGCGGTGCCGGATGTCAGGGCGGCTTTTCATTCCGGCCGTGGGTGCGGCCGTCGCGTGCACCGGGGACGCCGGGAGTTGAACAGGTGACGACGGCAGCCGATACGGCGCGCTTCACGGCACGATTCTGGGGAGTACGCGGGTCGCTCAGCTGCCCCGGGCCGGAATACGTCCGCTATGGCGGCAACACCTCCTGCATCGAAGTGCGCTGCGGCAAATACCTGCTGATCCTCGACGGCGGCAGCGGCATGCGCCCGCTGGGGCAGAAGCTGCTGGCGGAATCGCCGATCGACGCCGACATCTATTTCACCCACACCCATCTCGACCACATCGTCGGCCTGCCGTTCTTCGCGCCGCTCTACCAGCCGGCCAGCAATCTGCGCCTGTGGGCCGGGCACCTGAAGCCGCGCACCACTTTGCGCGACGCGATCAGCGGCATGATGGTGGAGCCGCTGTTCCCGGTGCCGCTCGACGTCTTCGCCTCGCGGCCCGACTACCACGATTTCGCCGCCGGCGACACGCTGACGCCGCGGCCGGGAGTTTCCATCCGCACCACGCCGCTCAACCACCCGAACGGCGCCACCGGCTACCGCATCGATTTCGCCGGCCGCTCGCTCTGCTACATCACCGATTGCGAGCACGAGCCCGGCCATCCCGACCCGCTGATCCTGCACCTGGTCGAGGGCGCGGATTACATGATCTACGACTGCACCTATACCGACGCGGAATATCCGAAGTTCGAAGGCTGGGGCCACTCGACCTGGCAGGAGGGCGTGCGCCTGGCCGACGCGGCCAAGGTCGGCCGCCTGGTGGTCTTCCACCACGACCCCAGCCACGACGACGATTTCATGGACCGCATCGCCCGCGACGCCGAGGCCGCCCGGCCCGGCACCCTCGTCGCCCGCGAGGGGCTCGAGATCACGCTGTAGCCGGAAATCCCCGTCATGACCCTGCGCACCTGGTGGCGGCGGCTGTGTTTCGGGCTCGACACGGTCACCGGGCTCGACCGCAAGGGCTTCTTCATCCCCTATGCCCGCGCGCGGTCCGTTGCCGCGCCGGGGCGCTACGAGGCGGCGGTGCGGGCCTATGCGGCGGCCGAGCCGGCGATGGAAGCGGCGCTCGAGGCACTGGAATCGCTTGGCGCCGACCTGCTGAAGATCGAAGCCGCCGCGCCGGCGCCGCAGCCGCGCTGGAACCAGGACTGGTTCTGCGGCCTCGACGCGGCGATGCTCTACACCCTGGTCCGCGCCCGCGCGCCGCAGCGCATCATCGAGATCGGCTCCGGCCACTCGACCCGCTTCGCCTGCCGCGCCATCGCCGATGGCGGGCTTGCCACCGAGCTCGTCGCCATCGACCCGCAGCCGCGCGCCGATCTCTCGCGACTGCCGGTCCGCTTCGAGCGCAGCACCCTGCAGGCGGCCGATCGCGCGCTGTTCGACACGCTGGCGGATGGCGACATGCTGTTCGTCGATTCCAGCCACATCCTGATGCCGGGCAGCGACGTGGAGCTGGTGCTGACCGAGATCCTGCCGCGCCTGCCGGAAGGCGTGCTGGTGCATTTCCACGACATCTTCCTGCCGGATTCCTATCCGGCGTCGTGGGAATGGCGCGGCTACAACGAGCAATCGGCGGTGGCTGCGCTGATGCTGAACGGCGGCTGGCGCATCGTCTTCGCCAGCCACTATGCCGCCAGCCGGTTCCGCGACCGGATCGCCGGCGGGCCGCTGGGCCAGGTGCCGGCCGCGGCGGGGCCGGTGACCAGCCTGTGGCTGGAAAAGCGCCAGGCGGAGAAACGATAACCCAAAGGCATCGGCCTCTCGGCTATGTGTAAGCCGCAGAGAGGTGCGACATGGCATATTCAGCGACCGGCGCCAGTGCGCGGCGCGGGTCTTGGCCGAAGGAAGGCTTGATGCGTTTCTTGGCGACGATTGCCCAGGACCGGGAAGCCAATGCCGACTTGCCGCCGGTGGTGCGCGAGCGCATCACCCGGCTGCAGGACAGCAGCGAGCGGACGATCGGCTGGATCCAGCTCGCCATCATCTGCACCTTCGGCGTGCTCTACGGCCTGGCGCGGCAGACCGCGCCGATGAACACCGAGATCTGGCTGCTGACCCCGGCGGCGATCGGCGCCTATTTCGCGGCAACCATCATCCGCATCGTCATGGCCTATCGCATCCGCATGGGCTTCGTGCTGCTGGCGGGATCGATCGTCATCGACATGGCGTTGCTCTACAGCCTGATCTGGAGCTTCCACCTGCAATACATGCAGCCGGCCTCGTTCTACCTGAAGGCGCCGACCCAGCAATACGTCTACATCTTCATCGCGCTGCGCGCGCTGCGCTTCGAGGTGCGCTACGTGGTGCTGGCGGGGCTGGCCGCGGCGCTCGGCTGGCTGGCCATGGTCGGCTACGCCATCTCGGCCACGCCGGGCGACAGCATGATCACCCGCGACTATATCCACTACATGACGTCGAACTCGGTGCTGCTCGGCGCCGAGTTCGACAAGATCATCACCATCCTCGCCGTCACCACGATCCTGGCCTTCGCCATCCACGGCGCACGGCGGATGATGACCCAGGCGGTGACCGGCAGCCATGCGCAGGAGAACCTGTCGCGCTTCTTCTCGCCCGAGATCGCCAGGCATATCAGCCGCGACGGCCATCAATTGACCGCGGGCGAGGGCGAGGCGCGCGAGGCGGCGATCCTCAATCTGGACGTGCGCGGCTTCACCAGGCTCGCCGCCATGGCCAGCCCGCAGGAGGTGATGGGCGTGCTGGCCGATTACCAGCGCCAGATGGTGCCGATCATCCAGCGCCACGGCGGCTCGATCGACAAGTTCCTCGGCGACGGCATCATGGCGACCTTCGGCGCCACCCGGATGCAGGCGGATTACGCGGCGCGGGCCCTGCGCGCGCTGGAGGATTGCATGCAGGCGGCCGCGGACTGGGTGCAGGCGCAGCAGGCGGCCGGGCGCCCGCCCCTGGTCATCAACGGCGCCGTCGCCTCGGGCCGCATCATCGCCGGCGCGGTCGGCGACGCGACGCGGCTGGAATACACCGTGATCGGCGACGCGGTGAACCTCTCGGCCAAGCTGGAGAAGCAGAACAAGGCGATCGGCTGCCGTGCGCTGGCGCTGAAGGAGACCTATGACGCGGCCCTGGCCCAGGGCTTCGCACCGCGCGCAGCCTACCGCGTCCTGGCCCAGGTGGAGGTCGGCGGCGTCGCCCAGCCGGTCGACCTCGTGATGATGGGCTAGTGCCCGTCATGGAGCGCGGCCGCGCCTCTATCGTTCGGCTTAGGCCGTTTGCCTTGGGGTCATGCGGATAGACGAAGGCCCGGCTTAGTTGCGCCGATCCACGTCCCGCTGAACAATTGCCCGTTCTTTGAGTTCTGAAGCCTGTTCCGGGAGGGGGGCGCGGGAAGAGCCGGGATGGGGCAATGGTGACCGCGATCGAACCGATCAAAAGCGCGTCCTTGCCGGAAGAAATCTGGCAACGCGAGCAGGTGCGTGCCCTGTGCGGCGTGCTGCCCGTGGTTCACGTCATCCACGGCGCGGCCGCGGCGGCGCTCGGCGCCGCCCTGTGGCGCACGCTGCCGTCGGACCTCATCCTCGGCTGGCTCGCCGGCCTGGCCGTCGTGACCGCCGGCGGCCTTGGTCTCTGGGTCGCCAAGGGCCCCGCGGCGCGCAGCGGCAGCAACACGGCGGCGCTGTTGCGCGACCTCCGCATCGCCGCCGCGATCCAGGGCCTGGCCTGGACCCTGGGCGTCTTCCTGCTGTTCGTGCCGGGCGATGCGGTGCATCAGGGCTTCATGGCCGTCACCATTGCCGGCATGGCCGGCTCCGTCGCGATGGCGCAATCGAGCGACCGCGTCACCGTGCTGGCCACGGTGACCGGCCCGCTGGTCATGCTCTGCCTGATGCTGCTGGCCGAGAGCTCGCAGAATTCCTTCGCCTTCTCGGCGATGTCCGCGGTCTATCTCGGGCTCCTCACCATCACCGCGACGCGGTCGGAACACCATTTGCGGATGCTGATGGCCTATCGGTCCGATGCCGGCCTGCGCAGCCAGCAGCTTGCCGCCAGCGAATCCCGGCTGCACCACCTGCTGTCCGCCGGCCCGGCGGTGGTCTTCTCCTGTGCTGCCACGGCGGACGCGCCGCTGACCTATGTCTCGCCGAACCTGACGGCGCTGTTCGGCCATGCGCCGGCCGACCTGCTGGGCAAGCCCGAGCGGTGGCTGCGCCTGGTGCATCCGGAGGATGCCGCCGCCGCCAAGGCGGCGATCGCCGGCTGCTTCGCGCAAGGCGCCGCCACCGCCGAATACCGGGTGCAGCACAAGCACGACGGCTGGCGCTGGGTGCTCGACGAGCGCGTCGTCACCCGGGACGGCACCGGCAAGCACCGCGAGATCGTCGGCGCCTGGTCGGACATCACCGCACGCAAGACCGTCGCGGCGGATCTGCGCAAGAGCCAGGAATGGCTGATGGACGCGCAACGCATCGGCCGCATGGGCGACTGGACCGCCGACCTGGCGACCGGGCAGGCGGTCTGGTCGGACATGCTCTACGAGATCTACGGGCGGGACCGGTCCCACAATCCGACCATCGCCGGCTATTTCGACTCGGTCGTGCTGCCGGAAGACGTGCCGCTGGTGCAGCGCGCGCTCGACGAATTGCTGGCGACCGGCCGGCGCGTCTCGCTCGACCACCGCATCCGCCGCGGCGACGGCAGCGAGGGTTGGGTGCATCTGGAGGGCGTGCCGGTGCTGGATTCCCAGGGCCGCATCGCCAGCCTGCGCGGCACGGCGCAGGACATCACCGCGCGCAAGATGACGGAACAGGCGCTGCAACGGCTGAATGCCGATCTCGAACAGCGGGTCGCCGACCGTGCCCGTGAGCTCTCGGCCAGTGAAAAGCGGCTGAAGCACGCCCACCGCATCGCGCAGCTGGCGAGCTGGGAATATGACCTGGTCACACTGGAATGGCACTGGTCCGATGAGTTCTGCCGGCTGTTCGGCCTCGACCCCGCCACCACGTCCATGAGCGTGGACGCGTGGCTGAGCATGGTGCATCCCGAGGATCGCGCCTGGGTGCCCGAGGCGCTGCGGCGCGCGCGCGATTCGCACCGGCCGGGCGAATTCCAGTACCGCATCGTGCGACCGGATGGCGAAACCCGCATCATCCATGCCTGGGGCGAGGAGGTCGACGGCAAGCGCATCGGCCTGGTCATGGATGTCACGGAGCAGGTACGCACGGAACGCGGCCTGGCCGACGCCCAGCGCATCGCCAATGTCGGGTCCTGGGAGTGGCTGCCGGGGACCGACCGGCTGCGCTGGTCGCAGCAGGGGTTGCGCATCTTCGGCTACGAAGACAATGCCGCGGAGCGCTCCGCCGCCGACTGGCTGGCGCGCGTCCATCCCGAGGACCAGGCCTATGTGCAGGCGAGCCTGACGCGGCACAAGCGCAGCGGCGGGCAGCTCGACCTCACCTACCGGATCATCCGGCCGGACGGCGCCGTGCGCACCATCCAGGAGCGCATCGAATCCACCGTCGATGCCGACGGCCAGCTGCTGCAGGACGCCGGCATCTTCCGCGACATCACCGAAAGCAGGCAGATCGAGCTGGCCATGCAGGCGCTGTCGCACGACCTCATCGCGCTCGAGGGCGAGGCCTATTACGAGGCCGCGGCGGCCAGCCTGCGCCGGCTGCTCGGCTTCGACGAGGCGTTCATCAGCCGCCTGCAACCCGAACGTCCGCATGAGATGGCCCTGCTGGCGGCGGTCACGGCGACCGGGTCCAGAAAGGCCGCGTACTACGCGCTCAGCGGCACGCCCAGCGCGGAAATCCTCGCCGGCAATCCGCTGCTGATCGGCCATAGCGCCTGGTTGCGCTTTCCCGATGACCCGCGCCTGGCGGCAAAGCGGACCGAGGGCTACGCGGCCGAGCCGATCCGCGACCACATGGGGCGGATCATCGGCCTGGTGGGCGTGCTGAGCGAACGGCCGCTGGCCGAGCCCGGCGCGCTGCCCACCATCCTGCCGATGTTCGCGGTCGCCATCGGCGCCGCCATGGGCCGCGAGCAGATCCATCGCCGCGACAGCTGGCTGCGGGCGATCCTGGAGAACACGCCGGCCGATATCACCATCAAGGACCTCGACCTCCGCATCATGGCGAGCAGCGGCGGCGTGGCGACGGAACCCGGCGAGCGCGCCAAGGACAAGATCGGCAAGCGCACGCGCGACCTGTTCCCGCCCGAGATCGCGGCGCAGTACGAGGCCGCCGACCGCGAGGTGCTGGCGACCGGCAAGCCGGTTCAGCAGGAAGTGGTCGAGCGGACGGAGGGCCACACGCGGATCATCCAGAACGTCAAGTTCCCGATGCGCGACGAGGCCGGCGGCATCATCGGCGTCTGCAGCATCTCCACCGACGTGACCGAATTGCGCCAGACGGCCGACAAGCTGGCCCAGGCGCAGAAGATGGAGGCGCTAGGCACGCTGACCGGCGGCATCGCCCATGATTTCAACAACTACCTCGCCGTCATCCTCGGCAACCTCGACCTGCTGGACGACTACCTGGCAAAGGACCCGAAGGCGCATGAGCTCATCGGCGCGGCGCTGCACGGCGCGATCCGCAGCCAGGAGCTGACCCGCAGCCTGCTCGCCTTCGCCCGGCACCAGCCGCTGGCGCCGAAGATCATCGATGTCGGCGATGCCATCCGCGACACCGCCAGGCTGCTGGAGCGAACCCTGGGCGAGGACATCCAGCTGACGGTCAAGGTCGAGCCCGGCCTGTGGCCGGTCCTGGCCGATGCCGCGCAGCTTGCCTCCTGCATCGTCAACCTGGCGCGGAACGGGCGCGACGCGATGAGCCAGGGCGGCCGGCTCACCATCAGCGCGGCGAACCTGCACGTTGCCGCGGCGGGCAGTGCGCCGGACCCGGACGTCGCGGCCGGCGACCACGTGGTGATCGAGGTGGCCGATATCGGCGCCGGCATCCCGCCGCAGATGCTGGCCAACGTCTTCGAGCCCTTCTTCACCACCAAGCCGGCGGGGCACGGCACCGGCCTCGGCCTCAGCATGGTCTATGGCTTCGTGACCCAGTCCGGCGGCGACATCAAGATCCACAGCCGGCCCGGTGCCGGCACGCGGGTCCGCATCTATCTGCCGCGCGCCCAGGCGCCGGCGGCGGCGCAGCCGCAGGCGCTGCTCGATCCCGACCTGCCGGGCGGCAGCGAGACGCTGCTGCTGGTGGAGGACAACCGCGCCGTCCGCCAGACCGTGGCCGCGCAGCTGAAGTCGCTCGGCTACCAGGTGCTGGAGGCGGTGAGCGGCGACGATGCCGCCCTGCTGCTGCAGCGGCAAAGCGAGGCGATCGCGCTCATCCTCAGCGACGTGGTGATGCCCGGCAAGCTCGACGGCTATGGCCTGGCGCGCCTTGCCATGGCGCGTTGGCCGGGGATCAAGCTGCTGCTGATGTCCGGCTTCCCGGGCGATCATGGGACGGGGAGCGACGCGATGCTGCCCGCCGTTCGCCTGCTGCCGAAGCCCTACCGCAAGGCCGAGCTTGCGCATGCCCTGCGCGAGCTGCTCGACGCGCCGCCGGCGGCACCGACCGCCACCGCGCAGGCCGTCTGAGCCCCGCCACGCGCCGCCGCGCGACCCGCATCAGGTGCCGGATTGCGCCGCGCCCAGGGTGCGCCGCTGCTGTGCCGCCACCGCCAGCGCGGCCAGCAGCGTGCCGCCGGCGATCGCCGCCAGCACCGGGAACAGCAGCGGGAAGCCGGCCCGCGCGTCGTAGAGCGCGGCAATCAGCGGCACGGCGGCGGGACCCACGCCGAAGGCGACGACATAGCCCACCGCATAGGCCCGCGCGCGCCAGGCGTCGCCGACGTTGCGGGCGATGACCGCGTCGCTGATCGGGATCAGGCCGAAGACGATGAACATGGTGGCGAGCGCCGGGGCGACGAAATACGGCCCGTCGGCAAGGCCGGTCAGCAGCAGCGCGACGACCTGCGCCGCCGCCAGCGGCAGGAAGATGCGCGGCAGCGGGACGCGGTCGATCAGGTGGCCGATCCACAGCTGCGCCAGGGCGGCGATCGCGAAGACGGCGGAGACGATGCCGCCGATCCCCGCGGGATTGGCCAGCAGCCCGGCCAGGTGGTGCTCGGCCACCTTCGGCAGGGCGATGGTGGTGGCGTTGAACACCAGCGAATCGCACACGATGAACAGCAGCAGGGCCGCCGCCAGATAGAATGGGAAGCGCGGCGCGGCCTGCGGGCCATGGGCCCCCGGGGCACGCCGGGCCTCCGGGGCCTCCGGGGCCGCGCTCCGGGGCTGCGGGAGCGGCGGGACCAGGGCGAGGAAGGCGAGGCCGGCCAGGATCGACAGCAGGCCGGGCGCGAGGAAGGCCCAGCGCCAGCCGAGCCAATCGCAGAGCAATCCGGTGACCAGCGCCGCCCCGGCGATGCCGAGATTGCCGAACACGCCGTTCAGGCCCAGCGTGCGGCCGAGCCTGGCCGGGTCGGCCACCAGCAGCGACAGTCCGACCGGGTGATAGATCGCCGCGAACAGCCCGGCCACGGCGAGCGCGCCGCCGATCTCCCACGGCGAGCGCGCCAGGCCGGCCAGCGTCGCCCCGGCCCCGGTGCCGAGGAAGAACAGGGCCATCAATCCCCGGCGGCTCCAGCGGTCGCCGAGCCAGCCGGCCGGCAGCGATCCCGCGCCATAGGCGATGAGCCCGCCGAGCGAAGCCGGCACCAGCTGGTCGTAGGCGAGGTTCCATTGCGGCCCCAACGCCAGCACCGCGGTGGGGAAGATCAGCATGATGAGATGGGTGAGGGCGTGGCCGAGATTGAGGAACGGCACCAGCAAGCGCGGCATGCGCGCGGGTGGCGATGTCGTCAATCCGCGCGTCATTCCGCGCTGGGCGCCAGCAGCGCCGGCTGGCCCGGCTGGGCCCGCTGGGCTTCCTCGCCGGCGCCGATCGCCTCGCGCGGCTGGCCGGCATAAGCGGGCAGCTGGGCGATCACCCTGGTGCCCTTGCCGACCTCGCTCTCGATGGCGAAGCGGCCGCCATGCAATTCGACCAGCGACTTCACGATCGGCAGGCCGAGCCCGGTGCCCTGTTGCGCGCGGCTCAGCGGATTGTCGACCTGGCCGAAGGCGGCCAGCGCGGTGGCGATGTGCTCGGGCGGAATGCCGATGCCGGTATCGGCCACCGACAGCGCCACCAGCGCGTCCTCGCCCGGCGCCGCGGAAAGCGTGACCTGGCCGCCCTGGGGCGTGAACTTGATGGCGTTGCCGAGCAGGTTGATCAGGATCTGCTTGGCCGCGCGCTTGTCGGCGAACAGCGCCGGCAGGCCGGGCTCGATGGTGCGGATCAGCTTCAGCCCGGCGGCGTTGGCGCGCTCATGCACCAGGCGCACGCAATCGTCGAACAGCTCGGCCACCGCGACCGGCTCGGGGTGCAGCTGGAAGCGCCCGGCCTCGATCTTCGACAGATCGAGGATGTCGTTGATGATGGCGAGCAGGTGCTGGCCGCTGGAATGGATGTCGCGCGCGTAATCGGCGTAGAGCGCCTGGCCGATGGCGCCGAACATCTGCATCGTGATGATCTCGGAGAAGCCGATGATGGCGTTGAGCGGCGTGCGCAGCTCGTGGCTGACATTGGCGAGGAAATCCGACTTGGCGCGGTTGGCGATCTCGGCCTGGCGCTTGGCCTCGCGCAGGTTCTCCTCGGCGCGGATGCGGGGCGAGGCGTCGGTGATGAAGGCGACGACATGGGTGATCTCGCCCGACGCCTCGACGATCGGATTGACGTGCATGTCGTTCCAGAACGGCTTGCCGTCCTTGCGCTGGCTCTTCAGCAGCAGGTTGGCGGCGCGGCGCTGGACCAGCGCCCGCTCGAGCTTCTCCGCCTGGTCCGGCGGCGTGCCCTTGCCGTTGAGGAAGCGCAGCGGCGCGCCGATCACCTCCTGCGGCTCGTAGCCGGTGATGCGGGCGAAGGCCGGGTTGACGTAGAGGATGGAAATGTCCGGGCTGGCCGCGTCGCACAGCGCGACGCCGATGGTGATGGAGGAGAGGGCGGAGGCGAGCACGGCGTTGCGCGCCGCCATGGCGCGGGCCTCGGCGGAGGCCTCGACCTGGCTGCGGCCCGGCATTGCGGGGCCGGGCGCCGCCCAGTTGAGGATCGCCGGGTCGACCAGCAGGCGGTACTGCAGGCCGCGCGGATCGTGCAGCGCGACGCAGGCCAGGCGATGGCCCGCCATGTTGGGCAGATCGGGCCAGATCAGCTCATGCGCCGGCAGGGTGGCGATGGCGGTGAGCGGCCCCAGGCGCCCGCCGCTGCGCTGGGCCCAGGCGTCGAACAGGGCCTGGGCGGCGATGCCGGGGCGGAACACGTCGGCAAGGTCCACGTGGCGCAAGCCAAGCTCGGCACGGAAGCTGGCGCTGGCGCCGATCAGCCGGTCCTGGTCGTCGAACCCGGCGATGGCGATGGGCAGGCCGGCCCAGGGATCGGCCGAAACCTGGTTGGCCGCGGCCGGTTCGGCGGCACGCGGCGCGGCGCCGCGGTTGCGCCACAAGGCCACCGCGCCATAGAGAGCAAGCGGCAACAGCACCGCGATGACCGCGACGGCAGCATAGGTGAGGGGCGCAGCGTCGATCATTCCCGCGGCCTTATCCACGCGATCTCGAATCCGGTCGCCGGCTCATCCCCTGATGTCGCCCCGCCGACCGACCGCCCACAGCTTGTCCGAGGACATTGTTCCCGATTCGGCGGCAAAAGTCATGGGGCTGGCGGCGACCACCAGCCCACCCGCCGGTATGGATTCTCAGGCTTTGTGGAACGTCAGGCTTCGAGTGGCAAACGGCCGGCCTTGATTGCCTGCCGCGCCAGCGGCGAGGCGCGGAAATCGCGCCAGTCGCGTTCGATCTGGCGGGCCCAGTCGCGCGACAGGGCGGCCAGGCGGCCGAACGGGGCGGGATTTTTCGCAAATGCGATGAGGTCGTCGATGCTGGCCGAGCCGTCGCGCCCGGCCGAGCGCAGCTGCGCCCAGGCGGTGAGCTCGCCCATCGACCACACCACCGCCTCCAGCTCGGCGGCGTCGGGCTGGGCCGCCTCGAGGTCGAGCTTGTCGGCGCTGGGCTGCAGCTCGCGCAGGGTGAAGGCGCGGCCGCCGATCCTGACCGCGGTGAGGAAGGCGGGGCCGACCGCCTGCATGCGATTCTCGATCTCGACCACGCGCTCGGCCTCGCTGGCGAAGCGCATCTGGCGCTGGCGCATCAGCGGCAGCAGGGTGGAGCCCTCCTGGCATTTGAGGTCGACCAGGGCGGCGCCGTCGGGCCGGCCGCTGCCGCGGATCAGCACCACGTAGCGCGGCAGGCCGAGCGCGCCGACGCCGGCCACGCGCTGGGCCACGTCGAGCACGGTGAAGAAGTCCGGATCGGCGCGGTGGCGGGCGAAACGCGCCATGAAGGCGATGACCCGCTCGCGTTCCGCCTTGGGCAGTTTCAGCGCCTTGCCGGTATCCTCGCGCAGGCGCCGGCCGCGCTTTTTCACCAGCGTGCGCTTCAGCAGCAGGTCGGCCTGGGTGCGCCGCTCGAGATCCTTCAGCAGCATGCCGATGAGCCCGGTCGCCGTGCGCCGCTCGATCCAGCGCGCCTTGCCGCCGGCCAGCGCGCCGCGATAGGCGGCGAGGAAGATGCGGGCGAGCGCGCCATCGCTGCGGCCGAGGCCGAGCTCGCGCGCGACCAGCGACAACCCCACCAGGAAGCGTGCCAGGTCGCGCCCGGCCGGGCCCAGGCAGCCGTCGTCGAAATCGCCGACGTCGAAATAGACCAGCCGGTTGTCGCCGCGATAGGTGCCGAAATTCTCCAGGTGCAGGTCGCCGTTGAGCCATACCGCCGGCATGCGCTCGAGCCAGGCCTGGCCCGGCCAGGCGGCATGGAACAGGTGATTGGTGCCGCGGAAATAGCCGAACGGGGTCGCCGCCATCTTGCGGTATTTCAGCGCCAGCAGGCTGGGCAGGCGGCCGCGGTTGAAGCTCTCGATCGCCCGCAGCGGGTTGGTGCGACTCGGCATGCGCCATGGTAGCGCCTCCCGCCGCTTGGCGCGATGCGCACGCGACCCGTCGTCAGTGTCGCGTCAGCGACCCGGCGCCTAATGCGCCACACCGAATTGCCGCGGGGGCGGACACAGGGACCGGCCGGACGCAGCGCCCCGGAGCTCCAACACGGAGAACTCCGCAACGGGCGCGCCCGCTGCAAAGGGTCCCGCGATGACCGAAACGGCCAGGATGCCTGGGATGGCCGGCGCCGAACGCGCCGGCCGATGCGGCCGCACCGATAGCGGCGCGATGCTCCGCCGTGTGACGAAGCCATGAAGATCTCCCGCGATGAAGATTTCCCCGCCATGAAGACGACCCCCGCCGTGAAAACAGCCTTGGCCAACCAGCGCGCGGTCGCCGTCTTCGGCGGCACCACGATGCTGGCCGTCCTGCTTGCCGCCCTGCATTCGCCGGCGGCCGATTGGGCGGTGGACAGCCTGGCCGGACTCGTGGCGCTGGTCGGCGTGGCACTGGCCGGCGCCCGTCTCGCCCTCGGCGCGCCGAGCCCGGCCACCCGCCGGCTGTGGCAGTTCACGCTGCTGCTGCTCGGCATTGCCAGCATCGCCGCCTTCGGCGGCCCGTGGACCGAGCGCATCGAGACCCGGCTCGGCATCGACAACCTCAACGATTGTCTGTTCCTGCTCGCCACCCTGACGGCGCTGTGGTTCGTCACCCGGCTGGAGCACTTCCCGGCCTGGGCGCGGCGCCTGGTCTGGGCCGGCTTCGCGTTGCAGGCCTTCTCCACCCTGATCGACTTCGGCGATTCCGGCAGCCTCGCGGCGCGGCTCGGTCCGGACGTGGTCGAGGCGATCCAGGACCTGTCGACCTTCCTGTCGCTGCAGCTCTATGTCGCCGGCGCCGCCATGTTCGTGCTGCGCGCCATCCGGCTCGAAAGCGGGCCGGATGACTGGGCCGGGATCGGCACGGCCGGCGCCGCGCCCGACCGCCCGGCCGAATATCGCCTGGATGGGCCGCTTGGCCGGCGCGCGCGGCTGGATCTGCGCCGCTATGTGCTGCGCGGCAGCCTGCGCCGGCCGTTCAGCGCGCGCTTCTATGTCGAGGCGGTGCGGCCGGTCATGTTCCTGGTTCGCACCCTGTGGTGCCTGTGGCGCTTCGGCCGGGCGATCGCGGAGGCCGGCCGGCCGCTGAGCTTGCAGGCGATCGACATGCTGCGCCTCGGCTGGGGCGAGGGCATCGATCCGATTCTCTATCCGACGCTGGAGCTCTACCGGCCGGAGCGGCGCCACTGGGCGGATCACGCGCTGAGCCGCTTCGAGATCGGCAACGGCCTGCTGCGCCGCCTGCACAAGCTGCAGCCGAAGCTGCATGGCGCGCGGGTCAATCTCGGCGACAAGCTCGCCTTCCATGCCTGCTGCCGCGCCCACGGCCTGCCATCGCCGCGGATCCTGATCCACGCCAGCGCCGGCGTGCTGGGCTGGCTGGAGGCCGCGGACGAAGCGGCACTCGACCGCGACCTGTTCATCAAGCCGCGGCAATGGCGCGGCGCGCGCGGCTCGCTCTGGCTGCAGCGCGTGGCGCCGCTCACCTGGCGCACCAAGCAGGGCGCGATCTGGGGCCGCGACGCGCTGTTCGATCACCTGCGGCGCGCGTCGCTGAAGCGCGACATGCTGCTGCAGGAGATGCTGACCAACCATCCGGCGATCGCCGACCTGGCGGAGCAGTCGCTGATCGCGCTCCGCGTCATCACCTGCGCCGACCAGACCGGCGCGCCGGTCACCACCCACGCGATGCTGCGGGTGATCTCGAAGCTGGAGCCGACCTGGCACAGCAAGCGCGAGCACGCGGCTGTCATCGACCTGGCGAGCGGGCGGCTGGGGCCGATGTGCAACGACAAGGATCTGTGGCCCGGGCGCTGGAGCGACCGCCATCCGGTGACCGGCGCGCAGGTCGCGGGCCGCGTGCTGCCTGATTGGCCGCAGATCCGCGCGCTGGCCGAACAGGCGCAGCGCGTGTTCGGCGATCGCATGCTGGTGGGCTGGGACATCGCGCTGACGCCGACGGGACCGGTGATCCTCGAAGGCAATTCCTATCCCGACGTGCATTTCCTGCAGCGGGTGCATGCGCAGCCGATCGGGCTCAGCGCGCTTGGCCCGCACATCCGCCGCGCCCTCGACGCGGCGCGGCTGCGCGACCGTCACATGATCTGAAGCCGCGGCGCTACTGCGCCGCCCCCGGAAAGAATGTGCGGGGGGATATCAGGCGCGGCGCTACTGCGCCGCCCCCGGAAAGAATGTGCGGGGGGATATCAGGCGCGGCGCTACTGCGCCGCGCCGGCGAAATCGTGGGCGCGGGTCTCGGCGTGGCCGGTCAGGCTGTCTTCCAGGGTCGGCATGCCGAACTGCTTGGGCGCCGCGTTGGCGCGCTCGATGATGTCGACGCCGGCATTCGTCTCGTTGCTGATCCAGGGCTTGAGCGCCTGGTCGATTTCCGGATTGACGAAATACATCATCGAGGAACGCGGCGTGGTGCGGTGGTTGTTGCGCACCTGGTGGTAGCACGGCTTGATCTTGTCGCCGGTCATCAGGGACAGCAGCGCGCCCGGCATCAGCACCAGGTCGTTGCCGTTGGTCTCGATCGGCAGGACCCCGCTCGGCAGGTCGAGCTCGAGGCCCGGCGCGTTGCTGCGCAGCACGGTGATCAGGTGACCGTCCTCGTGCGAATCCTGCAGCAGCTCGCGGCTGTGCTTGGCCGGCTCGTAGTAGTTCAGCTGCACGTAGCTGGCGCGATAGAAGCGCAGCTCCGGCGCGCCGCCGGGAACATCGGCGGCCCAGGTCTCGGCCATCGCCTTGAACATGGCGCGGGTGATCACCTCCAGCGAATCGCCCGCTTCGCGCAGCGCCGCGTGGAACGGGCAGGCCGTGGCCCAACCCGCGAGATCCGCCCGCTCGCGGTTGCGGTTCCAGGCCGAGAAGGACTCGGTCAGGTCCGGCCGCTCGGGCACCTGGGAATATTCCGGGCCCAGCTCGCGATAGCCCTCGACGATCTCGGGGCGGGCGAATCGCTGCTTCTCCGCCGGCGATTGCGCGAAATAGCGGTTGGCGAGGTCGAAGCAGCGGTCCAGCGTCTGGCGCGTCTGCTCGGCGATCGGGATGCGGATATAGCCCTGCTGCTCCAGCTGCCGGACCAGCGGCAGATAATCACGGTAATCGACAGCGACGGCAGCCATGCGAACCCTCTCCACTGCAATAGACGAGCCGCGCCGGCTTGCGGCGCCTCGCCTGCCCTCGAACCGCGCCCCCGTCCCGCTCCCCAGGCGGAGTCAGGGTGGCGCCAATAGGCAGCTTTCTAAGCCTACAAACCTGACCCGTGGGTGACAAGCCACTGAAAAAGCGCGGGTTGCGGCCGATTGCCGCTTGCCGATAGCCGATCGGAGTGGCGGCCTCGCCGAAGGAATACCGGGGCGCGACAGACCGGCGGGCGGGATTGCCGGCGACGCCCCCGCATAGCCCTGTCCTGCATAGTCCTGGCCTGCATGGTCCTGTCCTGCATAGACCTGGCGTGCGCAATCCTAGCGGGCGCGGTCGAGCGCCTGCTCGAACTCGGAGCAATCGTCGAAGCCGATGCTGTCGGTGACGGTCTCGCCGTCGCGCGACAGCGGGAAGAAGCCGAACTCGCTGTAGCCCGGCAGGTGGTCGCGGAAATCCCATTGATAGTTGCCATAGACCGGCGCCTTGGTGCGGCGCAGGGTCTCGTGCACCCGGGCGACGAAGGGCCTTTCCGACCAGTTCATCTCGTCGAGATAATGGCCGGTGAAGTCGCTGGCGCTGTAATGCGCATGGGTGGCGCCGACCAGGCGGTAGAGCACGCGCGCCGGCGCGCCGACATATTCGGTGACGATCAGGCCGGGCAGCAGCGCGGCAATCTCCTGCGGATCGACGTCGTCGGGATGCGGCATTGTCCGGCCGCCCAGCTTGGACTGCCAGTAGTCGCGCAGGTCGGCGATGCCGCGCGAGCGCACCTGCTCCGCCGAATCATAGAGGATCGAAAGCTGCTCTTCCTGGACCATGGGCGGGCGGGACTCTGGCAATCCGCGGCCAGTACTGTCAATCGCGCAAACGGCTAGCCCTACGCCCTATGGTAGCAGCCGACGTTGCAGTTCACGGTCGGGCTTCACAGGCCGCGGGATCACGCCGCGCCGTTCAGGGCGCGGTGGATTTCGCGCGCCAGCGTGGCGGCGGATTTCGCCGCGTCGACCACGATCGGGCGTTCGTCGGCGCCGGGCTCCTCCAGGGTCGCGAACTGGCTGTCGAGCAGGCTGGCCGGCATGAAATGATGGCGTCGCTGGGTCAACCGGCGGCGGATCAGCGCCGCGTCGCCGCGCAGATAGACGAGGCGCAGCTCCGGCCGCTTGCCGATGATGACGCGGCGATAGGCGCGCTTCAGCGCCGAGCAGGCGATGACGCCGCCCTTGCCCTGCGTGCGCCAGTCGTCGATGCGCGCGGCGATCGCCGCCAACCACGACGCGCGGTCGGCATCGGTGAGCGGCCGGCCGGCGCGCATCTTGTCGATGTTGGCTTGCGGGTGGAACTCGTCGGCATCGGCGAAAGCGCAGTCGAGTGCTGCGGCGAGTGCTGCGCCAACCGTGCTCTTGCCGGCCCCGGCGACGCCCATGACGATGACGATGGGCGGCTTGCGCGGCGCCAGCGCAACGGGTGCGGGCTTGCGCGGCATCGGGCTCACACCACCCGCGTCGGCAAGGGCAGGCCGGCGAAATGCGCGGTGAGGTTGTCGATCACCAGCTGGCCCATCGCGGTACGCGTCTCGTCGGTGGCGCTGCCGACATGGGGCTGCAGCACCACGTTCTCCATCGCGAGCAAGGCCGGCGGCACGCGCGGCTCGTCCGCGAACACGTCGAGCGCGGCAGCGCCGAGCGCGCCGCTTTGCAGCGCCGCGACCAGGGCCGCCTCGTCGACGATGGAGCCGCGCGCGACATTGACCAGGGTGCCGCGCGGTCCGAGGGCGTCGAGCACCGCGGCGTCGACCAGGTGCCGCGTGCCGGTGCCGCCGGGCAAAGTCAGGCACAGGATGTCGCTGTCCCGCGCCAGGGCGACGAGGTCGGCGAAGAAGCGATAGGGCACATCCGGCTTCTCGCGCGGGCCGTGATAGGCGATCTCCATGCCGAAGGCCGCGGCGCGCTCGGCGGTGGCAAGCCCGATGCGCCCCAGACCGACGATGCCGAGCTTGCGCCCGCGCAAGGCGCTGCCCAGCTCCAGCCCGCCCTTCAGCCAGTTGCCGGCGCGCACGAAGCGGTCGCCGCGGCTGATGCGGCGCTGCGAATCGAGGATCAGGCCGAGGGCGAGGTCGGCGACATCCTCGGTCAGCACGTCGGGCGTGTTGCTGACCGCCATGTTGCGCGCCCGCGCGGCGCCGAGGTCGATGGCATCCACGCCGACGCCGAAACAGGCGATGATCTCCGCCTTCGGCAGCGCGTTGATGAGGGCCGCGTCGGCGCCGGCGCCGCCGCTGGTGACGATGGCGCGCACCTTGTCCCGCAGGCCGCCCAGGAACGCGGCGCGGTCGGCCGCCTGGAACAGGCGGTGGGTGGTGAACAACCGGTCCAGCGCCGCCATGGTGGCGGGGTAGATCGGCACGGCGATCAGGACATCGGGCTTCATGCGGGGGTCACACGCTTCCAGTGGTTGTCGATCAGGGCGTCACGCCTCAGCCGGCAAAAGGCGTTTCCGGCAGTCCGGCGACACCCGGCCGGAAGCAGAACAATCCGCCGGCCAGCGGCTCCTCGGCGATCTCGGCGGCGCTCAGGGACTCGCGGGCGGAGGTCACATACAGGGTTCCCAGATCGGTGTCGCCGAAAATGCAACTGGTCGGCCAGGAGACAGGCATCTGGTAGAGACGCTCGAGCCGCCCGGCCGGATCATAGCGCGCGATGCGGCCGAAAACCGGTTGGGCGTTCCACAGGAAGCCCTCGGAATCGATGGTGAGGCCGTCGGGAAAGGCGCCGCTGGCCGGGTCCAGGGCGGCGAACCGGCGCCGGTTGGCGATGGCGCCACTGGCGGCGTCGAAATCATAGGCATGGATCTGATGGGCAAAGCTCTCGGCGAAATAGAAGACACGGTCATCCGGACTCCAGCCCAGGCCGTTGGAGCAGCGGATGCCGCCGGCAAGTTTCTGCGGCCGCAGGTCGGCCCCGAGGCGATAGAGATTGCCGCAGGGCTGGTCCCATTCGACCTTGCCCATGGTGCCGGCCCAGAAGCGGCCCTGCCGGTCGCATTTGCCGTCGTTGAAGCGATTGCCCGGCAGGTCCGGCTCGGGATTGGCGAGCAGTTCCAAGGCGCCGCTGTCCGGATCGAAGAACGCGAAATGCTGGTGCAGCGCGATGATCAGCCCGCCGTTCCGGCGCGGCGCCAAGGCGGTGACGATGTCGGGCAGGTCGAAGCTCTCCAGATCGCCTTTCGTCGCCGCGCGCGGTCGATAGCGATGGATCTTGCGGCCCTGATGGTCGACGAAATACAGGCAATTCTCCGCCTGGCTCCACACCGGCGATTCCCCGGCGATCGAGCGTGTATCGGCGACACAGGCGACCGAGACCGGCGTCGGCGTCAGCTCATGGGCCCGTCCGCTGCGATTCATGGTGGCATCCCGTTCGTCGCGAAAAGCCGCGGCTGGCGGCCATTTGTATCGTTCTAAAGATTGGCCGGCCGCGACCGGGAAGTCAAGCCGCCCCGCCGCTGGGCCGCGCCGCTCGAGGCCGCCGTCGTGCCCTGCAGCCGAGGGCGCCACGCGCCGGGAGGGTGGGTTCAGGTGTCGCGGATGATGAGGCGCGGCGGCAGGATCACCTGCTCCGGCCGGCCGGCGGGATCGGCGATGCGGCGCAGGAGCAGCTCTGCCACTTGTTGGCCGATCTGGCGCGGCTCCACCGCGATGGTGGTGAGGGCCGGACGGCTCAGCGCCGCTTCGGCGATGTTGTCGAAGCCGACCAGGTTGAAATCGATGCCCGGCTGCCGGCCGGCTTCGAGCAACCCGAGAATGACGCCGAAGGCGGCGATGTCGTTGTAGCAGATGGCGGCGGTCGGCGGCGTTGCCGCCTGCAACAACTCGCGGATCGCTTTCACGCCCTCATCGCGCGTCGCCGGACAGGAGACCACGGTCGATGCATCGAGGCCGTGACGCTTCATCGCCCCGCGAAAGCCCGCCAGGCGCTCGCGCAACGCGGAGGTGCGCCGCGCGCCGCCGATATAGGCGATGTGCTTGTGTCCCAGCCCTATCAGGTGCTCCGCGGCCATCGACACGCCGAGCCGGTAGTCCGGCCCGACATAGTCTCCAGGGCCGTCGCCGATGCGACGCAGTGCCTGCACGCAGGGAACCCGCCAGGCGGAGAGCCGCTGAATCAGCTCCGGCTCGGAGCCTTCTGCGGCGGCGAGGATGATGCCGTCGGCGTTCTGCTCGCGGATGCGCTGGATGAAGCGATCCTGGCGTTCCGGCGATTCCGCCGAATTGGCGAGAAAGGCGACCCAGCCGCTGTTGTCCATGACGGTGTCGATGCCGGCGACCAGTTCGGCATAGAACGGATTGGTGATCTCGGGCACCACCAGGCCGATGGTGTTGGAGCGCCGCGACCGCAGATTGGCGGCGCCGCGATTGTAGACGTAGCCGAGCGCCTCCATGGTCGCACGCACCTTGATCCGCGTCGCCTCCGCCACCAGGGGCGAATCGCGCAGGACCAGCGAAACAGTCGACGGCGACACCGCGGCGTGGCGGGCGATGTCCTTCAGGGTGAGCTTGCGCATGCGTGCGTCCGATCCAGGGCCCCATCCTGCCGCAGCGCCACCGATTGCGGCAAATCCCGCAAGGCGGCGCAATGTGCAGAATCGTTCTAATTCCTTTTCCTAGCAAACCCCTTGTTCCATAACAAGAATGAATGGAAGTTTCGCCGCAATGCAGCAATAAATTTAGATCGATACAAATTTCTGTTGACGCTACCCCCGCCGCTCCCGATACTTGATGGCAACGACACCAGGCGCGGACCAAGCGCCGTTCATGGGAGGAGTGAGCATGATCAGGAAGAGCGTACGCCGGGATTCCGGCCGCGGCCCGTCGATTCTGTTCGGCGTCGCCACCGCGTTGCTGCTGACCGCGTCCATCGGTGCCGCCCGCGCCGACGATGCCCAAGCGGTGATCGACCGCGCCATCGCCAACGTGGCCAAGCTCGCCGGGCCGCAGACGACCTGGGATGGGCCGACTTCCGGCCCGGCGCTGGCCCAGGGCAAGACCATCGTCTTTCTGTCGGGTGACGAGCAGAACGACATTTCGCATCTCTACGGCGTCTACATGAAAGAGGCGACCGACAAGATCGGCTGGAAGCTCACCGTCATCGATGGCCGTGGTTCGCCGACCTCCTGGCTGGCCGGTTTGAACCAGGGCATCGCGCTGAAGCCGGACGGCATCGTCATGTTCGCCGACGCCGCCAGCTTGCAGGATCCGATCAAGGGCGCGGTCGCCCAGGGCATCGCCGTGGTCGGCATCCACGCCGCGGCGACGCCGGGGCCGCATCCTGAATTGAACCTGTTCTACAACATCCAGCAGGACACCGTTGCGATCGGCCAGGCGGAAGCCGACTGGGTCATCGCCCATTCCAACGGCACGGCGAAGGTAGTGGTGCTGAGCCACAACGAATACGCCATCGCCGCGACCAAATCCGGCGCCACCCGCGACCGGCTGAAGGAATGCAAGGGCTGCCAGGTCATGGACTACGTCAACTCGCCGGCGTCCGAAGCGGCGCAGCGCCAGCCGCAACTGACCACCAGCTGGGTGCAGCGCTTCGGCACCCCGCTCTATGCCACTTCGGTCGGCGACAACGACTGGGACTTCGCCGTGCCGACGCTGCGCGCCGCCGGCGTCGCGCCGGAGGACGTGGTCCTGGTCGCGGCGGACGGCAACCGCTCCGCCTATGACCGCATCCGCCAGGGCGGCCAGTACCAGCAGGTGACGGTCTCCGAGCCGATCGAGCTGCAGGCCTTCCAGGCGATCGACGAGCTCAACCGCGCCTTCAACAAGCAGCCGCCCAGCGGCTATGTCCAGAACCCCTATCTGGTGACGCCGGACAACGTGAACGCGGAAGGCGGCGACAAGAACGCCTTCTTCCCCAGCAACGGCTACAAGGAGCAGTATTTCAAGCTCTGGGGTGTCGCCAACTAGGGCGCGCCCGCTACATCGCGCGGCCCGGCCGGGCGCCCGCCTCCGGCGCCCGGCAGTTTTTTCGGATGGATCCCGCATGAGCCTGGCAGCCGCCACCCATGCCGAGGCCGGCGCACCGTCGGCAGCGCCGCTGCTGGAGATGCGCGGGCTCAGCAAGCGCTTCACCGGAACGCTGGCGCTTGACCGCGTCGACTTCTCGCTCCGCCGCGGCGAGGTGCACGCCCTGCTCGGCCAGAACGGCGCCGGCAAGTCGACGCTGATCAAGATCCTGGCCGGGGTCTATGCCTGCGACCAGGGCGAGATCCTCTATGACGGCAGGAGCGCGCAGCCGGCGGATCACGACCTGCCGATCGCGTTCATCCACCAGGATCTCGGCCTGGTCGATTCGATGACGGTGGCGGAGAACGTGGCGCTGCTCGCCGGCTACCGGCGCCGCTGCGGGCTGATCGACTGGCGCGGCGTCGCCGCGGCCAGCCTGCGCGCGCTGCGCCTGATGGGCAGTCACCTGGAGCCGGAAGCGCTGGTGGCCGGGCTGACAGCGGCGGAAAAATCCATCGTCGCCATCGCCCGCGCGCTGGCGGTGCATGCCGATATCCTGGTGCTGGACGAGCCCACCGCGGCGCTGCCCGAGGCCGACGTGGCGCATCTGCTGGATGCGCTCGACCGGCTGCGCCGGAGCGGCATCGGCATCATCTATGTCAGCCACCGCCTGGACGAGGTGTTCCGCATCGCCGACCGCGTCACCGTTCTGCGCGACGGGCGCAAAGTGCGCAGCGCCGCGGTGGGCGACATCACGCCGGACGACCTGGTGTTCGACATCGTCGGCCGCGCGCTGGAACGCAGCTTCGCGCCGCCGGAACTCGGCGCCGCCACCAGCGTGCTGGAAATCGACGGCCTCACCCTCGGCGCGGTCGGTCCGATCTCGCTCAAGGTCAAGGCCGGGGAGATCCTCGGCCTGGTTGGCCTGCGCGGCGCCGGCCACGACGCCGTCGGCCGCGCCGTCTTCGCGGCGCTGCGCGCAGACGCCGGGACGATCGCCCTCGACGGCCGGCGGTTGCACCTGGCCGGGCCGGAAGACGCCATGGCGGCCGGCATCGGCTTCGTCTCCAGCAAGCGGGCCGAGGAAAGCCTCGCCGCCAACCTGGCGGTGCGCGAAAATCTCTATCTCAATCCGACCATCACCGGCCACCCGTTGCTGCGGATCATGCGACCAAGGGACGAGCGCGCGGGCGCGGAAGCGCTGATCCGCCGTTTCTCGATCCGGCCGGAGGATCCCGAGCGGCCGATCGCGACCTTGAGCGGCGGCAACCAGCAGAAGGCGGTCGTGGCGCGCTGGCTGGCGGCGAAAGTGCGCCTGCTGGTGCTGGAGGAGCCGACCATCGGCGTCGACGTCGGATCGAAGGCGGAGATCTACGCGCTGCTGCAGCAGGCGTTGCAGGGCGGCATGGCGGTGCTGCTGGTCTCTTCCGATTTCGAGGAGGTCGAGCGCATCTGCCACCGCGCGCTGGTCTTCGATCGCGGCCGCATCGGCGCGGAGATCAGCCGCGCCGAATTGAGCGTGCCGCTGCTCACCATGCTGGCCGCGGGCGAGCGCGCGGGCGCGATCATCGACGCAAACACGGAGACGCCGCGATGAGCGATGGAAACCCCTATCTGCGGCCGCTGGGCGGCGGCGCGGTCCGGCTGATATCGGTCTGGGGCCTGCTGGTGCTGCTGGTGCTGCTGGTCGTCGGATTCTCGATCCTGAAGCCAGACACCTTTCCGACCGCGTTCAACTTCCGCTCCATCGTCTCCAACAAGTCGATCCAGGCCCTGGTGGCCCTCGCGGTCTTCATCCCGATGGTCGCCAACCATTTCGACCTCTCCTCCGGCTTCATGCTCGGCATCTCGCAGGTGCTGGCGATCGGCCTGCAATCGCAGGACCACCAGGGCCTGCCCTGGGGCGTCGCCTGCCTGCTGGTGCTGGCGCTCGGCGCCGCGGTCGGGTTGATCAACGGGTTGCTGGTGACGCGGGTGCGGATGGATTCCTTCATCGCCACGCTCGGCACCGGCACCATCCTCTACGGCCTCAACGCCTGGTATACCGGCGGTCAGCAGGTCCTGGGACTGCTGCCGCCGAGTTTCACCGCCATTTCCGGCACCATCAAGCTCGGCGGCTTCGGGCTGCCGGCGCCGGCGATCTACGTGCTGGTGGCCAGCATCGGGTTGTGGCTGGTCTTCGAATACCTGCCGCTCGGCCGGCATCTCTATGTGCTGGGCGCCAATCCGCGCGCGGCGGAGCTCAACGGCATTTCCGCCAGGCGCTACGTCACGCTGGCCTTCGTCGCCTCGTCGACCTTGGCCGCTTTCGCCGGCATCGTGCTGCAGTCGCAATTGCAGGTCGGGCAAAGCTCGGTCGGCCAGGAATACCTGCTGCCGGCCTTCACCGCGGCCTTGCTCGGCGCGACGTCGATCCGGCCCGGCCGGGTCAATGTCTGGGGCACCGTGCTGGCGGTGGCGGTGCTGGCGGTGACCGTCGCGGGATTGAACCAGTTGGGGGCGCCGTTCTTCGTCGAGCCGCTGTTCAACGGGGCCATGCTGATCCTGGCCGTCGGCCTGGCGGTCACCGCGTCTCGCCGCAGGACCCGGACCGGCAGCAGGGCCGACGCCGCGTTGCGCCAGGCGCCCCGGTCGGCGGGCGATCCGGCGGGCGATCCGGCGACCGATCCGGCGGGGCCCGGCGGCAAGCGATGAGCCTGCCGGGCGCCATGACCGGTTTCGTCCGCTGCGCCTTTTTCGAAGGGCGCATCCTGGCCGGGCACGAGGACGCGTTCCGGGCCTATGTCCAGCACAGGCTCCTGCCGCTGTGGCGCAAGTTCCCGGGCGCCGAACGGGTCGAGGTGCTCTACGCGGTCGAGGCGGATGCCGGGGCGCCGAACTATCCGCTGGTGCTGCAAATCGCCTATGCGTCGCAGGCGGCGATCGCGGCCGCGCTGGATTCGCCGGAGCGCGCGGAAAGCCGCCGGCTGACCCAGGAACTGATGACGATGTTCGAAGGCCGCATCTTCCACGTCGTCTTCGGCGGCCAGGCCTGACCGAACCCCGCCACGACACGTCCCGTGCCGATTGATCGCAGCGCCGTCCTCGCGCACACTCCGGCAAAATTCCGGAACGGGATCCGGCGACAAGATCGAGGGACGATGTGAGGGGGAAGCCATCATGACCGACGTGACCTGCGCGCTCGACTGCCGGGCCGAGCTGGGCGAGGGCCCGCTCTGGGACGTGGCCGAGCAGCGCCTCTACTGGGTCAACATCAAGCAGCGCGAGATCCATCGCTTCGATCCGGCCACGGGGCGCGACGAGGTGTGGAAAACGCCGGAGGCCGTCGGCTCCCTGGCCTTGCGCGCGCAAGGCGGGCTGGTGGTGGCGCTGCGCTCGGGCTTCTTCTTTTTCGAGCCATCGACCGGCGTCTTCCAGCCCATCGTCGAACCGGAGCCCGAGCGGCGCGAGAACCGTTTCAACGACGGCAAGCCGGATCGCCAGGGCCGCTTCTGGGCCGGCTCCATGCACGACCCGGAGAAGCTGCCGACCGGCGGGCTCTACCGCCTCGACATCGACCATACCTGCAAGCGCCTGGTCGACAACGTGGTGTGCTCCAACTCGCTGTGCTGGAGCCCCGACGGGCGCGTCATGTATTACGGCGATTCCTATGCGCGCAAGGTGTGGGCCTGGGACTTCGACACCGCGACCGGCGAGATCGCCAACCGCCGCGTCTTCGCCGAGCGCCCGGCGGAGGAGGGCTTCCCCGACGGCGCCACGGTGGATTCCGAGGGCGGCGTGTGGGTCGCCTATTGGCAGGGCTGGCGCGTCACCCGCTTCGATCCCGCCGGCAAGGTCGAGCGCGTGGTGAAGATGCCGGTGGAAAAGCCGACCTGCCCCGCCTTCGGCGGCAAGGACCTCGACATCTGCTACGTCACCTCGGCCTGGATCGGCGGCGAGCGCCAGGGCCAGGCGGGCAGCATTTTCGCTTTCCAGCCCGGGGTGAAGGGCGTCGCCGAGGCGCGCTTCAGGGGTTAGCGCCGCCGCCCAGCCACACCGCCAGGTGCCACAGCCCCGGCGCGATCAGGATGGCGACGGCGAGGCTGAGGATGCGCGCCGCCCAGTTGAACAGGCGGAACTTGCGGTCGGCGATGCGGGCGTTGACCGCGACCTCGCGCGCCAAATCGCGCAGATAGGCGGCACTCGCCGCCTCGCCCGGCGCGGGCAAGTACCGCTCGCGCGCCGCCGCCTCGTATTCGGCCAGCGGCACGGTGGCGATGTCGGAAAAGAACAGCAGGTTCTTGTAGCGCGCATCCGGCGGCTCGCGGTGCTGCAAATCGATCTTGGGCAGGAAGGCCAGCACGCAGGTGAAGGCCGCGCCCGCGAAGACCGGCAGCGCCACCAGGAAGGCATTGGCGAAGCCGGCGGGCAGCGCGCGGCCGCTCGCCAGCAGGTTGATCAGCGCCAGGATCCAGAAGGCGGCGAAGGTCAGCAGCGCCGCGTTCTTGGTCTCGGCGAACTTGATCAGGTCGACCACCCGCGCCAGGTTGCCGCTCAGCACCTTCTCGAAGGCTTCCTGCTGCTCGTCCTTGGCCATCTATCCCCCCGCATCGATCCCCGCACCAGCCATAGACGAGGCCGGCCGCGAAGTGAAGCGGGTCTCAGCGCAGGGCCATCGCGCGCCAGCGCCGCTCGATCTCGGCGCAGAAGCCTTCGACATCCTGG
>JBGAGP010000030.1:0-39053 GCA_044226685.1 Dongiaceae bacterium
GGAAGCGTGATCGTCTGACCAGGCTGCGCCGGAATGAGAACCACGCGCTGACCCTGCGGAACCTGAACCGGCTCTCCCGCCCCGTTCGTCGCAGCCGCCAACTGCACCGCGCCAAACTCATGCTCGCTGCCGGACATGTCGGCGCTGGCATCAGTGATCGACCCGCCCTGCGGGAGATGCGTGGAATCCGTAGCCATTTGATTTTGCCCTCAGTGAATTCGTCATGCGAAACGCACGACGTCTCCTAGTCCAGACCGCCCGGGTTCTCGTGGCCCGGTTCGATTGCAGAGATCGAAAACTTCCCCAAGCTTGACCTCTGACGGTGCGGATTATGGCTACGAGACCGGGCGTTCCGCAATTCGCGCCAAGTTAATTGTGATATATTCGGATATATCGCTCTAATTATTTTTCAAATGTCGCCGAAATTGGACGGATCAGAAATATGTGAAATATTTCAATATCTTATGTAAAAACACATGAGCAAGCTGGGCCACCGAAATCGTTAAGAGCGCCCTCTCGCTGGGATTCCCCAACACACCGCTCCCGGGCGCCGGAGCGACCATTATTATTGGTATTCCGACATATCATCGTATATCGGCGCGAGAGCAATGCAGACAGGCCCCAAAACGCGAACCGGCCGCGGTTGGACCGCGGCCGGTGACATTCCAGGTACGGGCGGAGCGTCTGGCGCCCCGCCCGTCGCGCATTGGTCTCAGGCAGTGCCGAGCACGATATCGTCGGTGTTGTCGAGGCCGACCGAGATGTTCGACGGGCTGCCGATCCCGAGCAGCGTCACGTGCACGTCGCTGGCGTCGAATCCGTTGCCGGTCAGGTCCACCGTGACCACGGTGTCGCTGCCGCCATCCGTCACCTGCACGCGCGCCTCGCGCGCATCGGTCGCCACGCCCAGGCTGTCGAACAGCTGATCCAGGTTGAGGTGGTCCTGGCTGTCGGCGCCGCCGTTGTTGACGCCGTCGCCGAAGTTCGTCACCCGGTCGTTGCCGTCGAGCACGCTGGTGATCATCACCGTGTCGTGGTCGCCGCTGGCGCTCGACAGGTTGATGGTGTCGTTGCCGGCGCCGCCGACCAGCAGGTCGTGGCCCGCGCCGCCGTTCAGCGTGTCGTTGCCACCGCCGCCCAGCAAGACGTCGTTGCCTTCGTTGCCGTTCAGCGTGTCGGCCTGGCTGCGGCCCACCAGAATGTTGTCGAGGCCGTTGCCATCGAGCGTGCTCTCATTGGCCTGGCTGCGGTCGACGACCACGTCGCCGGTATCATGGCGGCCGTTGGCGCTGGCGTCATAGGTGAACTCGCCACCGTTCGAGTTGTTGTCGGTGATGGTCACGTTGCCGCCGGCATGCACGACGCTGCTGAGGCTGCTGATGCCGGAGATGGTGCCGACGCTGATGCGGTCGCCATCGGCATCGGTGTCGTTCCACAGCAGCGCGTAGTCCGGCACCACGATGCTGGTGCCGTTGCCGCCGTTGACATTGGTCATGACGGTGTCGTCGCGCACGATCGGAGCGCTGTCGCCGCCGGCGATCGCCACCGCCAGCGTGTTGCTGGCGGCATCGCCGTCATTATCCACCAGCGTGTAGCCGAAGGTCTCGTTGGCCGGCAGGACAGCGCCGTCCAGCACCGAGTAGGTGTAGCCGCCGGTGTTCATGTCGACGACCACCTTGAAACCGTCGGCGGAGAAGGTCAGCACGCCCGCCGCCTGGGTGAAAGCCAGCGCGGCTCCGCTCTGGGTGATGGTCGTGCCGTCGTAGCTGAAGCTGGTGCCGTCGAAGGTGAACTGGCGCACATAGGCGCCATCGGCGCCGGCCGCGTTGCCGCTGTCGGTCATCAGGTTGCCGGCGACGCTGGTCGTCACCGTCGCGGCCAGGGTGGCCGAGAGCTGGCTCAGATCCGTGACCACGGTCGAGTTGGTGTTGATCTCCTGGGCGCCGTTGTAGGCGACCGGGTTCAACTGCACCGGGTCGACGTCGCCCGGCTGGCCGAAGCCGAGGGCATAGGCGTTGATGTCGTTGGCCTTGAGGAAGTTGGTCCAGGCCGTCTCCTCGCCGCTGTCGATGCCGGCATCGCCGCTCGGGCGGTTCGGATTGCCGTCCGACAGGAAGTAGGCGATGTTCTGCGCCCCGGCGATCTTGCCGCTGTTGCCGTAGGCCGTCATGGCGTCGGTCAGCGCCTCGTCGTAGTTGGTGTAGGACTGCGCCGACAGGCCGTTCAGGAAGTCCTTGGCCTGCGCCACGGTCAGCCACACGCCGGCCGGCTGGATGTCGGCATTGGTGCTGAAGGTGACGATCTGGATCATCACGTCGCCCCGGGCGTCATACTGCTCGATCAGTTCCTTGATCGAGGCCACCGCCAGCTGCAGCTTGTTGAGGCTGGTCAGGCCCGACGGATCCTCCATCGAGAGCGACACGTCCAGCACCAGCAGCAGGTTGGTGTTGACCTGGTTCGCCACCGTGGTCGACTTGCTCAGCGCGTTGGCCACCGGAGAGTCGTCATCGACATCGATCGACAGGTCCTTGGTGACGGTGCCGCCGCTGTTGGTATAGCTGACCCGCACCGGCACCGTGAGGTTGTCCTCGTAGCTCGCCGTGCCGTCGTCGGTGGCGTTGTCCGCCGGATTGTTGTTGCTGTCCGGATGCTGCAGCGCCTGCAGCAGGCGCACCTCGTAGGCGCCGGTGGCGGCGTTGAGGATCTGCACCTCGAAGACCGGCGTGGCGCCGGGATTCGGCACGCCCGCGGTCACCTCGGTGGCGTCATAGCCCTGCAGCAGACCGCTGCCGGCGCCGATGGCGACGATCGCGTGGCCGTCGGCGGTGCGCAGGCCGCTCCAATCGCCGGCGGTCAGGCCGATCGACCCGACATTGCCGCTCCAGTTGACCGGCAGGGTCGCCTGCCAGACCGCTTCACTGGCCGCCGTATCCGGCGCTGCGTTGGCGTTGTTGTCGCCCGCGCGGTTGTCGTTGTTGCCGGTTCCGGCGATGCCGTCCTCATCGACCTTCGCGGCCACGTCCTCCGCGGTCGGGCCGCTCGGTCCGACATGCACGACCTGCACGGTCGAAACGACCGACAGGTTGTTGCCGGTGATCTCATGCACCGGATCGACCGTGTCGCCCGGCAATTCGCCGTCCTTCGCCACCGCGTAGACGGTGAAGGTCTGGTCGCCGGTGGCGCCGGCCGGCGCCGCCAGCACGACCGAGCCGGTGGCGACACCGTTCGCCGGGTTGATCAGCGCGTCGGCGTTGACGATCAGGTAGGTCCCCGCTGGCACGCCGTAGCTGTTGCCCGCGGCCAGCACCGTCGGTGCCGGAGCGGTCGAGGAATCGTCCCAGGCCGAGCTCGGCAGCTTGATCAGGATGGTGTGGGCTTCCGAGCCGTCGGTATGGTCGCCGAAATCGGCGGTGAAGCCGAAGCCGAACTTGCTGCCCGGATCGACCTTGTCGCCGGCATTGGGGCTGATGGCGAGGGATTCGAAGCCGTCGCCCTGGAAATAGCTGACCGGCACGGTGGAGACCAGGCTCAGGCCGCCCGCCACCGGGTCGATCTGGTAGACTTGGCCCGACACGCGGTCGACCGCCCACAGCTTGCCGTCGAGGCCATAGGCCAGGTTCTGCAGATCGACGTTGTTGCCGACCAGGACCGGATGGCTGGCCGCGCCGGTCGCCAGGTTGATCTCGTAGAGGTACGTCGCGCCGCCGCTCTTATCGAGGCCGTACATCTTGCCGTTGCCGGAATTGTAGGCCATGCCGTCGATGGCAATGTTGGCGCCCGTCGTGCCGCCAACCGCGGTGAAGCCGCCGGTCGCGGTATTGACGGTATAGAGCTGGCTGGTGTTGCCGCTGCCGACCACGGCATAGAGCGTGTTGCCGACGAACTCGGTGCCCATCTCGCCGACCGGCGAGGAGGCGCCGATCACCGTCGTCGCGCCCGTCGCCGGGTCGATGGAGACCAGGTACTTGTTCTGGCCGGGGCCGGTGGTGAAGCCGTAGAGCAGCCCATTGGCCGTGTTGAAGGCCAGGCCCTCGACGTCCGGCTGGGTCGAATTAGGGATCGTCACCGGGCCCACAGCCTTGACCGCGCCGGTGTCGAGGTCGATGCGGAACAGCGTCGCCTCGCCGGTATCCTTTGACTCCGCCACCGAATAGGCGAAGCCGCGCGGCGAAACCGTGGTGTCCAACGCGGTCGGCTGGTCGGCAACCGCGTCGACGGTGACCGCCAGCGACCCGCCGATGGTCGACGTGTCGTTGGAGGTCGGATCCTTGATCACCGCGGTGTAGCTGAGCGTGTAGTCGTTGGACGCGTCGTTATTCGGCTGCGTCAGGGTGACGGTGCCGAGATTGGCGGCCAGGATGGTGATGGAATTGGCGCCGGTGCCGGTCACCGTCTGGAGGCCGTCGGAGATGACGACGCCCAGCGGGATGTTGTTGATGGTGACGGAGACGAACTGCTCGTCATCCGCCGGCACCAGGTTCAGCGCCACCGCGCCGCCCACCACCGTGGCGAAATTGCCGAGATACTGGTTCGGCCGGCTGTCCTCCGTCACATAGACGACGCCCGACGTGCTGCCGTCGGCGCAATCGGTGCGGAAGGAGACGGCGTCACTGGCGCTCTCGCTGGCCAGATTGTTGACCGGATTGTCGACGTTGCCGGCGCCGGTGCCCTGGTCGGTCGGCGTGTCGACCGCGTTTGCCGTGACCGTGAAGGTCGGCGTGGGACCGGCATAGGTCGCCGGGGCCGTCACGTTGAGGACCAGGTTGCTCACCCCCGCATCGCCGCCAGGCATCGACACGGTGACCGTGCCGGTGCCGAGGCCGGAGAAGTTGGCCGCGGTCAGGCCGTCGAAATTGGCCACGCTGGTGATGACGAAGCCGGCCGGAGCGGTGATGGTCAGGCTGTGCGCCTCGCTGCCGTCGGCGATGTCGCCGAAGCTGGCGGTCACTTTCACGGTGCCGGTTTCGCCGGACAGGAACTGCTCATCGCCGGAACTGCTCAGCGCGTCGATGGTGACGTTGGTCGGGTCATCGGCCGCCGCGTCGACCCGCACGGCCACGTTGCCGCCGATGGCGGAGACGATGCTCGAGCTGGTGTCGGTGGTCTGGCCGCTGAAGGACAGGCTGAAGTCGTTGTCCCGGTTGGCCGGTGGGGTCACCACCATGGCCGCGCCGCTGATCCAGTCGGCGAGCTGCGCCGGGGTCAGCGCCACGCCGTTGGCGATTGCGGCGCCGTTGATGGTCACCGTCGCGCCGGCGGGGATGCCGGTGACGGTGAGCGCCGTCAGCGCCTCGCCGACGCCCAGGCTGACCACGCTGGCGAAGGCGATCTGCCCGGCGGCGGCGGTCTGCGGCAGGGTGTGGTCGTACTGGTTGAATACGGTGTCCTCGGCCATGCCGATGCTGCCGCCGATGGCGTTGCAATGGGCGTTGTTGACCGTGAAGGCGAAGGACGTCGTGTCGGTATAGGAGTTGTCGCTGGTGTCCGGCTCGGCGCCGCTCAGCGGCGCGCTGCCCTCCGGCGTGTTCGCCTCCTGCGTCGTCACCGCGATCGAGCCGGTGACAGTGCCGTCGAAGCCCGCCGGGACCACGGCCTGGACGAAGCCGAGGGCCAGCTGCAGGTCGGCCGCATTGGCCGCGCTCAGCACCCACACGCCGGAATTCGGCGCGGTCTCGGCGATGGTGGCGCCGGCCGGGAAGCCGATGGCGAGCGCCAGGTCGATCGCCGTGTTGGGCACGGTGATCCGGGCGCTGACCGGCATTTGCTCGGAGCCGTCGCCATCCGCGCCGGCGCCGCCGGCGAAGGAATTGGCGAAGGGCGAGCCGTCGGCGCCCGCGACCATGCTGGTCAGGTTGAGACCGACATACTGCGTCACGCTGCTTTCGTTGAGCGTGGGCGCCTTGCCCTGCGACACGTCGAGATACTGGTCGAGCACCGCGTCGACCGCGACGTTGAAATTGCTGTTGCTGGTGGCACTCTCGCCGCCGTCGTCGTCGACCGCGGTCGCGGCGAGGTTGAGGGCGGCGCCGTCGACATCGCTGTCGGGGCCGGCCTTCGCCTGGATCGTGGCGGTGACGGCGACGCCATCGGCTGCGCCGACCACTTCGATGGTGAGCACGCCGCCGGCGAAGGTCACGGTGCCGAGCGTGCCGCTCGACAGCTGGATCTCGCCCGCCCCCGTCTTCACGTCCCAATCGGCGGGGATGTTGGACAGCACGATCTGGGTGACATGGTCGGTGGCGCCCGGGGTCGCGATCAGCGCGATCGGGCCATAGACGTCTTCCTTCAGATAGGCGGCACCCTCGGTGCCGATTTCGACCGCGGTTTCGACGCTGGTATCCGGCTTCACCGTCACCGAGAAGCTCGCGGTGTCGGTCACCGCGTTGTCGCTGGTGTCGGGCTCATTGCCGCTGGCCGGTGCGTTGCCTTCCGGCGTGTTCGCTTCCGACGTGGTGACCGTCACCGAGCCGTCGATGGTGCCGTCGAAGCCGGCGGGGATCACCGCCTGGACGAAGCCGAGCGCCGCCTGCAGGTCGGCCGGGCTGCCCGCGTTCAGCACCCACACGCCGGAATCCGGCGCGGTCTCGGCCAGGGTGGTGCCGGCCGGAACGCCGGCGCCGAGCACCAGGTCGATGGCCGTGTTGGGCAGCGTGATGGTGGCGCTGGTCGGCAGGATCTCCGAGCCGTCGCCGTCGATGCCGGCGCCGCCGGCGAAGGAATGGGTGAACGGCGTGCCTGCGGCACCCGCCAGGGCACCGGCCAGGTTCAGGCCCACGGTCTGGCTGAGGGCGCTTTCGCCCGCCGCGGCCGGCGCGCTCTGCGACACGTCGAGATACTGGTCGAGCACGGCATCGACCACGGCGTTGAAGGTCGAGCTCGCGGTGGCGGTGGCGCTGCCGTCGACGACCGTCGCCTGCACCACCAGGTCGCTGCCATCGGCGTCGCTATCCGCGGCGGCGGTCACCGGCACGGAGGCACTGACCGGAACGCCCGGCGTGGCGCCGACGATCTCGATGGTGAGGGTGTTGCCAACCAAAGTGACGGTGCCCAGCGTGCCTTCGGTCAGGCTGATGCCCGCCAGGTTGACGGTCCAGCCGGCCGGGATGTTGTCGAGCACGATCTGGGTGACCTGGTCGCCGGCGCCCGGCAACGCGATCAGCGCGATCGGGGTCTCCACGTCTTCCTTGAGGAAGGCTTCGCCAGCCGGATTGATGGCGGCGAACGTGGTGACCGCGGCCTCGCCGGGCGCGGTCTCTTCCGCCGTGACGAAGAGGCGGCGCTCGTCGTCGATCAGCTTGTAGGCGAGATCGGTGGCGTTCAGGACGCCTTCCGCGCCGATCAGGCCGGGGCCGCTGCCGGGCACGAACGGGGTGAAGATGCCGCCGCCGCCCTCGCCCTGCCCGCCGGCGGCCGGGCCGGCCGCGGTCTGGATGTCGAGATTGGGGTCGGTGGCGGCGACCAGTTCGGCGACGTCGATCGCCGCGCCGCCGGTGGTCACCAGGTTCACCGGCGCCTGCTCAGTCGCCTGGACATAACCCTGGAAGATGATGGTGCGGCCATCGATCACGATGGAGAGATTGCCCTCGGCGCCGATCTTGGCCAGCAGCCCGTCCGTGCCGTCGGTCGGCAGGGTCAGCGTCTCACCCGGCTGCACCGGGATCAGAACGACGCGCTGGCCCTGGGGCAGCTGCACGGGCTGGCCGGCGTCGCCGGCGGCCGCGGTCAGGTGAACCGCGCCGAAATCCAGCTCGGAGCCGGAGGCATCCGCGCCATTGTCGTTGCTGTAGGTGCCGGGGTTCAGATGGGTGGTGTCGGTCGCCATGATCTATGCCCTTCGCATTGGCCGTCCTGCGCGTGGCAGGGCGGGAAATTGGTCGTCCAGGGTCTGTGCGATGCCCGGATCGAATTCTCAGCGGCCGAGCCGTGCTCGACTGCGCGCTGATCATGCAAGGGAGATGGGTGCAACCCGTTAACCCGCATAATCGGCAGGGCTGCTAACGATATACGCACATGTGTCGTAAATATGCTTTAGGACCGGCCCCGGCGAATCGCCGGGTCGGCCATATTATCTCTTTTGATCAACTGGTTGAGCTAGGACTGGGTGGTTTCGCGGCAGGCCTGGTGCGACATTCTTGACCAGGGAAAGACCTTACCGGGGGCCGCCGCCAGGGGTTAACCGGGGCTACTGCCGCATCGCGTCATAGGGCGGAAAGTCCTATCCGCCGGCCGCCCACGCCGACCGGAAAAGCGGATGAAAAAAGGGCGCCCGCAGGCGCCCTTCCCCAAGAGAATTCGCGATCCGGGAGGAACCCGAGGGCGCCCCCGGAGGAGCGCCCTCAATTCCCACCCGATCAGACGATCGAAACCGTCACGTCGTTGTCGACGATCACGAAGGCCGTCACGCTGCCGGACTGCAGGCCGCCGGCGCCGTTGGAGTCGAACGCCCAGACCGTGTAACCGGCCGGCTCGTTCGAGATCGACGCATTCACGTTGAACCACTGGCCGGAGCCGGCGGACAGGTGCAAGTTGTCGCCGGCGTCGCCGTCGACTTTGATCGCATCGACCGTCGGCAGCACGTTTCCATCGGTCGGGTTGAACTCGCCCGTGCCGAAGCTGATGACGTCGGAGGCGTTCAGCGTCAGCGTCTGGCTGCCGCCGCCGTTCATCCGGATCGTCTCCAGGTTGCTGAACTGCGCGTTGGAGATGCCGGTCAGATCCAGCGACGCGACGTTGCTGATGTCGAGGACATCCCCCGACGTCGAACTCAGGTCGTTGCCGCCGTTGTGGTCGCCGCCATCATGCGTATCGGCCCCGCTGCGGAAGATCAGCGTGTCGTTGCCGGCACCGCCGTTCAGCGTATCGGCCACCGCGTCATTGCCGCCGTCGAGCGTGTCGTTACCATCACCGCCATTCAGGATGTTGCTGGAGGTGTTGCCGATGAGCGTGTTGTTGCCCGAACCGCCGGTGATGCCATCGATGCCCTCGTAGGTGTCGGTGCCATCGATCGTCGCCGTGCCCGAACCGCCCGCACCCAGGGTCAGGCTCCAGTTGGAGCTGACATTGGAGAAGTCGAGCAGGTCCTTGGTGCCGGTGCCGGCGATCTGGTCGTCGCCCGCGCCGCCGTTCAACCCGACATCCAGGCCGATCAGGATATCGGCGCCGGACGAACCGTTGACCGGGCCGCTGGTGTCGTAGGTAACGGCCACAGTCCCGGTATCCGCAAGGACCGGATCCTTCACGACGTAGTCGAACGACGTGGAGTCACCGTTGCCGAGGCTGGAGCTGCCCGTGATGTCGATCTCGAACGTCACGTTGGTGCCGCTGTGGTTCGGCTGGGTGTCGAAGAACCCGCTATTGCCACCAGCCGTCGCCGAGGCGATGACCAGCGAAGCGTGCGGCGTGTCCGCATCGGTGTCGTTCTTCAGCAGCCAGCTGTCCTTCACCGTGATCAGGTCGCTGATGTTGGTGTAGATGTGATCGTCAACCGCCACCGGCGCAATCAGGGCGTCGGCGATGTTGATGGTCACATTCGCGCTGTCGGACTTGTCGCCGCCCGCGCCGGTATTGCCGTTGTCATGCACCGTGAGGGTCAGCGTCGTGCTCGTCGGCGCCGCGTTGCTGTTGGTGTTGTAGACGATCGTGCCCGCCGAGCCGACACCGGTGTCGATCCCGCCCAGCAGGTTGTTGATCTGAGTCACCGTGCCGGTGACCTGGACCGACGACGTGCCGTTGCCGACACCGATCGTGGCGCCGCTGTTGCCCGCCACCAGGTTGAGCACGCCGAAGCCCACCGACAGGGTGACCGTCACCGAACCGCCGCCAGCGTCGATGTCGCTGATCGACAGGCCGGTACCGTGCAGGTTGAGATTCGACAGCTCGGTCGCGTTGTAGCTCGGCGCCGAGATGGCGGCGTCGGGCGCGTCGTTGACCGGAGTGACGGTGATGGTCGCCGTCGCCGGGGTCGGGTCCTGCACGCCGTCGTTGTCGATGGCGGCATACAGGAAGGTCGGCGCGCCGCTGAAGTTCGGGTTCGGCACGAAGTAGACGTTCGGCCCCGGCACGGTGTCGCCAGCGGCGATGAGGGTCAACAGTCCGGCATCGGCATAGAGCAGGCCGTTGGCCGGCAGGCTGGCGATCTTGAACCCGACCACCGACCCGTCGCTGTCGCTGCCCGACAGTGCGACCTGGATCGCCCCGCCATCCTCCACACCCAGACCGGACGCGGCATCCGTCTCCGGCGGCGCCTTCAGGTCGACGTGCAGCGTGCCGGTCGCGTTGTCGCCATCACCGTCCTTGATCACATAGGTGATGTCGAACGGCGTGCCGTCCACGGTGCCCGCGGGCGGCGTGTAGACATAGGTGCCGTCCTCGTTCACGTGCAGCGAACCCTTGCCCGCGCCGAGGTCGATGTCGAACGAGTGGTGCGACGCGTCGAAGGTGTTCGTGTTGCCGTTGAAGGTCACCGACACCATCGGCGGCGCGCCGAAGCCGTCCGCCCCGCCGTCGTCGTTGACCAGCAGGTTGCCGTTCACCGGGGTCACCACGCTGCCCAGCAGGTCGTCGAGCGTCTGCGTCAGCTGCGTGATGTTGGCATCCGGGATGATGACCACGTTGTCTTCCTGGCCGTCATTCGGATTGTTGTCGGTGTTCGGGTAGGAAACCGGCTCCAGGTTGTCGACATTGGCAGTGCCCAGGCCGATGGCGAACACGTTGGTGATGTTGTTGGCCGGAGTGGTGACGAAGCTCTCCCACTCGGCGATCGAGACGTCGTTGCCGGTGCCGTTGCCGGTGATGCCGGCATCGCCGCCCGGGTCGTTGGCCGTGTTCGGCGCACCGTCGGACAGGAAGTAGACCAGGGTCTGGTCAGCCTCGCCGCTCGGACGCGTACTGGCACCGTAGACGTTCATCGCCTCAAGCAGCGCGATGTCGTAGTTGGTGCTGCCGCCGCCGACGAAATTGCCGTCGCCCGGGCCGCTGCCGATATAGGTCAGAGCATCGGCACGCGTCATCCACACGGTCGAGGACACGCCGTCGTCGAACTTGACGAACTGGACGTTCAGGATCTCCGGGTGATTGAGCAGCAGCTGCTGCATCGAATACCGGGCCAGGCCCAGGCGATTGTCGTCGAAGCCTGGAACGTCGGTCGGGATGACGATGCTGCCACCGCCATTGGTCATGCTGCCCGAGACGTCGACGATGAAGACGATGTCCGCGGTTCCGGCGGTCGCCGGCGCCACGTTCAGGTTGTCCTCTCCCGTCACCGGACGGTCGTCATCGATGCTGACGGTCAGCGTGTGTTCGCTGGCACCGCCGCCGTTGGTCGCGGTCACCGTCACCGGCAGGCTCTTGTTGTCCTCGCTGTTCGGATCGGTGTGCTGGATCGGCTGATACAGCTGCACCTCGTAGACCGAGGTCGCCGCATCGATCACCTTGACCTCGATGATCTTGTTGCTCTGCCCCGGCACGCCGTCCCAAACCGTCAGGTCGTCGGTGCCGTTGCCGGACACGTTGGCCGTGGTCAGGACCGCGCCGCTCAGCGGATGGATGTCCGCCAGGTTGCCGTCGGTCACGGTGAACTTGATGGTGCCGACGTCGCTGTCCCAGTTGATGTTCAGGCTGTCGCGGGAGATCGCCTCGGTGGCCGGAGCCGGCAGGCCGGCTTCCTGGTGGCCGCCGACGTCGTCGCCCGGAGCCGGGTCGTTGGTCGGAGCCACCGGGTCGTCGAAGATACCGGTCGGCAAGCCGTCTTCGTCGACGAGCGTGTTCTCGTCCTCGAAGTTCGGCTTGTTGGTATCGCTGTGGCCGTTGATGGTGATCTTCAGCTCGGCGGTCGAGGTGTCTCCGTCCTTGTCGGTGATGACGTAGGAGAAGGTCTCATACAGCTTGTCGCCGGTGTTCAGCGCGGCCACGTCCGGATCGTCGTTGTTGAGGACGTATTTGTAGTCGCCGTTGCTGTTGACGAAGAGCGTGCCGTGATCGCCGATGACCTGGCCGTTGCCGTCGAAGCCGCTCGGCGCATCCGGGTCGACCCACTTCAGCGACTGCAGGCCGTCGGAGCCGACGTCGTCGGCGTTGCCGTCGGTCGCATTGGCGTCGCTGCCGAACGCCGTCGCGTTGGCGCCGGTGTAGACGTTGCCGATGGCGATCAGGTCGCCGTCCTCGGTGACGCTGTCCACGTCGTCGACGGCAACCGGGCCGTCATCCTCGAACTTGATCAGCTTGCCGAGGTCGATGCTGTCGGTGTCCTTGTCGTTGTCGCCGTCGGTGACGGTCTGGACGATGAACAGCTTGTTCGCGTCCATGATCTCCGGCGAGCCGGATTCGTCATGCGTCGCCGCGGAGTCGCCCGGGTTGTCGTGCTCGAGCGCGCGGAACTGCGAGATCGTCACTTCACCGGTCGCCTGGTTGATGTCGATCCGGAAGGCAACCGCACCGCCGCTGCTGTTGACGCGGCCTTCGATCGTGTCCGCGTCCACCTGGTAGAGGCGGATGTTCTGGCCCGTCGCCACGTCGTCAAGGCCGCTATCCGTGCCCGTGCTGCTGATGGACAGCGTGTAGGCCTTGGTGCCGGGACCGTCGGTGCCGAAGGACGAGTTGTCGACGAACAGCAGGTTGCCCGCGACCTTGGCATAGCCGATGTCGCCGCCGACATTGCCGTCCTCGTCGTTGGCATTGGGATCGGCATACGGGCCGCTCGCCACGCCGACGCTTTCATCGAGGATGATCTGTGCGCCGGAGACCTGGGTGATGCTGGCGTTCGGGCCGTCATCGTCGAAGTGGACCGCGCTGCCGATGTCGACCGAGGCGGAGTCCTGGTCGCCGTCGCCGTCGGTGATGGTGTAGACCGCCTTCAGCGCGCTGTTCGAGATCGAGACATCCTCGTCGTTGTCGTTCGGGTTCGGATGCTCGAGCGCGCGATACTGCGCGACGTCGATGGTGCCGTTGCTGTTGATGATGACCGCGAAGGCCACCGCGCCACCCGAGCCGCCGACGCGGCCTTCGACCACGTCGCCGTTCTGGTAGAGCAGGATGTTCTGGCCGGTCGCCGTGTCGTCGATGCCGGAATCCACGCCCGAGAAGGCGACCGCGAGCTTCAGCGAGGTGGTCGCGCCCTCGTCGTCGTTGCCGGTCGAGGAACCGGTCGTGGTCACCACGGAGGAGTCGCTGTGCGCCCAGCCGATCAGCGTGCCGACGATGCCGGAGAACGCCGCCGGCAGCGGGCCCGCCTGGTCGCGGTCGGCGCCCGAGCCGGGGTTCTGCACGCCCGCCGTCTCGTCATGCTGCACGGAGTTGCCGGTGGCCGAGATCTTGGCCTTCGGGCCGTCGTCGTCGAAGCGCACCAGGTTGCCGATGTTGGCCGTGTCGCTGGCGGAATCGCCGTCGGCATCGGTCAGCGTCAGCTTGACCTGCAGCGCCTCGGTGTTGAGGCCGATGTCCTCGTCGAAGTTGTTCGGGTTGTCCGGGTGCTTCAGCGAGTCATACTGCACCACCGTCAGCTCGCCATCGCTGTCGATCGAGATGGCGAAGATGATCGCGCCAGCCGGGTTCGGCGTGGAGCCGTCGGCGCCGGAGCCTTCGCGGCCCACGATGATGCCGTTCGGACCCTGATACAGCCACACGCTGTGGCCGTCCGTCGTGTCGACGCCGGAGTCGACGCCGCCGGCGCCGACCACCAGCGAATAGGCCGCGTTGCCCGGGCCGTCCGCGCCGTAGCGCGCGGTGTTGATCTGGACGACCGAGTCGCCGTCATGCGCCCAGCCGATGGCCGGGCCGGCGCCGAGCACGTTGAACAGCGACGGCACGCTGCCGTTCTGGTCGTCGTCGCCGCTGTCGGTCTGGCGACCCGCGGTCTCGTCGTGCTGGGTGGTGCCGGCGGAGGTGGCGCTGATGTCCACAATCGGCATGTCGTCGTCGATGGTGACCTTCACCTGGGTATAGGCGACGTCGCAGTCCTTGTCCTCGATCTGCACGTCGATCACGACATACGGATCCGGGATGTTCTCGTTGTCGCCGTTCTCCTGGCCATCAACGTCCGGATGCTGGATCGGCTGCAGCAGGGTGAAGGTGAAGCCGCCCGACTGCTCGTCGGTGATCTGCATCACGAACACCTGGTTGGCCGCATCGCTCGGGTCGGTGCCCTCGATGTAGCCGACCAGGCGATGCTCCTCGGCATCCCAGGCCGCGAAGATGTTCTGGCCATTCACCGTGTTGAGGCCGGTGTCGCCGCCGTTGCCCACCGAGAGCTCGATGGTCACCGGATCCGCGCCCGGGGTGAACGGGATGTTGCCGATGAACTTGGCATCATCCTGCGCCGCGTTCGGGCCGCTGTGGTCTTCCTCCAGGTCGCCCGGCTGGTGGTCGCCGATGCCGTCCTTCAGGGTCCCGGCCGGGTTGAGGCCGTCCTCGTCGACCACGATCTGCAGGCCGCCCGAGGTCTCGGTCGGGATGGTCGGCTGGGTGTCCTTCACGTCGACCGTCAGGGTCGCGCAGGACTCATCGCCGTCCGCGTCGCGCAGGGTGTAGTCGAACTGCTCCGCGAACTTGTCCTGCGGGCAGCAGGTCTCGACGTTCACCAGCACGAAGTCGGAGTTGTTGGCCGAGTTGCTGCCGGCGCCGTTGTTCAGCGGCGTCAGCACGATGTGGTCGAAGTCGACGCCGTTGGTGTCGATGTCCAGCGGCACCAGGCCGGTCTGCGAGCCAAGCACCTGGCCCGAGGCGATCAGCGTGTTGCCGGCATCGAAGACCTGCCACAGCACGATCTCCTGGTAGCCCGCATCCGGGCCGCCGTCATAGAGCGCGCCGAGCAGCACCTTGGCGTTGTCCGTCGGCGTGTCGAAGCGGATCGTCAGCACCTCGTCGGGGCCGTTGTTGTCGACCTCGCTGTTGTCGCCGCCGCCCACGTTGATGCCGATGCCGCGATACTCGGGGCCGCTCACATCCAGCGTGCGCAGGCCGAGCGCGCCGGTGTTCATCTCCAGGTGGATGCCGGCATTGGCGAAGGACTGCGTCCACTCGCTGACCTCGTCGAAGCCGTCGCCGGCGCTCTCCGCCAGCGTCGCCGGGCCGCCGAACTTGTCGTGGTCGTGCTCGGCGAACTCGGGGACGGTGTACTTGTAGTCGCCCACCTCGCTCTGGGTCGGGCTCACCAGCACGATGTCCAGCGTGCCGCCCTCATGGGTCGGGATGTGCAGCACCTTGCCGTCGAAGCTCTCGTCGCCATCCAGCGGGTTGCCGCCGTTCTTGGTCACCGAGAACGTGCCGTCGCCGTTGTCGATCAGGTTGTACTCGTTGCCGTCATGCGACAGCTTGCTGATCGTATACGGCTGGTCGGCGCCGGGGTGGTCCTGGTTGCCGTCCAGGTTGTTGGCGTCGTCGCCGAAGATGGTGTCGTGCGAACCGGTCACGATGTTGCCGGTGGCGAAGTTCAGCACCTGCGTCTCGGTCTGCGGATCGCCATGCGTGCCTTCCACGACGCAATCGTAGTCGCACACGCTCTTCGGGCTGTCGTCGTCGACCTTGATCGTGATGCAGCCGTCGGCCCAGTCGCCGTCGATGTCGTAGCCGCGCACCGTCAGGTCGAAGTTGAGGTTGTCCTCATACGACTTCTGCGGGCCGTCGTTCTGCGAATCCGGGTCATGGTACGGATGCTGCAGCGGCTCGTTCAGGCAGAACGTGAACTCGCCGGCGTTGTAGCCCGTGGTCTGCAGCGTGTAGACGAAGGCCTCGCTCGCATCCTCGCTGTCGACGCCGGTCAGCGTCAGCTGCCCGGTGATCTCGTTCAGCTCGACATGCAGCTCGATCAGGTGGCCGTCGGCCGTGCGCAGGTCGTTGGCGCCCTGCACGTCATAGGTGTTGGTGTCCTTGTCGTAGACAAACGACACGTCCAGCACCGTCTGGTGCGCCGAATCCGTCACCTTCAGGCCCTGCACGTCCAGGTGCCCCGGCTGGTCGACGCCGAAGTTGAACTCGATCTTGCCGTCGGTGTGGGTGCCGCCCTTGTCGTCGCCCGGCGCCATGTCGTTGTTGCCGTTCGGGCTCAGCTTGTCCTCGTCGATCAGCCCGACGCCGTTCTTGCTGTCGTAGTCGTGGCCCCAGTCGACGCCACAGAACTTCGGACCGTCGTCCTCGATCGTCAGGTTGACCGGCTGCACCGCGTGGTCGCCGTCATAATCCGTCGCCCGCACGAAGATGATCGGGTCGCCGTTGCTGTCGGTGATGCTGAACGGATCGTCGTGGTCCGGGAAGGTCGGGCCGTCGACGTCGTGGTTGAGCTGGTGCATCTGCAGGAAGGTCAGCGTGCCGTCATCCTCGATGTGGATCACGAACACCGCAACCTCGCCGGTCGGCAGCTGCGGACCCTCTTCGTCCAGCACCGCCGCCTGGAAGGATTCCTGCAGTTCCGGCGCGTTGACGTAGCCGACGATCGTATGCGCGTCGAGCTGGCGCACATAGACCGGAAGCGGATTCTCGGCATCGCCGTCCCAGGTGACCGTCGCGTTGGTCAGCTGGTCCGCGATGGTCAGGTTGCCCTCGTCGGGCGCCGTGGCGAGGTTGTCCTCCGCCGGGACGCCGCCGCTGCCGGCCTTGATCAGGAACAGCTCGAACGGATGCTCGTTCTCGCCGTCATTCACGCCATCGCCGTCGGCGTTGGTGCGGTCCTCGAGCTCGCCGAAGATCGAGTTGCGGGCCGAGGCGTCGGTGGCCGCATGCTCGTAGTATTCGCTGCTCGGGCCATCGGCGCCGAAGCTGACATGGACCTGGGTCTGGGCCGCGCCGGGGAACTTCAAGCCGCCGGCGTCGTGCGGGAACTCAAAGCCCGCATTCTCCAGCTGCGTGCCGAGGTCGAGCGCCACCCAGAAGACGTTCGGGTTGAACAGGCTGGCGTCGTCCGACCCGGGCTGCACGCCCGGCGTCTCGTCATGCACGATCCCGACGTCGGTGTGGATGATCTGCAGCACCTCGCAGTCGATCACCTGGCCGAAGAACGGAATGTCGTCCTCGACGCCCAGGTTGATCGTGCCCGGCACCGCCGAGCCATCGCTGTCGGTGATGATGAAGTGCGTCGGCAGCGAGAGAATCTGCTCGTTCGCCCCCAGCAGGTCGGCCTTGCCGTCGCCGTTCTCGTCCGGCGGCGTGTTGTCGATGTTGTCATACAGCGTGAAGGCGACCTTGAACTGGCCGTCCGAGAACTGCTTGTCCACCTCGATGGTGAACACCAGGCGGTCCTGGGCGCTGTCGTACTTGCCCGGATTGCCGCTGCCGTCCACGAAGGCGACGATGACGTTGCCGAAGCCGCCGGCGGCCGGGATCAGCTGATAGATGATCGGCTCGCCTTCCGACGTCAGGCCGGCCGGCAGCAGCGTCTTGTCGATGGTCAGCTTGCCCGGCACGTCGCCGTGGAAGTCCACGTCGACCGTCGCGATGGTCACCAGCGGTTCGCGATCCGGATCCGGATAGCCGTCGTCGCCATCGCTGTCGGCGCCGCCCTCTTCGTGGTCCGTCGGATCGAACTCGTCGTTGCCGCGGCCGTTCATGCCGTTGTCCAGCCACCAGCCGAAGCCGAACTGCGCCGGAGAGATCGAGTTCAGGCCAGCCCGCTCGCCGATCTCGATGATCTGCGCGTCGCCCGGCAGGTCGTCCTCGTTCACAACGCCGTCGAGGATGTCATAGGTGATCTTGAAGTCCGGCGAGGTGTCCTCGTCCCGGGTGAACAGGCGCCGCTCGTCGTCGATCAGCTTGTACTGCAGCGCCGTCGCGCCAAGCACGCCTTCCGCCCCGATCAGGCCCGGGCCAGGGCCCGCCTGGAACGGAATGAAAATGCCGCCGCCGCCGGCGTCGCCGGTGTTGCCCGTCGCCGGACCCGCCGCGGTCTGGATGTCGAGATTGGGGTCGGTCGCGCCAACCACGTCGGCAACGTCGACCGGATCGCCATCGGCAGTGACGATCTTGATCGGCGATTGCTCGTTCGCCTGCACATAACCCTGGAAGATGATCGTCCGGCCGTCGATCACGATCGAGAGGTTGCCCTCAGGCCCGATCTTCGCCAGCAGGCCATCCGTCGTGTCCGTCGGAAGCGTGATCGTCTGACCAGGCTGCGCCGGAATGAGAACCACGCGCTGACCCTGCGGAACCTGAACCGGCTCTCCCGCCCCGTTCGTCGCAGCCGCCAACTGCACCGCGCCAAACTCATGCTCGCTGCCGGACATGTCGAATCCGTAGCCATGTGTCAGCCCTCTCAAATGTGGGTCATGCGCCGTGCATGACGTGCCGAGACGTGAAATCCAGTGCGCTGTCGCGCCTACCCCAAATTCCCCAGACTGGATTTCAGCGAGCCGGATTATGGGTTGTGACAATGCTGTGCGCAATTCGCTCAAAGACGAGCCAAATATACATGAATGTATAGGTTTACCGAATCTTAGACATTCCTTACGATGTCTTAAGTGCAAGAAATATCAATTATAATAATAGCTTAACCAGGTTCCGACGGGCTGAATCCGGGAAATATACGATTGTGAGGCTCTGTGATTTTGGTCACCAAAATGCCCCAGCCGTCCTGGCGCAGCTCCGTGGAAACACACGAAAAAGCGCGACCGCCGGTCCTATACCGGAGTCGGGATGCGGCGAGCAGATTCAGAGACGCGCAAAAGGCGCAAAACGCCGCCGGTCAGGCCGAGGCGTCGATCATCAGGAAATACAGCAGGTCGCCGTCGCCCCGCACCACCGCCGGGCACAGATTGCCCTTGGCCATGATCAGGCGGCCGGGGCGCAGGCAGATGACGCGCGCCGGATAGACGTTGGAGCGGCCGGCGGCAAACTGCTCGAGGATCTGCGGCAGCGGCACCGGCACCTTGATCTGCATGTAGCGGTCGATCGGCTTGTCGCGCAAAGCGGCCTCGTCGATCGACAGCCATTTCTGCGCCGCGCCGTTGGTCTTGAGCACCAGGCTCTGGGCGTTGAGCAGGAAACACGGCGCCGGGCAGGCATCGGCCACCGAGGCGGCGGAGATGCCCTGGGTGCTCATCGACATCTCGCGCAGCTTCTGCTCCAGATCGCGCACCTGCAGCTTCAACTCGTCGACGCAATAGGACCGCAGGGTCGCCGACAGGTTGGCGCCGGGCGGGCACCCTTCGGCAATCTCGCCAATCAGCCGGTTGAGCCGCTTGCTGCGGCGCTGGGCCGACCGCTCGAGGATTTCCCAGATGTCGGCCCCGAGCTTCAGCGAATAGCGCCGCCCCCGGTGCTGGACGATCCGGTGGATGATCTTCATCTGGGGGGCGCGCGCGGAACCCGCGGCGGGACCGGATTCGGCGGGCCGGGCCGGGGCGGTGGGTACCAGTGCAGTGTCAGCAGCGCTCATGCTTGATGCTAAGAACGTCGTCTATTCAATGTTTTTACTTGAGGAAGAGTCATTCTATGCTATTCATGCGGTGTGAGCTACCCCATTCGTTTAGGGGAGGCCCCTTGTTGGTCGGGGAAAGCGGGCCATGCCATTCGTGAGACGTGACGAAACAGGCCGTGTGTCGGCCTTGTACCGGGAACAGACCCCCGACGCGCAAGAATATTTGCCGGCCGGGCACCCGGAAATCGTGGAATTCTCAGGCGAGTTGGGCACCGCGTTGGAGCGCCCCGACATGCTCCACTCGGATCTGGAAATGATCCGAGTTTATGAGGATTTGATCGACATTCTCATCAGCAAGCGGATTGTCGTGCTGACCGACTTCCCGATGGCGGCCCAGGAGAAGCTGGTGCGCCGCAAGCGGCTGCGCAGTTCCCTGTCCTCGCTGACCGAAGTGCTGGCACCGGAAGACGAGACCGGCCTGCCCTAGCCTGACATCCGCGCGCGCCTCCCCTGCCACTGCCGTCCGGGCAAGCAAAAAGCCGCGGTCCTGCGACGCGCGGCCTTGCCAGCCCAAAACGCTGCGATCTCAGACGTGGTGCTGCAGTTCGATCGCCAGGCTCGGCGAATAGAACAGCTTGGTACCGTCCTCGAAAACCCAGTAGTTGAAGCCCGCAACCTGCATCCCGCTTTCGGTGAGATGATCGCTCGCCACGCCGGATTCCAGCAGCTTCAATTCGGTCACGATATGCAGCTGCGGATCGTCGCCGCCATTGACGATGACGATCTCTCCGTTCGAATCCGGCAACAACTCTGACAGCGACAAGGTCACGGACAGATCGAGCGCGCTGCTTCGCGTGCCTTCAGCCACCGCGGCATAATCGAGGTCCACCCCCGCACCCTGTGCCTCTTCCGGCATGGGTAGTTCCGTCCCGTCGTCCACAATAAAGTCCCTCGGATCTGACATCCGCTACACGCCCTCTCTATCCCGAATACAATTTAAAACAGATTTAAGATAACCGCAATCATCACCTATACACCGGAGTAAGTCGGAATGACGATCGTACGTTTGGTTGCAACGCATTGGAAGCACTGCCTATTCATGGTTAACCCGCGATCTGCAGTGGCGCCGGAATATTCACCCGGCGGGTCTCGATCGCGGCCTTGAGCGGCAGGCTGGACTGCGCGCCACGCGTCAGGCACGCGAGGCCTCCCGCCGCCGAGGCCGTCTGCAGGGCTTCCGGCAGGCTGGCCCCGCCCACGATGGCGGCGGCGAAAGCGCCGACAAAGGCATCTCCGGCCGCGGTGGTGTCGATCGGCGAAATCTCCATCGCCTTGACCTGCCAGGCCGCCTTGGGCTGGAAAGCCAGCGCGCCTTCCGCGCCAAGCGTGACGATGCAGGTGATGTCGGCGGCGCCGGCGATGGCCGCCGCGGCCGCGCGCGCTTCCAGCTTGCCGAGACCGAGGCCCGCAGCCACCGCCACCGCCTCCGTCTCGTTGACAATCAGCCAGTCCAGTGCCGCCAGGGCGATGCCAGGGATGGGGCCGGCCGGGGCCGCGTTCAGCAGCACGCGGGCACCCCGCGCCACGGCCCGCGCCACGAGGGTCCAGTTCTGCGCCGGCCAGACTTCCATCTGCATGACCACGAGGGTCTCCGGGGTCAGCCACTCGTCCGGCACCTGCCGCTCCAGCGCTGCGGCGTTCGCGCCCGTGGCCAGCACGATCTGGTTCTGGCCTTTGGTGTCGACGCAGATGAGGGCGCATCCGGTGGGCTGCTCGTCGCGCTCGACCCGGCTGATGTCGACGCCCCCGGCAGCGAGTTCCGACAGCGCCACGTCGGCGAAGCCGTCGCGGCCGACGCGGCCGACCATCGCAACCTTCGCGCCGGCGCGCGATGCCGCCAGGGCCTGGTTGGCGCCCTTGCCGCCGGGCACCATCTGGTAGCCGGGTCCGAGCACGGTTTCACCCGGCTCCGGCAGATGCGTGACCGGCACCGTCAAGTCGACATTCAGCGATCCGAAGACAACGATCACCGGCATCCCCTGCGCGTTGCCGGCGTCGAGATTGCCTCAGCGCCAGCGCATGACGAGATCCGCGGCCTCCTCCAGGCTCGGCACCTTGCAGTCGATGCCGTTGCCGTCCGCCGCCGTCTCGCAGCCGAGAGTTTGGCCTCCGAGGCTGGCTTCGATCAAGCCTTCCATCGCGCACCCACGCAGGCGCAGGATTCCCCCGCCCTTGGTGCGACAGGAAAATTCGCCCTGCCCCAGCGCGATCCGCGACCAGCGGCCCTGCATCGTCGTCGCCAGGATTTCGGCGCCGTCCCGGCGCAGGCTGGTCCACGCGCCCTCTGCCGCCAGCTCGATGCGCCGGCCGCGGATCAGCAGCGGGCCGATCCGCCAGGCGCCGGGGCGCAAGTCGATCTCCCAGCCGTTCCAGGGCGACAGGCGGGTGACGTCCAGCGCCGCGATCAGCGGCAGCAGCCCGCCCCAGCCGTAGAAGAGATCGGTATCCGGCTGGTCGTCGGCGCGGCCGCTCTCGGCGTTGAAGTTCTCCGGGCATTGGCCCTTGCGCCAGGCCTGGTCGAACAGGCGATGGCTGTCGCTGGCCAGGCGCTCCGCCGCCGCATCCTGGCCGGCACGGCGCAGGCCGAGATAGGTCAGCAGATTAAGCGGCGGCCAGATGCGCCCGCGCCAATAGACGTTGTCGCCATAGGCCGGATCGTCGCGGGTGACCGAAGGCAGGCGCCAGAAGCCGCCGAACTTGCGCGGATCGTCGAGCCAGCGCAGCAGGTGCCCGGTCTGCTCCGGCGTCGCGATGCCGGCCAGCAGCGGATAGAAGCTGGTCGGCGCGATGCTGCGTACGAATTTCCCGTTCCAGAGACGGTTGGCGAACACCTTGCGTTCGTCGTCCCATAACCCGGTGCGCACACGCGCGGCCAGTTCGGCGCTGCGCTGGCGCAGCCGCGCCGCGGTCGCCGCGTCGCCGCGCTCCTCGGCAAAGCGCGCCAGCATCTCGCCATCCAGCACCAGCAGCGAATTCAGGCCGACATCGGCCGCGGTCAGCGTTCCGGTCTTCGCGTCGAAACCGGCCTCGTCGTGCAGCGGCGAGTTGTCCATGCTGGATTCATTGCGGGCGCCCAGATGCGTGCCGCGGTAGAGCCCGTCGCCGACGCCGGGCGAGGTGCCCCATTCGAACAACCCGTCGCCATTGCCGTCGCGCATGCGGAACCACCAATCATGGTTCGCCAGCAGCCGGTCATAGGCGAGGTCGATGATGCCGCGATCGCCGGAATGCTCGGCGATCATCCAGCTGACGATGCTGCCGATCGGCGGCTGCGAGCGGTCGACCCAGGAATCCCGCCCGGTCATCAGGCAGGGCAGATTGCCGGCCGGCTGCGCCTGGCTGAGCACCGCCGCCACGTTCTCGCGCGCAATGTCGGGATCGAGCAGCGAGGCAAGCCAGGCGTGATGGAAGATGTCGTCGAGCCACAGCCCGAAGCCGCCGAATTTCTGCGCCACCCAGGAGCGCGACAGCGAGGTATAGGGCCACTTGTTGATCGGGTCCCAGACTGAGTTCCAGCCGACCACGTCGCGCACGGCGTCGAGGGCGCGATGGCCCCTGCCCCGCTGCAGCGATGCCGGCGCTGTGGGAGCGGCCGCCTGCAGTGCCGCCCGCGCGCCCGCCAGGGCCTCGGTGGCGTTCGCGCCGAAGGCGATGGCCACGCCGATCCGCGGCGTCTCCTCGAAGTTGTAGCGCAGGCAGGGATAGTCGCCGCTCACCCCGCGTGACTGCAGATAGAAATAGCCGTAGCGATGAAACTCCTCCCGCAGCGCCTCGCGGCCGGCATGGAACGTCGCCATCAGGGCCGGCGCGCTGGCGACGATTGCGGCGGCGCCGTGGCGCGGATGCGCGGCGGTCAAGGCCCCGGACTCCGCATCGTAGGTCCAGGTGACGGCCGGCCCGTTGGCGTCCGGGCGCCATTCGAACGGCAGGACCAGCCAGAAGCGCAGCGCCCATTCGCCCAGCTTCATCGTCGTGCATTGCAGACGCAAAGCCTCCGGGACCGGCCGGTCATAGACCAGGTCCAGCTCGGTGCCGGCATGGCTGAGGCGCAAGGAGACATAGTCGCCGCGCACCGTGCGCGGTCCATACCGCACGCCGCCTGCGGATGCCGGAAAATCGGTGAAGGCGTTGGCGCTGGCGGCATAGGCGCAGGGCGTCACGGTCAACCCGCGAGACAAATGGGTGAACTGCGCCGGCCATTCGCTGACCCAGGTGTTCCAGCCGCGGCCAGCCGCAGCCAAGCGCTGCATTTCGCTCATGAAGCCTTTCCACCCTCCCAGGCGGCGATGATCTCGTCCACCGTGGCAATCTCCACCTGCTCGTCGAAGCGTTGCTCCATGATCCGCAACGCCAGGTCGTGGCATTGCGCCACCGAGCTTGTCAGCGCGTCGACCGCCAGGATCACCCGGAGGCCGAGATCCATCGCCTCCATCGCCGTGGACAGCACGCAGACATCGGTCTCGACGCCCGACAGGATCAGGCACTGACCCGCAGGCGACGAGACGGTCTGGCGCAGGGATGCGTTCCCCAGCGCGGAATAGCCGGCCTTGTCGATCACCCATTTGGCCCAGGGCCGCAGCTCCGGAATGATCTCGACCAGTTCCCGGTCCATATTGTCCAGCGTGACGCGATGCCAGCGGCGGTAGTAGCGCTGCCAGACCCCGGTCGCATGCTCCATCCTCTCGGGCGGGATGAAGCGCGAGAAACAGGCGCGGTCCGGCCTGGCCTCGAGCAGCCGCAGGATCGGTGGAACGATTTCCGTCAAGGCCGGGGTACCCCAATCGTCGTGGGAGCGGAACAGCTCCTGCATGTCGACGACCAGATGAAGCGCGTTCGCGGGGATCGGTCCGAACAGGCGCGTCACGGCGTCACCGCGACCAGGTGATCGCCCGACCAGGAGAGCACGACCTCCGCACCCGGCGCGATGGCGCTGCCGGTCAGGTTCTGCCGGAACAAGGTCATGACCTGGTCACCCACGGCGATGTGATAGGTCGTGCTATTGCCCGAAAAGACGACATCGGTCACCTGCCCACGCAGCGCATTCAGGCCAGGTTCGGTTCCTTGGCGCGCGATCTCGCAATGGATCTTCTCCGGCCGCAGCGCCAGCGTCACCTGCTGCCCCGCGGCGCCGCCCGGTACATCGCATTGCGCCTTGCCGCCGAGATCGAGCGCCACCAGCGCCCGCCCGCCGGAGACCGCTTCGATCGTGCCGGCGAGAAAATTCGCCTCGCCCAGGAACCCGGCGGCGAATTTCGAGCGCGGCCGCTCATAGACCTCCATCGGCGGCCCTTCCTGGACTATGCACCCCGCCTCGAAGATGGCGATGCGGTCGGAGAGGGTCAGCGCCTCTTCCTGGTCATGGGTCACGAAGATCGTCGTGATGCCGACCGCGCGCTGGATGCGGCGCAGCTCGATCTGCATCTCCTGGCGCAGGTGCTTGTCGAGCGCGCCCAACGGCTCGTCAAGCAGCAGCACCTTCGGTCGGGTGACGAGCGCGCGCGCCAGCGCCACGCGCTGCTGCTGGCCGCCGGAGAGCTGCTTCGGGCGGCGGGCCTCCAGCCCGGTCAGCCGCACCATCGCCAGCGCTGCCTTGACCCGCTCCTGCACTTCCGTCTTCGGCAGGTTGCGGACCTCGAGGCCAAAGGCGACATTCTCCGCGACCGACATATGCGGAAACAGCGCGTAGTTCTGGAACATCATGCCGATGTTGCGGGCATGCACCGGCACGCCGCTGATGTCATTGCCGTCGATCAGCACGCTGCCGCTGTCGAGCGTGACGAAGCCGGCGATGGCGCGCAGCAGCGTGGTCTTGCCGCTGCCGCTCGGCCCCAGCAGGCCGAACAGCTGCCCTTCGGGAATGCGCAGGCTGACGCCGCCGAGGGCCACCACCGCGTCGTATTTCTTCACCGCATCGGTGACGATCACTTCACTCATGCATGCTCACTTTTCGCCGCCGAAGCGATAGAACCGCGTTGTCAGCAGCAGGACACCCATCGACACCACGATGATGATTGTGGAGATGGCGTTGATCTCCGGCGTGAAGCCCTTGCGGATGGCGCCGTAGATCTCCACCGGCAAGGTGGTGGTGCCGGGCGGCGCCAGGAAGTACGAGATCACGAACTGGTCGAAGCTGACGGCGAAGGCGAACAACGCGCCGCCGATCACGCCGGGGGCGAGGATCGGCGCGGTGACGCGGCGGAAGGTCTGCCACGGCGTGGCGCCAAGGGTCGCCGCAGCCTCCTCCACCGCGCGCGGGAATGTCGCCAGCCGCGCGCCCACCACCACAATCACATATGGCAGCGACAGCGCCACGTGGCCGAGCAGGATGGCGATGAGCCCGCGCCGGATACCGACCCAGTAGAAGAACACCAGCATCGCCGTGCCAATCACCAGCCAGGGAATCGCCACCGGCGGGAACAGCAGCAATTGCAGCACCGTCTTGCCGCGGAACTGGTAGCGCGCGAAGGCCAGCGCCGCCATAGTGCCGAGCGCGGTGGCGATGATCGTGTTCGCCACCGCGATGCCGACGCTGTTGATGCCGGCGTTGATCAGCTTGGCGTTGCCGGCCAGCGCCTTGTACCAGACCAAGTCGAAGTCGAAGGGCAGCGCATAGAGCGGCGAGGCGTTGAAGCCCATCGCCGCCATTACCAGGATGGGCACATAGAGGAACAGCAGCACCAGCCAGAGGTAGCCGGTCATCAGCCGGGCGCCGAAACCCTGCATCACAGCCCCTCCATGCGCTTGCGGGCGAAGGGATAGAGGACGAGGCAGATGATCAGCACCGCACCCAGCATCATGAAGGAGAGCGCGCCGCCGAAGGGCCAGTTGGCGGTGACGGTGAACTGCTCCTCGATCGCCATGCCAAGCGCCGCCCCCTTGGTGCCACCGAGGATGCGCGGCTCCATGAAGGATCCGACTGCGGGGACGAAGATGAGGGCGGAGCCAGCCACGACCCCCGGCAGGCTCATGGGAAAGATCACCCGGCGGAGCAGCTGCCACGGCCTGGCGCCCAGGCTGCGCGCCGCCTCGATCACCGAATCGTCGATCGCCTGCAGCGAGATGTAGCAGGTCAGAATCATGTAGGGCAGGTACGAATGGACCAGCCCGATCACCACCGCCGGATAGGAATAGAGCACGTTCAGCGCCGGCGCGTTCGGCAGGACCACATGGATGGCCTGGTCCGCCAGGCCGCCCGGGCGCAGCACCATGGTCCAGGAAAACGTGCGCACCAGCGCGTTGCTCCAGAACGGCAACACCACCAGCAGGAACAGCGCCTCGCGCCAGCGGCCCTTGACTACCTTGGCGAGGGCCAGCGCCGCCGGATAGCCGACCAGCAGGCAGAACAGCGTGACCAACGCCCCCAGCTCCAGCGACCAGACCATCAGCTGCGCATAGACCGGCTTGCCGAGAAAGGCCTGGTAGTGCTTCAGGGTGAAGCTCGCCGGTTGCGGCACCAGCGGCGACTTGTCGAGGAAGCTCACATAGAGCATCGCCGCGAGCGGCAGGAAGATCGTCGCGGTCAGCCAGAGATAGGCCGGCCCGGTCAAGGCCAGGATCGCTTTCCGCTGCCGACGATCGGCGACCGCCATTCCGACTCCCCCGAAAAGACCGCGCCACCGACGATAGCCAAATCGCCGGTGGCGCAAAAGCCCGCCGGTGGCATTCCGCCACCGGCCGGATGGTTCGAGCGCGCTACTTCGCGAACTCGGCCTTCACTTCGGTCCAGAGGTCGTTGTAGCTCTGGCGCTCCTCGTCGCTCAGCAGCGCCATGAACTGCAGCCGGCCGATCGCGGCCTGGTCGCTGTGGATGATGCGGCCCATGTCGTCCGCCGGCAGCCCCTCATTGGCCTTGATGTTGGCGGAGGCCGGCGCGCCGGCCTTGGTCGCCCACTCGACGTAGAAGCCGGGATCGATCATGTAGTCGATGAACTTGTGCGCGCCATCGGGGTTGGGGGCGCCGGCCGCCACGGCGAGGCCGTCGAACCAGCCGATGCCGCCCTCTTTCGGCACCATGTAGCCGACTGGCAGCTTGAAGTTGGTCTTCGAACGCGCCGCCGAGCCGCTCCAGTAGATCGAGACGTCGAAGGTGCCGGCCTGGAACAGCTTGTTCCACTCGTCCTCGGCGGTCCACAGGGTGGCGAGCTGCGGCTTCAGGCCGAGCAGCTTCTCCTTCACCTTGGCCAGGTCGGCCGGATGGTTCATGTCCTGTCCGGTGGCGATGGCGCCGTAGGATACCGCCTCGATCGCATCGTCGCGCACGCAGACGCGCTTGGCGTTCTTCGGATCCCACAGCACCTCGACCGAATCCGGCGCCGGGTTGAACTTCTCGGTGTTGTAGGCGATCGCGGTCATGCCCCAGACCCAGGAGACGCCGAACACCTTGCCGTCGTTGTTCAGCATCGGGGAATCGCGGAACGCCGGGCTGAGATCGCCGAAATGCGTGATCTTGCCGGTGTCGATCGGCTGCACCAGGCCCTCGCCGGACGCCATGCCGTTCCAGGCGGAGTTGGTGAGCACGACGTCATAGGCGCCGGGATTGGTGCGCAGCTTGGTGATCATCTCCTGCTCGGAGGTGAAATAGTCGTGCACCACCTCGATGCCGTTCGCCTTCTTGAACGCCTCGACCGCCCAGGCCTCGTCGGTGCCGTAGCCCTGCCAGTTCAGCACCGTGATCTTGCCTTCGGCGCGCAGGATGCGCGGTGCGGCGATCACGCCGGCGGCCGCACCCAGGCCGACCGCGCTGGCGCTCGCCATGAAACCGCGCCGGCTCAAACCCTTCCCGTATTTTTTCATTTGGATCCTCCGATGGCCGGTCGGGATCGACCGGCGTGTTGTCCCAGACTTCGCTTTCGACCACGGGCTTGCGTCCCGTTCTGGCAACGATCCCGACCAGCAAAATCCGCGTCTCCGCCGGGGTCAAGTCAAGAAAGCGTCAGGCTTTTTGCCGTCCGCGCCCTGCGGCCTTGACTTACGCTGCCGGATTGGTCGCAATCGCTCCCTGCACCAAAGATTCCTAGCCAGGATGGCGGCACAAAGCAAATCGGGACCAATGGTCCAGGGCAATCCGGAACCACCTAACCGCGGCCTGGGACAGGGCGGTGGGATCGACGGGTCTGCCTTGCTCGGACGGGACCAGTTCCCGCTCCTCGCCGGCCAGGACCTCGCCTACCTCGACAGCGCCGCCAGCGCACAGAAGCCGCGGGTCGTGCTCGAGGCGATGCGCCGATTCTACGAGACCAGTTATGCCAACATCCACCGGGCGGTCTACCCGCTGAGCGAGGCCGCCACCGAGGCCTATGAGGGCGCGCGGGCGCGGGTCGCCGCTTTTCTCGGCGCGGCCGAGGCCGATTGCGTGGTGTTCACGCGGAACGCGACCGAGGCGGTCAATCTGGTGGCGAATGCCTTCGGCGCCGCGCGCTTCAAGGCCGGTGACCACATCCTGGTGACCTTGCTGGAACACCATGCCAACATCGTGCCTTGGCAGATGCTGCGTGACCGGCTCGGCCTGAAGCTCTCGGCGGTGCCGATCGACGCGGCCGGCGACCTCGACCTTGACGCGCTCGACTACCTGCTGGCGGCGCGGCCGAAGCTGCTGGCGGTGACCGCGGCGGCCAACGGCATCGGCACGCGCACGCCGATCCGGGAAATCGTCGCCCGGGCGCATCGCGCCGGGGCCGCGGTCCTGGTCGACGCCGCCCAGGCGGCGCCCCACTTCAAGATCGACGTCGCCGATTGGGATTGCGATTTCCTGGTCTTCACCGGCCACAAGCTCTACGGCCCGGACGGCATCGGCGTGCTCTACGGCAAACCGGAGCACCTGAGCGCGATGCCGCCCTGGCAGGGCGGCGGCGACATGATCCGCAGCGTCAGCATCGAGCGCACCGAATACGCCGATCCGCCGCAGCGCTTCGAGGCCGGCACGCCGCCGATCGGCGCGGCCGTCGGGCTGGCCGCGGCCATCGACCTGATCGAGCGGGTCGGCTTTCGCCGCATCGAGGCGCATGACCGCATCCTGGTGGATTACGCGCTGCGGCGGCTGTCGGAGATTCCCGGCGTGCGGATGATCGGCGATCCGAAGGTGCGCATCGGCATCGCCTCCTTCGCCGTCGACGGCATTCATCCTCACGATGTCGGCTCTCTGCTCGGCGCCCGCGGGGTCTGCGTGCGCACGGGTCATCATTGCGCGCAGCCGCTGATGGATCAGCTCGGCGTCCCCGGCACCGTGCGCGCGTCCTTCGGACTCTACAATGACGTGGGCGACATCGATCGGATGGTCGAGGCCCTGCAGATCGCGCGCCAGACGCTGGCCCGATGATCGTCTGCATTCCCGAGGTCCTCACCGCCGAGGAGATCGCCAAGCTGCGCGAGGAGGCCGCGAAGATCCCCTTCGTCCCGGGATCGACCACCGCCGGCAAGCGCGCCAAGCGGGTGAAGAACAACGAGGAGATCTCGCAGAAATCGGAGGAACGCAAGCCGCTCTACGAGATCGTCATCAACGCGCTGCTGCGCAGTCGCGAATTCAACCGGGCGGCGCAGCCCAAGCGCATCCTGGCGCCGCTGATCAGCCGCTACCGGCCCGGCATGGCCTATGGCCAGCACATCGACAACTCGCTGATGGGGCCGCCCAATGCCCGTGCGCGCTGCGACGTCTCGGTCACGGTCTTCATCGGCGACCTGGCGGAATACGAGGGCGGCGAACTGGTGATCCACAGCCCGTTCGGCGTCCAGGAAGTGAAGCTGCCCGCCGGCTGGGCCGTCGTCTATCCGTCCTCGACCCTGCACGAGGTGGCGGAGGTGACGCGCGGCGAAAGGCTCGTCGCCGTCACCTGGATCCAGTCGCTGCTGCGCGACGAACGGCAGCGCGAGGTCGTCGCCCACCTGGCGCGGATCCGGGAGAAGCTCGATGCCGTGGCCCCCGATGCGCCGGAGACCGACCTGGCGCACCAGACCTATGACAACTTGCTGCGGATGTGGACCGAACCTTGATGGCCCTCGCCCGCAGCCGGCGCGCCGCCGAGACACGTCGCCGCGCCGGCGGATTTCCGGCCGCCCGGCCCTTGAACCCGGCACGGCTTCGCGGCAAAACCATTGCCGGCGAATCCGCCTTGAGAGGCATTAGATGATTGTATGCATTCCGGACGTGCTCACCGGCGACGAGCTTCAGAAGATCCGCAAGGAAGCGGCGGCGATGCCCTTCGTGCCCGGCACCGAGACGGCGGGCGGCCGGGCCAAGCGCGTGAAGAACAACGAGCAGATTTCCCAGAAGGCGGATGAGCGCAAGATCCTGCACGAGATCGTCGTCGCCGCACTGATGCGCAGCCGGCCCTTCACCCGCGCCGCCCTGCCGAAGCGCGTCCGCCCGCCGCTGATCAGCCGCTACCGGCCGGGAATGGCCTATGGCAAGCACGTCGACAACGCGCTCATGGGCCCGAAGCTGGCGCGCGAGCGCTCCGACGTGTCCTGCACCGTGTTCATCAGCGACATCGACGAGTATGACGGCGGCGAGCTGATCATCCATTCGCCGTTCGGCGTCCAGGAGGTCAAGCTGCCGAGCGGTTCGGCGGTGGTCTATCCCTCCTCCACCCTGCACGAGGTGGCCGAGGTCACGCGGGGCGAGCGCCTGGTGGCGGTGACCTGGATCCAGTCCTATGTCCGCGACGAGCGCCAGCGGGAGATCCTCAGCCACGTGTCCCAGATCCGCGACAAGCTCGGCGCGATCGATCCGGACGCCGAGGAAACCGACCTTGCCCACCAGACGCATTCCAACCTGATGCGCATGTGGGCGGAGACCTAGAGCGGGTTTCCCCAAAATTGAATCGGTTCTGTTCGTCAGCGGTGCGGCAGGCCGCTAGGAAGGCCGCGCAGGCCGTAGTGGGGCTACGGACAAGCGGCCTGACGACGCGGATGCCCTCCGATGGCGAACCCGCAGGGCCGGGCGCTTTTCGGCAAGGGCAGCGTCAGCGGCCTTGGCGGTAGTCCCACTACCGCCTGCGACCGCTTCCTCCCCCTTGCCGAAAATCGCTCCGGCAGAACCGATTCAATTTTGGGGAAACCCGCTCTAGCGCTTCATCTTGTTGCGGATGATGCGCTCGATGATGTCGGCGGCGGGGTTGTGGGGCACCTGCGGCGCCGGCGGCGCGGCGGCGGGCTTGGCGGCGGCGCCCTCCTTGCCCTTCTGCTTGTCGCGCACGACGCGCTCGATGATGTCGGCGGCGGTCTTCGGCGCCGGCTCGGCCTTGCCCCTGGCCGCCTCCTTGGCCTTGGCCGCATTGGCCTCCGCTTCCGCCGCTTCCCGGCGCAGCGCTTCGAGCCGCGCCGCGCCTTCCTTCATCTCGGCATCGAGCCGCGCCTTTTCCTGGCGCGCCGCGTCCAGCTGCTCCTGCTCCAGCCGCAGCGCCGCGCGCCGCGCGGCGGCATCCTGGTCCTCGGCCGCGCGCTGCTCCTGCGCGCGCTGGGCGGCGATGCGGTCCGCTTCCAGCCGCGCGGCGTCCTGCTGCGCCGCCGCCTGGCGCTGGAGCTCGGCCTGCCGTGCGTCCTCCAGGCGGGCGGCCTCGCGCTGACCAGCGGCGGCCTGCTCCTGGACTTGCGCCTGCGCCGCGGCTGCCGCCTGCTGGCGCTCGGCTTCGCGCCGCGCCGCGTCCAGCTTGGCCGCTTCCTGCTGCGCCGCCTCGGCCTGGCGGACGCGGTCCTGCAGCGCCGCATCGAGCTTGGCCTTCTCGCGGCGCGCCTCTTCCAGCTTGGCGGCCTCGCGGCGGGCCTCCTCGACCAGCCGCGCCGCCTCGCGCCGGGTCTCGTCCAGGCGCGCATTCTCCTGCTGCACCTGTTCCTGCAGCGCTGCGGTCTCCAGCCGCTGTTTCTCCTGCAGCGTCTGTTCGAGCCGCTGCTTCTCCAGCCGCGCCGCTTCCAGCCGCTCCATCTCGATCCGGCTCTGCTCGGCGAGCTTGGCCGCCTCGCGCCGCGCCGCTTCCAGGCGCTCGGCCTCCAGCCGGCTCTGCTCGGCGAGCCGGGCGGCTTCCTGCCGCGCCGCTTCGAGCCGCGCGGCCTCGGCCATGGCCGCGGCTTCCAGCTTTTCCTTCTGCTGGCGCGCCGCCTCGATCTTTGCCGCCTCGATCCGGGCCGCTTCCTGGCGCGCCGCCTCGGCGCGGGCGGCATCCTGGCGCTGCTGTTCGCGCTGTGCCGCCTCCAGGCGCTGCTTTTCGTGCTCGGCCTCGGCGGCGGCCTGCTTCTCGCGCGCGGCCGCCTCGAGGCGTTCCTTTTCCGCCCGCGCCTGCTCCAGCCGCGCCGCCTCTTCCCGCGCCGCCGCCTCGAGGCGTTCCTTTTCCGCCCGCGCCTGCTCCAGGCGCTGCGCCTCCGCGCGCGCGGCGGCTTCCAGGCGTTCCTTCTCCTGCTTCGCCTGGTCGAGGCGCTGGGTCTCGCGCTTGGCCTCGGTCAACAGGGCCAGTTCGCGCTGCGCCTGCTCCAGGCGGTCCTTCTCGCGCTTGGCCTCCTCGGCCCGCGCCTGCTCGCGCCTGGCGTCTTCGGCGCGCAGGGCTTCCAGGCGGATCTCGTCCTCGCGCTTGGCCTTGCGGCGGCGCTCCTCCTCCAGCCGGGCCGCCTGGGCCCGCGCCTCTTCCAGCAGCCGCGCCGCCTCCGCCTTCGCCTCGGCGGTCAGGCGCTCGCGCTCGCGCTGCGCCTCCTCGAGGCGCTGCTGCTCCAGCTTCGCGGTTTCCTGGCGCACGGCTTCGAGCCTGGCCGCCTCGGCCTGCGCCGCCGCTTCGAGCCTGGCTTTCTCGCGCCGCGCTTCCTCGACCCGCGCGGCTTCGGCCTTGGCCTCGGCTTCCAGGCGCTGCTTCTCGCGCAGCGCGTCGTCCAGGCGCTGCTTTTCCTGCCGCGCCGCTTCGAGCCGCGCGGCTTCGGCCTTGGCGGCCGCTTCCAGCTCGGCCTTCTCGCGGCGCGCCTGTTCCAGCCGCGCGGCTTCGGCGCGGGCCTCGGCTTCCAGGCGCTCCTTCTCGCGCCGCGCCGCTTCCAGGCGCTGGGTCTCGCGGTCGGCGTCCTCGGCGCGGAGCGATTCGCGCCGCGCCTCGTCCAGCCGGCGCGCTTCCTCCAGCCGCGCGGTCTCGCGCCGCGCCTCCTCGACCAGCCGTGCCGCCTCGCGCCGCGCCGCCTCCAGGCGCTCGGCCTCGGCCTTGGCCTCGGCGACCAGGCGATCCTTCTCGCGCCGCGCTTCTTCGAGGCGCTCGGCTTCGATCTTTGCCTCGGCCGCCAGGCGTTCCTTCTCCAGCCGTGCCGCCTCGCGCTCCGTCAGCTCCGGTGCGGCATCCGGCGCCGGCGAGACCACGCGCAGCTGCGGCCCGTCGCCGGCCTTGCGCTTGGCCTCCAGCTTCTCCGCGAGCTTTTCCGCGAATTTGTCCGAAGGCTTTTCCGGCTTGGCGCTGCCGTCATCGGCGAAATAGAATCGCGAGGCGCGCTGGAAGGTCAGCTTGTGGCTGCCTTCGCCGTCATCCTGGGAATAGGGTTTGGGTTCGCTGCTCGGGCTGATCGTGTTGCGGAACTTGCGCACCAGCTTGGGCGATTCCTCGTCGCCGCTCTCGGGCGCCGGCGTCGCGTCTTCCGGCGTCCAGCCCCAGCGCCGCGACGCGGCGGGCGCATCGGGCTCGATCGAGTAGTCGCCATCGGCATCGGCCAGCGGCTTCTTGCGGCGGCCGAAAGTACGTGGCTCCTCGGCCGGCGGATCGACGTCATCCGCCTTTGCCTTGCCCGAGCCCTTCTTCGTGCGTTCGACCATGCCCTCGATCGATCTTACGCGGTGCTGCGGCCGCAATTGTCCGCGCCGGACTTGTCCCGATCGGACGCGCCGCCGGCACGCCGCACCCGATCCCGGCAGCGGGCCGGCAAATGGCTAAAAAACCACGAAAATCCAAGCCAATGCCCACGCCCACTCCAGCCTGTCACGCTAGGCTGGAAAGGCAAATGGTTTGTTAATGAGGGGGCCTAAGCCGCCATTTCGCCGGGCAAAATCGCCGCACCCAGGGGTCCAGCCGACGGCGGCACGCGGGTCGCTCGTCCAGTACCGGGCGCGGCGGACGATCGGGGGCGCTGCCAACCCCGGGCGGGCGGTCCGCCGGGCCGCCGAGCCGGCGGGCGCTTCGCCGCTGCGCGCATCGCCGCCACATCCGGCCACCAGCGCCGCCGCCGGGCTGCGCGCATCGCCGCGCTTGCTGCCGCCTTGCCCGCATCCCCCGGCGGCGGCGACGCGCGCGGCGCGCCGGCCCAACACCCGCCAGCGCGCGCGTGCCAACGCACGCATGCCCGCGCCTGCGGGCCCGCCCGTTCGCGCGCATGCAGCATCGCGCGCGGGCGCCGGATCGCGACGGCTGCCGCGACCGCGTCACAGCCATGACACGAACTGGCGCGGAGTTGAGCGGCATTTGTGCGGCCTTCGCGGCGTTGGTCATTTGACCCGCACCGGAAGCGGAGCCAAGATTGCCGCGTGAGCGGGAGTCGCGGAATCGCGGGCGCCGCGTCCGCAACGGGTGGAGTGCAGATGCCGAATCCCCTGGCGATCATCGGGGCGCCGAGCAGCGCCGGCGCCTATGCGGCGGGACAGGAGCGCGCGCCGCACGCGCTCCGCGTCGCCGGGCTGATCGAGAAGCTGCGCGCCCACGGTCTCGCCGTCGAGGATCGCGGCGACGTGCCGGGCTTCCGCTGGCGCGCCGATGCCGAGAACCCGCGCGCCATGAACGTCGATCCGGTGGCGCGGGTGGCGCGGGCCACCGCGGTCCATGTCGCCGCCGCCATGGCCAAGGGTGCGCGCGCCTTGGTGCTGGGCGGCGATTGCACGGTGGAGATCGGCACCGTCGCCGGTGCCCGCGCCGGGTCGGAGTCCGTCGGCCTCGTCTACATCGACTACGACACCGACCTCAACACGCCGGAATCCACCACCGACGGCGCGCTCGACTGGATGGGCGTCGCGCACCTGCTGGGCATCGAGGGAGCGACGCCCGAGCTGGTCAATCTCGGCATCCACGCGCCGTTGCTCGGCCCCGACCAGGTGCTGTTCTTCGGCAGCGGCAATTCCACGCTCGCCGAGCGCCGCATCATCGAGGCCCACCGCATGGTCGAGGTGCCGTCGACCCAGGTGGCGGCGGACCCCGCCGCGGCGGCGCAATTCGTGCTCTCCGGCTGGGCCCGGCGCTTCGACCGGCTGCTGATCCATCTCGACGTCGACGTGCTGGATTTCCTCGACATCCCGCTGGCGGAGAACACCCGGCGCAATGTCGGGCTGAAGCTGGAGCAGCTGATGATCGCGCTCACCCTGCTGCTGGCGGCGCCGAATTTCGCCGCCCTCACGGTGTGCGAGGTCAATCCCGATCATGGCGAGGCCGACGGCTCCACCCTGGTCACCTTCGCCGACGCGCTGGCCGACAGCTTCGCCGAGGCGCGCCGCGCCCGCATGATCGCGCATCGCGCGGCGATGTGATCGGCGGGATCCGCGGCCGGACCTCTCCTAGCTTTCCGCCAGCGCCTTGTCCCAGGCTTCGCGATGCCATGGCTGGGCGCGGAACGCCGCCGCGTCCTCGGCCTCCAGCGCCGGATAGCGGTGCAGGGCGAGGATGCCGTCGACCATGCGGCCGTCGTTGGACAGCGGGAAGAACACGCGCTCGGAATCGATGAAGCCGCGGCCGGGGAACGGCATGCCGTAGCGGCCGTAATGCGGCATGCAGGTGGCGACCACGCGGGTCAGGTCGTCGATCACCCGGCGGCGCGAGGCCGGGTCGACCACGTCGTCGACGAAGCGCCCGGCATAGTCCAGCTGGGCCGCCAGGTTCTGCGCCGTGCCGACCACGCGGAAGCGGAAGCGCACCGCGTCCTCATGCAGCACCACGTCGATGAGATTGACGAAGGCCAGCCAGTCGCCGAAGCGCTGCGGGTCGAGGTCGACCGGGCGCGCCATGCGCCGGCCGCCGCGCAGCCCGTCCAGGTAGTCGCGCAAGGCCGCGAAGCGCGGATGCAGGTCCGCGAAATCCACATTCATGCCCACCACCTCCTCGGGCGCTCTCCCACGATCGAGTTTCGGGGACGCGCGTCACGGATGTGTAATGCCGTTTGGGCATTGTTTGCTGCACGGCATGCATGGCCGCGGCCGGCCCGGCATCTAGCGCTGCTGGAACTGCTGGAAAATCGATCCGGAAATGGCCGGCAAAGCCGCCCGCCGCCGCGGGATCAGTCCTTCGGCACCGTCATCGGATCGATGCGCGACATCGGCACCGCCGCCTCCATCACCGCCTGGGCGGCCAGCAACGGGTCGATGCGGTCCTTCATCCCCAGCATCAGCTGCTGGGCCGCCACCGCGACGTCCAGCGCCCAGGTCATCGGCTCGGGATCGGCCCGGCTGGCGAGGATGCGCCGCGCTTCCGGCCAATAGCGGTTGACGGCCTCGCGCGGCAGGATGGCCGGCAGATGCCCGTCCGGCAGACGCGGCAGGCCGAAGCTGCCGGTGCCCACGGTCTCGGCGCAATGCTTGAAGATCGGCGTCAGGTCGGGCACCGTCTCGGCACCCATGGCGCGGGCGGCGCCGCCGACGATCTTCCACACCGACAGCTGCGCCGGGTCCATCGCCGCCAGGATGGTGTTGAGGAAGTCGCCGAAGAAATAGGTCTCGCCCGAGCGCGTCTCGATGACGACGAAGGCTTCCTGGATCGCCATCTTGCCCGGCTTCACCATGGCTTCCCAGATGCCCTGCTGCGCGGCGAAGCCTGCCAGCGCGCCGACCACCGTCAGCGCCGTCTCGCACTGCGCGTCGCGCAGGTGGCGGAATTCCTTGCTGATCCATTGCGCCAGGCGCGTCGGCACGTGATCCGGCCCGGGCTCCTTGCCGTCGCCGAAAGTGGCGAGGCCGCCGCCGATATCGACCATGCCCAATGGATTGTCGCGCGTCGCAGTTTCACGCGTCGAGGTTTCACGCCGCGGGTTGTCGTTCGAATACCCGCTGGGGTTGTCGGTCGCGGCCGGACGCGCCGTGGAGTCGGTGCGTGCCGTGGCGCGCGCCGCCGGCATGGGCGCCGCGGCGCCGGGCGCGCCGCCGTCGCCGACCGGCGTCTGCCGCTTGCCGAAGCCGCCAGGCTGCGGCTGGAAGCGCGGCAGCGCATCGTCGCCCGTTTCGCCCGCGGCGGCACTCGAGAGAGTCTTCCTGGATCGATCAAACACGTCGAAAATCCCCGACAATCCGCACTAAATTAGAGTATAGTGCGGCCGCCGTCTTGCAAAGGGGCGAGCATGTGATTCACCTGCAACTGTCGGCGTAACTTGCCGCTCTTGCACCTATGGTGTGTCGATCGGGGGAGGCTGCGGTGCCAACTTTCGTGACCGTGCGCGTGATTCATCCGGAATTGCGCGACATTTATCTCAATTCCGATTACACAATTTCGGCGGGGAAATCTCCCAACGATACGTTCACCGTGCCCACCGGCCGCACCATGTTCGAGACGCTCGACGCCAAGGACCGTGTCGATTTCGCGGCCCCGGTGGTGGTGACGACGAGCGATGCCGGCAAGGAAGTGAAGGTGATCCTGGCGCCGGTCATTCCGCCCAGGCCAATCTAGCTGATGGCGCGTCGATCGGCGCCGTCGCCTGAACGCAGTTCCGTAAGCGGAGTCCAAGCCATGCGCGCACCCGCGATGCTCAGTCTTCTCACCCTCGTCCTGCTCGCCGGCTGCGCCTATCCTGAGCGCAACGTGCCGGCGGCGAAAATCAGCGACCGCCAGGGCTATCAGTATCACCTGCTCGATCCCGCCGGGCCGGAGGACACGCTGGTCATCGTCACCGCGTCGGGCGGCGGCACGCGCGCGACGGCGCTCGCCCTCGCCGTGCTCGAAGGCATGGACGCGGTGAAGCTCGCCGACGGCGAGACCCTGGCCCAGCAGGTCGACGTGATTTCCTCCGTCTCCGGCGGCAGCGTCGCAGCGGGCTATTTCGCGCTCGCCGGACGCGAGGGCTTCAAGACGCTGGAAGACGATTTCGTGCGCAAGGACGGCATGACGCCGCTGCTCTGGGGCGTGCTCAACCCGGTCGGCGCGGTGCGCTATTTCGCCGTGCCGGGGCAGGAGCGCATCGACCTGCTGATCGACTACCTGAACCAGCAGCTGTTCAAGGACGCCACCTTCCAGACCCTGATCGATCACAAGCGGCGGCCCTATCTGCTGCTGAACGCGTCCGACATGGTGGAGGGCGTGCCGTTCCCCTTCACCCAGCGCAAGCTCGACCTGCTGTGCAGCGACCTGAGCAAGGTCCCGCTGGCCGAGGCGGTCGCCGCCTCCGCCGCATTTCCGGTGGCGCTGTCGCCGGTGACGCTGAAGAACTATTCGCCCTGCGCGGCGCAGCCGGAGACCTGGCCGCCCAGCTGGGTCACCGTCAATCTCGACCCGCCCGGCACGCCGCCGGAGCAGAGCATCTGGTACCAGAACCCGGCGCGCGCCACCCTGGGCCGGGTGGAGAACGCCTACGCGCTCGGCGACGTGAAGGGGCGCAAGGACAGCAAGCTCTACATCCACCTGCTCGATGGCGGGATCGCCGACAATCTCGGCATCCTCGAGCCCTATCGCATGCTGACCACCCAGGATGCGCTGCCCTCGTTCCTCACCCGCATCAACCGCGGCGACATCAAGAAGCTGGTCTT
>JBGAGP010000200.1:0-4464 GCA_044226685.1 Dongiaceae bacterium
CCGCGCCGCTTGCGGCGCGGGGCCTTCTCGTTTTCCCGATCGACCTGATTTCCGGACGGCGCGATCCCTGGCCGGGATTCAAAGCCGGTCAGCGGGGAAGCCGCCGGCCAGCCCCGCATGTAATCTTTCGATTACATGCCTGTTTCCTTTGAATAACTTCCTGCAACGTTTTTTATTGACGCTGCATTCTATTTCCCGGATTCCGCGTGCCGCATTACTTGCGGCGGCAACGCTTTCTTCACGAACGGCTACTAGATTTGATCTAGATCAAATGGACGGCGCAGGGAGTCCTGACGTCCGTCAGCGCGCGGCGGATCCCCCGTCTCGCTCCGGGCCAAGCCCAACGACCAGATCAGGAAGTGTTTCATGCTCAAGCACAGCAAGATCATCCAGCGCCTCGCCGCGCTCCTCCTTGTCAACATCGTGTTGATGGGCGGTCTCGGCGGGCTCGGCTATTTCGGCATGGCGTCGATCCGCGAGGGCCTGCGCTCGGTCTACGAGGACCGCACGGTCGCCTTGGGCCAGATTCTGACCGCCATGGAGGAATACTACGAAATCCGCCTGGCGGTGCTGGCCGGCCTGGGCGCCACCGATCCCAGCGTGGCCGCCAAGAAGAAGACCGATGCCGAGGCGCGCAAGGCCGAGATCGACAAGAGCTGGAAGGCCTATATGGCGACCAACATGACGCCGGAAGAGGCGGCGGCCGCGAAGCTGGCGGATGCCAACATCGCCGCCTATGACGCGGTCTGGCCGCAGGTTCTGGAGAAGGCGAGTGCCGGCGACCCGACCGGCGCCAAGGATTTGGCGAGCAGCAAGGGCGGTCCGGCCTTCAAGGCGCTGGCCGACCAGTTCAACGTGCTCTCGGAATTGCAGAAGAAGATCGCCGGCGAGGAATATGACCGGGCGACGAGCACCTTCTACCACAACCTCTATCTGTTGATCGCGATCCTGATCGGCGCGGTCGCGCTCGGCGCCGTGCTGGCGCTGGTCGTCGCGCGCTCGATCACCCGGCCGCTGGGCGGCATCATCGGTGTCATGGGCGAACTGACCAAGGGCAATCTCGCCGTCGAGGTCAACGGACAGGATCGCCGCGACGAAGTCGGCAGCGTGGCCAAGGCGGTGGGCGTGTTCAAGGACGGCCTGGTCGAGGCCGAGCGCCTGCGCCAGCGGCAGCAGGCCGAGCAGGAACGGCAGATCGAGCGCGGCAAGCGCATGGAAGCGGCGGTCACCGCCTTCGACCGGATGATCACCGAAGTCGTCGGTTCGGTGAGTTCCGCGGCGACCGAACTGCAATCGACCGCTCAGTCGCTCTCCGCCACGGCGGAGGAGACCTCGCAGCAGTCGAACGCGGTGGCGGCGGCCTCCGAGCAGATGACCCAGAACGTGCAGACCGTCGCCTCGGCGACCGAGGAGCTCTCTTCCTCGATCCGCGAGATCGGCAACCAGGTGGCGGAATCGACGCGCATCGTCGGTGCCGCCGTCACCCAGGCGGAAGATACCAACGCCAAGGTGAAGACCCTTGCCGAGGCGGCGCAGAAGATCGGCGCCGTGGTGACCCTGATCAACGAGATCGCCGGCCAGACCAACCTGCTGGCGCTCAACGCCACCATCGAGGCGGCGCGCGCCGGCGAGGCCGGCAAAGGCTTCGCGGTGGTCGCCAGCGAAGTGAAGAACCTGGCGACGCAGACCGCCAAGGCGACCGAGGAGATCGCCGGCCAGGTGCGCGCTATCCAGGATGCGACCGACACCTCGGCCCAGGCGATCGAAAGCATCGCGCAGACGATCAACCGGGTGAACGAGATCTCCACCGCCATCGCCTCGGCGGTGGAGGAACAGGGTGCCGCGACGCAGGAAATCGCCCGCAACGTGCAGGAAGCGTCGACCGGCACGGCGGAGGTGTCGAACAACATCTCCGGCGTGACGCAGGCCTCGCAGCAGACCAGCGCCGGCTCGACCCAGGTGCTCTCGGCGGCGGGCGAGCTGGCCAGGAACGGTGAGAAACTCAAGCAGGAGGTCGAGACCTTCCTCGCCACCATCCGCGCCGCGTGATCCGGCTTTCCCCCCGCGGCTGCAAGGCCGCGGGGGAAAAGCCCGGCCAAGGTTCCCGCCCCATGAGGGCGTTGCCCGTCGCCTAGCGCGAACGGCCTAACACCAATCCACTGGCACTCGCCATGCGATTTCCAAGAGTTCGTTAGCAAACCGTGACGATACTTGCGGCCAAGGGAGGTCGCCGGTACCGTAGGACCGGTGTCCTCGCGTGCCCGTCAACTTCGCTCGCAGGACATGTCGATGAACAATCTCTCCATCCGCAACAAGATCGCCCTGATCTTCGCAGTCGTCCTACTGGTCATGGGTCTGCTCGGCTTCCTCGCGCTGTCGCGCATGAGCGTGGTCAACGATCAGTCCACGATCATCACGACCAACTGGCTGCCGAGCATCCAGCGAATCTCCGACATGAACACGAACACCTCCGACTACCGCATCGCGCAGGCGACCCACGTGCTTGCCAATACGGATGAAGGCATGAAGAACGCGGAGGCGGACTTAAGCGCGGTCCTGGCCGCATTTGAGGCCAATGACAAGGCATACGAAGCGCTCATTTCGAGCGATGAGGAGCGTCAGATCTATCAGACCTTCTCCAAGCAATGGGCGGATTACAAGGCTCTCGGCGAAAAGCTGTTGGCAGCCTCCCGTGCATACGACGACAAGGTGGCGCTCGACATCTTCCTGAACGAGTCGCGCAAATCTTTCGATGCCGCGTCGGCGACGCTGCTGAAGCTGGTGAAGCTCAACCAGGATGGGGCGGATGCCGCCAGTGTGGAGGGCGACGCCATCTATGCGAGCTCCAAGGTGATCGTGATCGCCACGCTGGCGGTGTCCGTCGTAGTGATGCTGGTCGGTGGCTTGCTCCTGGTGCGCAGCGTCTCCGCGCCGATCGGCCAGTTACGGGACGTCATGGGCGTGCTGTCGACGGGCAAGCTGGATGCAGAGATTCCGTTCGCCGACCGCAAGGAAGAGATCGGCGCCATGGCCAAGGCCGTGGAAGTGTTCCGCAGCAGCATGGTGCAAGCGCGCGACATGGCCGCGCGCGAGCAAGAGGCGCAACGCAAGCAGGTCGAGCGCGGAGAGCGCATCGAGACGGCGGTCACCCAGTTCGATCGGGTGATTTCCGAGATCGTCGGCGTGGTCAGCGCGGCGGCGACGGAACTGCAATCGACCGCCCAGGCGATGTCCACGACCGCCGGGGAAACCTCGCAGAAGGCCAATGCCGTTGCCGCGGCGGCGGAGGAGATGTCGCAGAACGTGCAGACGGTGGCCTCGGCGACCGAGGAGCTCAGTTCCTCGATCCGCGAGATCGGCAACCAGGTGAGCGAGTCGACCCGCATCGTCGGCAGCGCCGTGACCCAGGCCGACGATACCAACGCCAAGGTCAAGGCGCTGGCCGAGGCGGCACAGAAGATCGGCGACGTGGTGACGCTGATCAACGAGATCGCCGGCCAGACCAACCTGCTGGCCCTGAACGCCACCATCGAGGCGGCCCGCGCCGGCGAGGCCGGCAAGGGCTTCGCGGTGGTGGCAAGCGAAGTGAAGAACCTGGCCACACAGACGGCCAAGGCGACCGACGAGATCTCGGGCCAGATCCGCTCGATCCAGGACGCCACGGCCAGCTCGGCCCAGGCCATCGATGGCATCACCCAGACGATCAACCGGGTGAACGAGATCTCGACCGCGATCGCCAGCGCGGTCGAGGAACAGGGCGCCGCGACGCAGGAGATTTCCCGCAACGTGCAGGAGGCCTCGGCCGGCACCGCGGAAGTATCCACGAACATCGTCGCCGTCACCGAGGCCTCGCAGCAGACCAGCGCCGGCTCGACCCAGGTGCTCTCGGCGGCGGGCGAACTGGCCAGGAACGGCGAGCGGCTGAAGCAGGAGGTCGACAATTTCCTGCGCGAGGTGCGCGCGGCCTAGCTTCCGCCCGAGGGTTCCCACCAGAACCGCGAATGCAAAACCCCCGCGCCGTCGCCGGCGCGGGGGTTCTTAGTCTGGTGGACCCAAGCGGGATCGAACCGCTGACCTCCACAATGCCATTGTGGCGCTCTCCCAGCTGAGCTATGGGCCCGAAACTCTGCTCCGGCGGGTCCTGGGCACCCGGCGCGAAATCGGGGTGGAACCTAAGCAGCCGCCCCCTTTAATTCAAGCGAATTGTTGCCGCCCAGCTTGCGGGGCCAGGGCCTGCGAAAGGCTTAACGCTCCTTCTCGTCCTCGACGCCCTCGATGACCTCGGAGACGTCCTCGTCGTCTTCGCCGAGCTCGGAGGTGTCCTCGATGACCTCCTCCTCCTCGCCGATATCCTCCGCCTCCTCAGCTTCGGCCTCGGGCAATTCGGGCTCCGGCGCCGGCTTGACCGGGACCAGCTTCTCGACCACCCGGCCGCGCCGCGACTTCAACACCGCCTCGGGATCA
>JBGAGP010000031.1:0-37540 GCA_044226685.1 Dongiaceae bacterium
GCGAACCAGATCTTGTACATGCCGTTGTCGAGCGCCACGATGCCGTCCTCCGGCATCACCTTGCGCACGTCGTTGACGATGCGCTGCGGCGTTAAGGGGAAGCGAGCCTCTTCGGCGCGGTCGCGGATCTTGTCCAAGATCTCGCTGCGGAGCGTGGTGAAGGCCGGATCGATGGTGAGCTTGCCGGCGATGCGGTCGGCGAGCAGCGCCAGGCTCGGCCCCACGTCGCCCACCACCTCGGCGTGGGGATAGAACACCTGCTCCACATGCGCGGGCTGGAAGCCGACATGGATCACCCGCGGCCCCTTCGGGCCCATGAGGAAGGGCGGCTTTTCCACCGTGTCGTGGCCGATCGCCAGGATCACATCGGCGCGGTCGATGGCGCGGTGCACATAGTCGCGCTCGGAAAGGGCCGCCGTGCCCATGTAGAGGTTGGAGCCGCCGGCGATGGCGCCCTTGCCCATCTGGGTGTTGAAGAAGGGCAGGCCGGTGCGGCGCACGAAATCGCTCAAGGCATCGGCCAGGCGCGGGCGGCTGGCCCCGGCGCCGGCCATCAGCAGCGGGCGGCGGGCGGCCAACAGCATCTGCGCCGCGCGCTCCAGCGCCGCCGGAGAGGCGATCGGCAGGGCCACCTCATGCGGCGGGACCAGCGGCACGTCGCGCGTCTCCTCCCCCGCGATATCCTCGGGCAGCTCGAGGAGAACCGGACCGGGGCGTTCCTCCATCGCCACGCGGAAGGCGTCGCGCACCAGGGCCGGGATGCTGGCGCCGCTGACGATCTGCCGCGCCATCTTGGTGATCGGGCGCATGACGGAGATGGTGTCGACGATCTGGAACTTGGCCTGGCGGCTGAACAGAATTCCCTTCTGCCCGGTGAGCATGATCATCGGCATGGCGCCCAGATGGGCATAGGCCGCGGCGGTGGCGAAATTGAGCGCACCCGGGCCGAGGGTCGAGATGCACACGCCCGGCCGCCCGGTCAAACGGCCGTGGGTCGCCGCCATGAAGGCCGCCGCCTGTTCGTGCCGGGTGACGACGAGCTCGATCCTCGACTGGCGCAGGGATTCGACGACGTCGAGGTTCTCCTCCCCCGGCACGCCGAAAATGCGCTCCACCCCCTCGTTCTCCAGCGCCCGCACCAGCAGGTCGGAAGTCTTGATCATCGCGCCACTCCATGATGTGCCGCCGCCAGCCTAGCCCTGCAGGCTGCGCTTGGGAATCGTCCCCTCCCCCGCCCAGCCGACGAATGTCGGCATTCGCCTCCGGGGGAGGGGATTACAGATACGGCAGCAGCAGGCGCGCGGCGCTGTCGCGGAGCTTGGCCCAGAGCGGGCGGGCGTCGAGCCGCTTCAGCTCGATCGGGCGGTCCTGCTTGGCGGCGATCGCCTCGCCCACCAGGCGGCCGAAGACCGGGCAGCAGACCTCCAGCGCGATCTCGAAATTGAGCCTGAGGCTCCGCATGTCCCAGTTGGCGCTGCCGATCAGCGCCCAGCTCTCGTCCACCGCCATCAGCTTGGAATGCTCGAAGGGCAGGCCCGCGCGCCAGAAGCGCACCCCGGCGCGCAGCAGCGGCGGGATATGCGCGCGCATCGCCCAGTCGAGCAGGCGGTGGTCGCCCCTTTCCGGCACCACGATGTCGACCGCCACCCCGCGCATGGCGGCAAGGCCGAGGGCGGAGAGGAAGCGCGCATCGGGCAGGAAATAGGGCGTGATGATGCGGATGGAGCGCTGCGCCACGCCGACCGCGGCGATCATGGCGAGGCCGATGCGCTCCAGCTCGTCGTCGGGGCCGGAGGTGATGACCCGCGCGCTGGCCGGGCCCACGGCGGTGAGCTGCGGGAACCAGGCCGGGCCCTTCAAATCCTCGCCGGTGCAGAAATGCCAGTCGGCGGCGAAGGCCTCGGCGATCTGCGCCACCACCGGGCCCTCGACGCCGAAATGCATGTCGCGCACCGGCCAGGCGGGATTGAGCGACAGCACGTTCTCCGCCTGGATGTTGATGCCGCCGAGGAAGGCGCGGGCGCCGTCCACCACCAGGATCTTCTTGTGGTTGCGCAGGTTGAAGAACGCGGTGCGCCAGGGCACGAAGCTGTGCAGGAAACGCGCCGCCGGCACCCCCGCCGCCGCCAGCCGCTCATAGGCGGGGGCGTGGAAATAGCCGCTGCCCATGCCGTCGACGATGACGCGCACGGCAACACCGCGCTGATGCGCCGCGATCAGCGCGTCGACGAACCGGCTGCCGGCCGCGTCGTCGTCGAAGATGTAGCTCAAGAGGGCCACGCTGTGCTTCGCCGCGGCGATCGCCGCCAGCATCGGCGGATAGGCCTGGTCGCCGTTGCGCAGGATGGCGAGCGCGGTGCCGTCGCGCGGCGGCCGCCTGGTCAGCACGCCGATCGCGTGCTCCAGCGGCGCCAGGTGATCCTCGCGCAGGACGGAGAAGGTGGCGGGGTCCTCGACCCAGGCGGCGCCCCGGCGGCGGCGCAGGCGCTGCGCCTTGCGCTCGATGCGGTTGATGCCGAAGACCACGTAGAGCGCGCTGCCCAGGAACGGCGACAGCCAGGCGAGCCCGATCCAGGCGATGCAGGCCGCCACGTCGCGCTTCTTCAGCAGCGCGTGCAAGGTGACCCAGGTGGCGAGCCCGATATGGGCCAGCGTGCCGACCCAGGCGGCGGCGGTCTCCAGCGGCGTCAGGTTCATGCGGTGATCTTAGCCGCTGCGCGGCGGGCTGGCGAAGGCGGCGAATCCCGTTGAAGTACGGATGTGGCGGTCGATGAAATCGTCGAGGCCGCTGCCCTCCACCGCCAAACGCTTCATGCGGGCGATGCGGGCGCGGCCGAGATCCTGCTCGGTATAGCGGTGCAACGCGCCGTCGGCGAACCGGAGGGTGATGGAATCCGGGCCGAACTCGAAATCGGTGACGCCGGTGGAGCCGGCCGGCTGGGCATATTTCCGCATCGCTCCGCACCAACCCCCGCGGCGGCGCGGAGTTCCCCGGCCGATGCCCTTGTTTCCCGCGGTATTTCAGGTCTCGGCTGGCAAATCCCCACGGCCGGCATGGCATCCTCGGCCCCTTGGCGCTGCCTGCCGCATCGGGGTAAGAACGTGGAGCGTAGAGACGGCATGCCGCGCCGCGCAACCGAGCCCAAGGGAATGACCGCCTTGTTCAATCTGCAAAGCCTGTCCAGTTTCCGCACCTTGCCCGCCTGCCGCGTTCTGGTCGCCGGCGGCCTGCTGCTCGGCCTCGCCGCCTGCGCGGCCAGCGGCGAGCGCGCCTATGACCCCGCCACCGGCGCGCCGCTTTCGATCAGCAACGCCACCTCGGGCGAGCTCACCAGGTATCTCGCCCTGGTGCGGGTGACGCGGCCGGGCGCCTTCGCCGTCTCCGCCGACGGCAAGGATTCCTTCTACACCTGGTGCGACGATACGGTGTGCAAGACCTCGAACTATTCGATCCCGGCGCTGAACAATTGCCGCGCGCTGTCGGGCCAGGATTGCGTGGTGCTCTATGTCCGCCAGGAGCCCCGCTTCGCCTTCAGCCGCACCGTGGACAGCGACCCCGGCCGCCACGGCTCGCAGCAGCAGCAGCCGGTGGAGTTCGATTTCTAGGCGCGCCCCGCCGCACCGACCGGAACTCCCCCGCGCCGCCGCGGTTTCTTCTCCGAACCTTCGGATGGAGAGACACATGGTCGACAACGACAACGCGCCGCGCACCGGCAGCAACAACCCGCTCTATTTCATCGTCGGCGGGCTGGTCGTCCTGGCCGGCATCGGCATCTTTCTCTACACCAACGGCTATGTCGGGCACGGTTCCAGCGACATCAACGTGACCGTCGAGCAGCCAACCACCAGCGAGCCCGGCCCGGCCGCGACGCCGGCTGCTCCTACCGGCGAAGCGCCCGCCGCCGCACCGGCCGGCAGCACCACCAATCAATAGCCGCGCCGCCGCAGTCAGTCCGCGGCGTCAGCCGGCCAGGCTGATCTCGACCTTGTCGGGATAGAAGGCGAGGTGGCCGGCGATCTGCGTCACCGCGTCATAGGGCTGGGCGTAGCTCCACACCGCGTTCTCCGCGACCTGGCCGCCGGCCCGCAGGGTGAAATACGAGCAGTCGCCCTTGTACGGGCAATAGGTGTGCTTTTCCGTGGCGGCGAAATGCGCCATCACGGCGTCGGCGCGCGGGATGTAGAGGACCGGCGGATAGCTCGCCTCCTTGAGGCTGAGCGCCCGGCTGGTCTCGGCCACCACCTGGCCGGCGAAGCGCACGGTGACACGGCGCGCTTCCGGGGCGATGGCGATCGGATGGTCGGGGCCCGGAATCTTTGCCGCCGGGCTCTTCACTGCGGGATTCTGCGCGGGTGCGGTCATCGGAAACTCCTGTGCCGCTGGAGGTGGTGGCAGCCAGGAGACAAGATAGTCTCGGCGGCGGCGCGCTGCCAGGGGGCCAGCCCGGGGTGCGGCCGGAACTTCCGCCTTGCCGCCACATTTCCCCTGCAGTCTGGCCGGACAATCCCCATCTAGGTACTTATGCAGGCTCACGACCCCGTCCAGCGCCGGCATCTCGACGTGCCCCCTGAAATCCGCCAGCCCAGCCGCCGCGAGCTGGCGGCGGATGCGGCCGTGCATGGCCTTGGCATCCTCAGCGGCATCGCCGGCGCCGCGGCCCTGGTGACGCTGATTGCCGGCCACGGCAGCGGGCTGGAGCTGGCCGCCGTCCTGATCTACGTCGCCGGACTGATCGCCATGCTGCTGTGCTCGGCCGCCTATCACTTGGCGCGCCGGCATCCGCGGCGCGATCTGCTGCAGCGCTTCGACCACGCGGCGATCTTCGCCATGATCGCCGGCACCTACACGCCCTTCACCGTGCTGGCGCTGGACGGCGGCTGGTCGGTGGTGCTGACCACGCTGATCTGGTCCCTCGCGGTGGCCGGCATCGTGCTGAAGCTGTGGCGGCCGCGGCGGTTCGACCGCTTTGCCGTGGCGCCCTATCTGCTGCTTGGCTGGGTGGGCTTGAGCGCCTGCTATCCGCTCTATGTCGCGCTGGGGCCGACCGTCTTCGCCCTGATCGCCGCAGGCGGCGTGCTCTACACCGTCGGCGTGCTGTTCCATGTGTGGGAGAAGCTGCCGTTCCAGAACGCGATCTGGCACGGCTTCGTGCTGGCCGCCGCCGCGGTGCACTACGTCGCGGTGATCTTCGCCGTCACCTGAGCCGGCGCCGGCGAAAAGCTCAGCGCTTCTTACCGAGGCCGATGGACTGCGCGCCCTTGAGCGGCTGCAGCGAGTATTGCGAGGTCGCGGGCGCCGCCGCCGTCTTCACCTGCTTCGGCTTCTTCTTCTCGCGATTGCCGCGTTGCTGGCCCTTTGCCATGTGGAACGCTCCTCTTGTCGTGAAGCGCGGCCGCGGCGTTCCGCCGCCAGACTCCAGGGTCGCAGCATAGACCTCCGGCCCCGGCCTGTCCGATTTACTTGCGCCCGCCGGCCGCGCCGACGGCCCTAGCGGCGATAGAGCGCGGTGGGCCAGGTCTTGTAGGTGATCTGCGCCAGCGGCCGGTAGCCGCATTTCTCCGCCACTCGCACCGACGGCTTGTTCTCGGCATCGAGGATGCAATAGGTGTGCGGCGTCGCCAGGTTCGCATCGGCCCAGGCGAGGATCGCCTGCATCGCCTCGGTGGCGTAGCCCTTGCCCTGGGCGAAGGGCGCGATGACCCAGCCGGCCTCCGGCGCGATGGATTGCGGCGGGTCGAGCTGGCGCATGAAATCGGCGATGCCGACATCGCCGGCGAACCTGCCGGTGGCCTTCTCCACCGCCGCCCAATAGCCGTAGCCCGCGAGCGGCCAGAGCCCGGCATAGCGCAGCAGCCGCGCCCAGCATTCCTCCCGCGTCGACGGCGTGCCGGTGATGTGGCGCACCACGCGCGGATCGCTCCACATGGCAAACGAGGCGTCGAGATCGTCCGCCTCATGCGCGCGCAGGATCAGCCGTTCCGTCTCCAGCACCGGCGCTCCGGCCCTGCGGCCGGGCTTGCAATCGCTCCCCACCATGCTCTCCGCTTGAAAAGAATTCCGACTGCCCCGGCATACCCGCGCGCGGGGCCACGTTCAATCGGGGATTGCGCGGCGCAAGTGATATCCCGCGACGAGGGACCGGGAGGTGGAAACCGCCAGGCGGCCGCCGCGATCAGGCCGCGGCGGCCGCACCGGCACCGGCTGCGCCGCCTGGCATTCTCGGGAAATGCTTCGGACGGGCGCGCCGGACGCTGCGAGCGACCCCCCGGCAACGATGACGTGGTTGCGATGTCGGGGCTACGACGTTGGGGCCGCGCGATCGGGGTGTTGCGGGGATGCGGCGGCGCCCGTCAGCGATCGTCGCTCGACCCGGCCGGCGGATAGATCTTCGAGTTGGGCGTCGAGTCCATCATCTCGTCGGTCGTCGCCATGTCGTTGGGATTCTCCACCGAGCGCTGGGTGATGTTGCCGTCGTGGTCGTTGCCGGCAGGGAATTTCGGCGCCCCGCAGGCGCCGAGGGCGAGCGCCGCGAGCAGTGCGGATGCGACTGCGGCTCTCCGCGCCGGTACTCGGCGCAATGCGTGCTTGGGCGTCGCGGCGGGGATCGGCATCGACAGGTCCTTTGCGGCGGTGGCGCATCTCTCGTCCAGTTAAACAATCGGGCGCCGGGGCGGTTCCTTGCCGCCGGCCGCGGGGTGGCCGATCTCGGGTCGCAGGTCTGGGGCATACCTGGTGCATGTCTGGGGCATGAACGAGGACGCCAGGGCGCTTTGGCACCTTTCGCCGTCGTCCGTGTTTCTCCCGCGAGGGACCCCTCCAGCCATCGGCCCCTCCAGCCATCGGCCTCCGGCCGCCGGGAGCACGAAATGCCATGCTGGCGATGCAGCAACCAGGGTTGAAACTCGCGTCCGCCCAGGCGCCGGAAGCTCTGCACGGGCCGGCGGGCCAAGATGGCGCCCTGCTGCGCGAGGCGCGCAACGTCTGGCGCGTCGCCCGGGCCGGTCGCGCCGCGCTGCTGGTCGATGCCGCCGCCTATTTCGGCGCCTTGCGCCAGGCGATGCTGCGCGCGCGGCACTGCATCTACATCATCGGCTGGGACGTCGACAGCCGGACGCCGCTGATGGGCGCGGAGGGCGCGGTCGCGGACGATCTGCCGCGCGAGCTGGGGCCGTTCCTCAGCGCGCTGGTGACGCGGCGGCCCGAGCTGCAGGTGAAGATCCTGCTGTGGGACTATTCGCTGTTCTTTTCCGGCGAGCGCGAGACGATGCCGGCTTTGGCCCTGCGCTGGCGCACGCCGCCGCAGGTCGACCTCTGCCTCGACGACGCCATTCCGCTCGGCTCCGCGCATCACCAGAAGATCGTCATCGTCGACGAGCAGGTCGCGTTCTGCGGCGGCCTCGACCTCACCATCCGCCGCTGGGACGATTCCGATCACGATCCCGTCAATCCGCGGCGCGTCGATCCGGCCGGCAAACCCTACAAGCCATTTCACGATGTCCAGATGGTGGTCGACGGCGCGGCCGCCGAGGCGCTGACCGCGCTGGCCCGGGCGCGCTGGGAACGCGCCGCCTGCGAATCGTTGCCCCGGATCGAGTCCGGCACGACGGAAGCGGATGCCTGGCCGGCGGAGCTGCGGCCGGATTTCCGCGACGTGCCGGTCGGCATCGCCCGCACCGAGCCGCCTTATTCCGCGCATGACGGGGTGCGCGAGGTCGAGGCCTTGTTCCACGACATGATCGGCGCGGCGCGGCAGGTCATCTATGTCGAGAGTCAGTACGTCGCCTGCACGGCGTTTGCCGCCGCGCTGGCCAAGGCGATGCGCCGCAATCCCCGGCTCGAAGCCGTCATCGTCTGCCCGCGCAGCTATGGCGGCGCCTTCGAACGCGCGGTGATGCTGGCAGGGCGCGCGCGCGTCCTCGCCATCCTGCGCAAGGCAAGCGTGGCGCACAGGGTGCTGCTGGCGTCGCCGCGGGTGGCGGCGGATGCAGACGAAACCGACATCCAGGTGCACGCCAAGGTCATGATCGTCGACGATCGCTATCTGCGCGTCGGCTCGGCCAATCTGTGCAACCGCTCCATGGGCAGCGATACGGAATGCGATCTCGTCGTTTCGGGCGAGCACAGCGCGGCGGCGCGCGACGCGATCGGGCGCCTGCGCAACCAGCTCGTCGCCGAGCATTGCGGTACCACGATCGCGGCGGTGGAGGCGGCGCTGGCGCGCACGGGCTCCCTCATCGCGGCGGTGAAGACGTTGCCGCGGACGCGCCGGTTCCTCAGGCCCGTCGCCGGCGATGCCGAGGACCCCGCGCCGTCACCGGCACTGGCGGCGGTGGCCGACCCGACGCAACCGATCGATCCGACGCAGTTCATCGGCGACGGCCGCGCCGTGGGCCGCACGCGGCGGCGCATGCTGCTGGCCGGCGGCGGCATCCTGCTCCTGCTCGGCCTGCTGCTCGCCTTGTCGCTGGCCTGGACCGTGACGCCGCTCGCCGCCTGGACCGACCCGGCCCTGTGGGAAGACTGGCTGGGGTCGATGCCGGCCGCCTGGGCCGCCGCGGCCATCGTCCTGCTATTCCTGCTGGCCGGCCTGGTGATGTTCCCGGTGACGGTGATGATCGCCGCCACCGCGGCCATTTTCGGCCTGTGGCCGGGCGCGCTCTACGCCGGCTTCGGCGCGCTGGCGAGCGCGCTGGCCACCTATGGCATCGGCTTCTGGCTGGGGCCGAAGGGCCTGCGGCAGTTCCTCGGGCCGCGGCTCAACGTGTTCAGCCGCAGCTTCGCCCGCGGCGGCATCCCGGCGATCACCCTGGTCCGCCTGGTGCCGGTGGCGCCGTTCAGCCTGATCAACCTCGCCGCCGGCGCGCTGCGCATTCCCGCCCTGGACTACACGCTGGGAACCCTGCTCGGCCTTGCGCCGGGGGTTGGCCTGATGTCGGTGCTGGGGCACAATCTGACCGAGTTGCTGCGCGCGCCGACGGCGGCGGGCGTGGCCGGTTTCGGTGCCGTCGCCGCCGGCGTCGTCGCGCTGTCGGTCGCGGCCCAGGTTATCGTCGCGCGGCGGCGCGGGTCGCGGCAGGCTGGATCGCGGAAGGCCGGATCGCGAAAGCGTGGGCCCGGGCGGCGCGCGGCAAGCACGACGGCGGAATCGTCCCTGACCACCCGGTGACATGACCCACGAACACAGCGCCAAGGGCCGCAAGCATGCGCGGGTCCTCACCTGGAACATCCATCGCGCCATCGGCCTCGACCGGCGCTACGACCTGGCGCGCATCATCGCGGCGATCCAGCCGCACGACCCCGACATCGTCGCGTTGCAGGAGGTGGATTCGCGCGGCCACGAGCCGACCGCCCTGCCGCTCGCCAAGCTGAAGCAGGTGCTGGGCAGCCACGCGGCCGAGGCACGCACCATCGTGGCACCCGACGGCCATTACGGCCACGTGTTGATCAGCCGCTGGCCGTTGCACGACATCCGGATCCACAAGCTGCACGCATCGCGCCGCGAGACGCGCTGCGCCATCGAGGCCACCATCGAGAGCCCCTATGGCGACATCCGCGTCATCGCCGCGCATCTGGGCTTGCGCCCGCACGAGATCGCGCCGCAGCTCGACATCTTCCGCCCGCTGGTGGAGGGCCAGACCGGCGGGCTGCTGATGCTGGGCGATTTCAACGACTGGCACGGGCGGATCCGCTCGTCGCTCACCACCCTCATCCCCACCCACACGACGCAGAAGACGTTCCCGTCCTGGCGGCCGATGCTCAACCTCGACCGCATCTATTGCCGGCCGGGCAGCGCCTTGATCCAGTCCTGGGCCGAGCGTGAGGCGCGGCGCGCCTCCGACCACCTGCCGGTCTTCGCCGATGTCGACCTGTCGGTGATGGCCCGCGTGCCGGTCAGGCCGGCGGAAAGCTAGGCGGAGACCCGGGGCGCCAGCAGCTTCCCCAGCGCCTCGGCGAGGCCGGGGGCCGCTGCCAGGATGAAGTTGCCCTTGGCCATTGCATCCGGCGCGCCGAAGAAATCGTTGTGCCAGCCGCCGGCCTCTTTCACCAGGACCAGGCCGGCGGCCACGTCCCAGGCATTGATATGCGCCTCGTAATAGCCGTCGAAGCGCCCGTCGGCGGCAAAGGCCATGCCCAGCGCGCCGGAGCCGAAACGGGCATATTCGCAGCTGGCGCCGAGGCAGGCCTCGACCGCCTTCACGTGCTCGGCCACCGGCCGGCGATAGGAGAAACCGAGGTGGACGCGCGCCTCCTCGATCCGCGCGGTCCGGCTGGCGCGGATCGTCTTGCCGTTGAGCGTGGCGCCGCCGCCGGCCCGGGCGGAATAGAGCTCGTCGGTGACCGGATTGTAGATCACGCCGGCAATCGACTGGCCGTGCTCGACCAGGCCCAGCGAAACGCACCATACCGGCAACCCGGCCAGGAAATTGGTGGTGCCGTCGATCGGGTCGATGATCCAGGTGGCGCCGTTGCGGCTCGCGCGGGCGGCGCCTTCTTCGCCGAGAAAACCGTCTTCGGGAAACAGTGCCGCCATCGCGCCGACGACAAAAGTTTCGCATTCCTTGTCGGCGACGCTGACGAAATCCTGCCGCCCCTTGCGCTCGATCACCAGTTCGTCGCGGCGACGAAACCGCTCCGCGGCCATTTCACCTGCCTCGCGCACGACCCCCTGCGCGACGCGGAGCCGCAATGCCAAATCGCCATGATCCATTGCGTCGTCCCCGTTCCTTTTGCATTGCAGCAACATTTCTTCTTTGCAGACGCCGCAGCATGGGTCAATGTGCCTTGTCACATATCTGTCAAAAAAGTGCCTCAATTGGAATTTCCGTTCTAGAGGCCGACCAAAAAACTGTGGAGGACATGATGGGAATCTTCGTCACCGCCGCTTTTCGCTCGGCTGGCCTGGTTGCCGGCCTGACCCTTGCGGGCATGCTCGCGACCGCTCCGGCAAGGGCCGATGGCAATCTCACCGTCTATTGCTCCGTGCAGGAGGAATGGTGCCAGCTGATGGTCAACGAGTTCCAGAAGGCGACCGGCATCAGCGTGGCCATGACCCGCAAAAGCTCCGGCGAAACCTATGCCCAGATAAAGGCCGAGGCGGCCAATCCCAAGGGCGACATCTGGTGGGGCGGGACCGGCGACCCGCATCTGCAGGCGGCGGAGGAAGACCTGACGCTCGCCTATGAATCGCCGATGCTCTCCCAGCTTAACGACTGGGCGGTGGCACAGCACAAGACCGCGAGCGGCAAGACCGTGGGCATCTACATGGGTGCGCTCGGCTTCGGCTACAGCGCCGACGTGTTGAAGGAAAAGGGCGTCGAGGGTCCGAAATGCTGGGCCGACCTGGTGAAGCCGGAATACAAGGGTGAGGTGCAGGTGGCGAACCCGAACTCGTCGGGCACCGCCTATACGTTCCTCGCCACCATGGTGCAGATCCTGGGCGAGGACGAGGCCTTCGCCTACATGAAGAAGCTGAACGAGAACATCAACCAGTACACCAAGTCGGGCGCCGCGCCTGCGCAGGCGGCCTCGCGCGGCGAAACCCTGATCGGCATCTCGTTCCAGCACGATTTGGTGACGCCGGCCGTCACCTCCGGCGTGCCGATGGTGGTGGTGTCGCCCTGCGAAGGCACCGGCTTCGAGACCGGCTCCATGAGCATCATCAAGGGCGCGCCGAATCTGGACAATGCCAGGAAGTGGTACGACTGGGCCTTGACGCCGGAAGCCCAGGCGCTCGGCGCCCAGGCGAATTCCTTCCAGGTGCCATCGAACAAAAGCGCGCCGATCCCCGAAGCGGCGCCGAAGCTCGCGGAGATCAAGCTGATCGACTATGACTTCGGCAAATACGGTTCCTCGGACGAGCGCAAGCGCCTGCTCAGCCGCTGGGACAAGGAAATCGCCGCGCAATAGCGGCGGCGGACGGCTGGCGGCGGCGACGCCGCCAGCCGTTTCCATTTGCGATGAAAGCACTGTCTCCGCAGGACCGCCAGGTCGTCTTGCTGCTGGCCGCCGCCGCAATCGGCCTCGCCCTGCTGCCCTGGTACGCGATCGAGGACGGGTTCTGGTCTTTCGGATGGCTCGCCGGCTATCCCGACGCGGCAAGCGCGCCAGCCTTGATCCAGGCCGCCGCTTTCGACCGCGGAGTCCTCTGGCCCGTCTTCCTTGCGCTCGCCATGCCACTGCCCGCCTTGTTCGGCCACCGGCGCGGCGCGGCGCTGGTCCTGGCCGGCGGCACCTTCGGCATCTCCTACATGCTGTTGCAGGGCTTCCTGATCGGCATTGCCGGCTGGAGCCTGCCCGCACTCGCTGAATCCTTCGGCCCGATGGCGCCGCAGGAAGGCATGGGTGCCGGCGCCCTGGTCGCCGGCACCGCCTTCCTGCTGCTGATCGCCGCCGGGATGGCGCGGCGCGGCGCCATGCGCGGCGATCTGTTCCTGACCGGAGCCATCGCGCTGGTCGTCGCCTCGATCGCGCTGTTCGTCTTCTTCCCGGTGGCGCGCGTGCTGCTGGAGGCGGCGATCGGCGAGACCGGCGGCTTCTCCGCCGGGGCCCTGGTCGAGCGTCTGACGGTCCCGGACATCTGGTCACTCGGCTGCTTCGCCGGCAAGGCGCATTGCGGGGTGTTCTGGAACAGCCTGTGGCTGGCGGCCGCATGCGGATTGACCACCACGCTGCTCGGCCTCGGCTTCGCGCTGCTGCACCGGCGCACCGGTTTCCGCGCCAAGGGTCTGCTCCGCCTGCTGGCGGTGCTGCCCATCATCACGCCGCCTTTCGTCATCGGCCTTGGCATCATCCTGCTGTTCGGGCGCAGCGGCGTCGCCACCGTCGCCATCAGCGACCTGTTCGGCATCGCGCCCAGCCGCTGGATCTACGGTTTTGCCGGCCTGCTGCTGGTGCAGACGCTCGCCTTCACGCCGATCGCCTATCTGGTGCTGATCGGCGTGGTCGACGGCATCAGCCCGTCGATGGAGGAGGCGGCGCAGACCTTGCGCGCCGATCGCTGGCGCACCTTCCGCACCGTAACCTGGCCGCTGCTGCGGCCCGGCCTCGCCAATGCCTTCCTCATCGGCTTCGTCGAAAGCCTGGCCGATTTCGGCAACCCGCTGGTGCTGGGCGGCAATTACGACGTGCTGTCGACGGACATCTTCTTCGCCATCGTCGGCTCGCAGAACGATCCCGGCCGTGCCGCCGCCCTGTCGATCGTGCTGTTGTTCCTGACGCTTTCCGCCTTCGTGCTGCAGCGGCGCTGGCTCGGCCGGCGCTCCTATACCACCATCTCGGGCAAGGGCGATTCGGGCATCCCGGCGCAATTGCCGCGGGGCGTCCGCTGGTTGATCTACGCCGTCACCATGCCGTGGCTGGTCTTCACCGTGCTGCTCTACCTGCTGATCCTGGCCGGCGGCTTCGTCCGCTCGCTCGGCATCAACAATGCGCCGACGCTGCAGCACTACGTGACCGCCTTCGGACTCGACTGGGGCGTCGGCGGCCTGGTTTGGAGCGGCCGCGCCTGGCAGAGCCTGTTCACCACGCTCGAGCTGGCCGCCATCGCAGCACCCCTCACCGCCGCCGTCGGCTTGCTCACGGCCTATCTGCTGAACCGCCAGCATTTCATCGGCAAGGGCACGTTCGAGTTCATGACCATGCTGAGCTTCGCCATTCCCGGCACGGTGATCGGGGTCAGCTATATCGTCGCCTTCAACGTGCCGCCGATCGAGTTGACCGGCACCGGCCTCATCCTCGTCATCTGCTTTGTCTTCCGCAACATGCCGGTCTCTATCCGCGCCGGCCTCGCCACCTTGAGCCAGATCGACAAGAGCCTGGACGAATGTTCGCTGACCCTGCGCCACGGCAGCTTCGCCACTGCGCGGCGAGTGATCCTGCCGCTGCTGCGCCCGGCCATCGTCGCCTCGCTGGTCTATGCCTTCGTGCGTGCCATCACCTCGGTCAGCGCCGTCATCTTCCTGGTCAGCGCGCAATACAATCTCGCCACCGCCTATATCGTCGGCCGGGTCGAGGTGTCCGATTTCGGCGTCGCCATCGCCTATTCCTCGGTGCTCATCCTCTGCATGCTGGCGGCGATCGGGCTTATCCAGCTCGGCGTCGGCGAACAGCGCCGCGCGCGCCGCGGGTCGCCTGCGCCCATCCCCATGGAGGCCGCGTCATGACCGGTGCCAATCGCTCCTCGGCCGTGGTGCTCGAGGACGTGCGCAAGCTTTACGGCGACGTGGTCGCGGTCGAACGGATCTCACTGGCCATCGCGCCGGCCACGCTGGTGACGCTGCTGGGTCCGTCCGGCTGCGGCAAGACCACGACGCTGCGCATGATCGCGGGGCTGGAGATGCCGAGCGCCGGGCGCATCCTGATCGGCGACAAGGACGTCACCATGCTGCCGCCGAACGAACGCGACGTCAGCATGGTGTTCCAGTCCTATGCCCTGTTTCCCCACATGACCGTGCTGGAGAACGTCGCCTATGGCCTTGCCGGGCGACCGCGCGCGGAGCAGTTGGACCGGGCGCGCGAGGGTCTGCGCCTGGTCGGCCTCGACGGCTACGACAAGCGCCTGCCCTCGGAGCTCTCCGGCGGACAGCAGCAGCGCGTCGCCTGCGCCCGGGCGCTGGTGCTGGAACCGCAGGTGCTGCTGTTCGACGAGCCGCTCTCCAATCTCGACGCCAAGCTGCGCCGCCACATGCGTGAGGAGATCCGCGATCTGCAGCAGAGCCTCAGCCTCACTGCGGTCTATGTGACCCACGATCAGGAAGAGGCGCTGGCCGTCTCCGACAAGATCATCGTCATGAGCAAGGGGCGGATCGCCCAGGAAGGCACCCCCGCCGACCTCTATGAACGGCCGGCGGATTCCTTCGTCGCCGACTTCATCGGCGGCGCCAATCTCATCCCCTGCGAGGTCCTGCGGCGCGACGGGGCGACGGCCGTCGTGCGGGTCGGCCAGGCGGAGCTGCGCGTCACCCTGCCGCCGCACGGCCTGCCGGGAGACGCCGCCAACCTCGTCGTGCGGTCATCCGCCATCGACCTGGCGCCGGCGGATGGCGCCAGCGGCCCACGCCTGGACGCCACCGTGCGCAAGGCGACCTATCTCGGATCGCATTGGGAATACACGCTGGAAACGCCCGTGGGCGCGCTGTTCCTGGTGCAGCCGATCGGCCGCCGCTTTGCGCCGGAGAGCAGCGTGGCGCTGCGCTTCCATCCGGAACATCTGTCGCTGGTCGCACGCGGCTAGGCCGCATGAGCCCGGCGGCGTGACCCGATGGGCGCAGCAAACCGGCCTGGCCGGCCCGAAAGCCGCAGATGGAATGGACTCGAATCCCGGGAGGGGAAACCAGGGGTACGACCACTGACGGGCGGAAGCGTCGATTGCTTCCCAAGTGCGGTGGCAATTGACTGCCGCCCGCCCTTCGTCACTCCGTATTCGGTCGTCCCCCGATCCCTGAAGGCCGGCGCGTGGTGAACCGCAGCCGGCGGAAGCGTTAGATCGCTTCCTTGAGTTCCTTGGCCGCGCGGAACGCGACCTTCTTGCTCGCCTTGATCTTGATCGCTTCGCCGGTCGCCGGGTTGCGGCCCATGCGCGCAGCGCGCTTGCGCACCTGCAGCACGCCGAGGCCGGCGAGACGGATGCGCGCACCCTTCTTCAGGTTCTTCACCAGAAGAGCGATGACGTCGCTCATGATCGCTTCGCCCTGCTTCTTGGACAGCTCATGCGCGGCGGCGATGTCGGCAGCCAGATGCTTCTGGGTGACGGTCGTCGGGGCGGCTTTCGCCCCTTTGGCGGCTGGTTTGATTCCCATGGTTGAAAGCCTCTCTTGTCAGTAGGGGATGAGTCCCCGGAAAGAATCACGACCGGTCGAGAAAGACAAGGCCGATCAGTCGAAACAGCCGATTATTACGCTGATTCTGCGATTCGCACCATCACAAAACACCTGGCGGCGCAGCCGCGAGTCGTTGGAAAGCCCTGCGGCAAGGGCGTTTCCGAGCCTTCGCCGCGCGCCGGGCCTGTGCATAAATCGCCGCGCGGCGACCAATCGAGTCAAGCCACGGCCCTTGCCGCGGCGTCGGAAAGCCCTGCGGCAAGCCCATTTCCGCACCGCATTATCAAGCGCTTGGCCTTCGATCTTGACTCAACGCTTCGCGAATCGCGGAGCCTCCGTCGCAAATGACACTGCACGCGGCAGCCGACCGGCGCGCAAGAATCCATCGTCTACCCGGCGCTGCGACAAAGTGGAGACTTGTGACTGGCATCACAGCCCGGCGCTCCGCACGGCGGATGAGCCCCGCGTCGCGGAAGAGCCTGCGTCAGCGGCGGCGCGGATCGCCGGCCTCCGAGTCGCGGCGGGCGCGGCGCGCGGACCAATGCGTGTCGCGCTTGCGCCGGAGACCCATTTTCGCGGTTGCACAAGCGACCATCGGCCAGCCGCCAAACCGGTTCGCCGAACAGGTTCGCCGAACAAGTCCGATTGCGCTTCAGCGTGCGATCACGTCCGTCACCAGCCGCGCCGGCGACCATTCCCGCTGCAGCTGGTCGAAGGTGCATTGCGCCGGTGTCTTGTCCGGGCGCCAGCGCAGCAGCCGCGCGCCGTGGCGGAAGCGGTCGCCGGTCACCTGGTCGTATTCCACCTCGACCACTAGGTCGGGGGCGAGCGGTTGCCAGGCCTCGGTTGCCCCGCTGCTGCCGGAACCCGGCCAACCCGGCGCGGCGCCGGTGAAGCCCGGCGGCATGCCGAGCGACTCCAGATGCCTGGTCAGCGCCGCGCGCTCGGCATCGGCGATGGCGTCGGTGAAGCCGACATGGTGCAGCTTTCCTGCCTTGTCGTAGAGACCGAGCATGAGGGATTCCACCACCCGCGCATCGATCCGGCGGCGGAAGCCGGCGACGACGCAATCGGCGCTGCGCGCCTGCTTCACCTTCAGCATCTCGCGCGCGCCCGGCAGATAGCGGCCGTCGGTGCGCTTGGCCATCACGCCGTCGAGGCCGCCGCCCGCCATGTCGAGCCAGCGCCGCGCCACCGCGGCATCCAGGGTGAAGGGGGTGAGGCGCAGGGCCGGCTGGTCGCCGACCGAATGGCAGAAATGCTCCAGCACGGCACGGCGGCGCGACAGCGGCGCATCGAGCAGGGCGCCGCCGCCGTTCATCGCCAGGCAATCGAACAGCATCAGCAGCGCCGGCGTCTGCGCCGCCAGCCGGCGGACGCGGCTTTCGGCCGGGTGCAGGCGGTCCTGCAGCGCCGCAAAGGACAGCGTGCCGCCAGCCTGGATCACCAGTTCGCCATCGAGGATGAAGCGGCTGACCGGAAGGTTGCGCAAAGCCGCCACCAGGTCGGGAAAGTAGCGGGCGAGCGACCGGCCGGATTTCGACTGCAGCTCCACCTGCGGCCCGGCGCGATAGGCGAGGCAGCGGAAGCCGTCCCATTTCGGCTCGAACTGCCAGCCGGGTTCCCCCGGCAGGGTGGCCACCTGCCGGGCCTCCATCGGCGGCGTGCCTGGCAGCAGCGGCAGCGAGGCCAATCCGACGCGATGGAACCCGGGCCGGCGCGATTCCGGCGTTGGCGGCACGGCGGCGGGCTCGACCACCGTCGCGCCGGGATCGGTCGTGATCCGGGCCCGGCCCGCGGCTGGCCCCGCGGCCGGGCGTTTGACGCTGGGCGGCTGCCGCTCGGTCATGGCCTTCCATCTCAATCGTGCAGCACAGGGAATGAATGCCCGGGCGATCGGTTCCCGCCAGTCTGCCCGCTGGCCCGCCCGGCGGCCGGGCTGCGGCGCGGCAGCCGCCCTTCGATCATTTGCCCTGGAAATCGGCCAATTCGCCGGGGAATCGGGCGGCCGCCGGGCGGAATGTGGGTGGCCACCCCCTTCCCCCCGCTTTCGCGCTTATGCCATAATGTGCCTGCCGCAATCGGGTAGCCCGATTGCGTGCTTTCATTTTCAGCCAACCGCGACAGGAGCTTTCCATAGCCAGATTGCCTGCCCAGGAACCCGCGCCGTCCCGCAACGACGGACCGCGCGTCAATCACCAGATCAACGTCCCGCAAGTGCGCCTCGTGCGCGAGGATGGCAGCATGGTCGGGGTCGTCACGACCCGGGAGGCCATCAGCATGGCCGCCGATGCCGGACTGGATCTGGTCGAGGTTTCGCCCAACGCCGTTCCGCCGGTCTGCAAGATCCTCGATTTCGGCAAGTTCAAATACGAGGAGCAGAAGCGCAAGAACGAGGCGCGCAAGAAGCAGAAGGTCATCGAGGTCAAGGAGATCAAGCTGCGCCCCGGCATCGACATCCACGACTACGAGGTGAAGATGCGCGCCGTCCATCGCTTCCTCGAGGAAGGCGACAAGGTGAAGGTCACCATGCGCTTCCGCGGCCGCGAGATGGCGCACCAGGAACTGGGCGTGAAGGTGCTGGACCGGGTGAAGGCCGATCTGGAAGAGATCGCCAAGGTGGAATCGGCGCCCAGGCTGGAAGGCCGCCAGATGATCATGGTGGTGGCGCCGAAGTGAGCCGCTCCTAGGATGCATTGCCGCGTCGAGGAATGATCGCCCTGACCGGCGCAACCGCAATCCTATCCCGTGAACGGGCGCCATCGACCGGCGCCCGTTTTTCGTTGCAGCGCCTATGCTTTATATTCACCGCCGCGGCCCAGGGCCACACTTCCTGAGCAGGGCTGAATAAGCTAGATTTGCATCCGTGCTAACGGAAAGATCGCCGGCGAAATCCCGCATTCGGAGCCGCGGCAGGAAAGACCTGCATGCGTCGCGACCGGCTCGCATCGACGCCATCCATGGCCTCTGCCCATGCGCCGGAGGGGGCACCGGCCGATGATGGTGAAGCGTCAGCCCGCCGATGACGAGCGCAAGCTGCTGCGCCGCGAAGCCGATATCGCCGGCTTCGATTCGCCGCTGCTGCGCCGGCTGCACCAGTACTGGCTGGGCAAGCGCGGCACGCGCGCGCTGCCGTCGTGGTCCGACATCAACCCGGCGGAGATCGTCCGCCTGCTGCCCAACATCATCGTCGCCGGAATCGAACATGATCCGCTGCGCATCCATTTCCGCCTGGTCGGCACGCAGATCGCGGAATTTCGCGGCGACGTCACCGGCTACTACGTGGATACCGTGCCGTGGAACATGCCGGCGACGCGCTACTCGGTGCAGGAATCCTACGAGATGGTGGTGAAGAGCCGGGCGCCGATCTTCGTCGAGGCCGAGATCCGCACCATGCATGACGCCCATCGCCGCATCTTCAGCGCCATCTGGCCATTGGCGCCGGAGCCCGACGCGCCGATCGACCGCTGCATCGCGGCGGAGGATTACGGCTCGCTCACCCGCGCAGATCTGCCGTGATCGATCTGCCGTGATCGATCTGGCCTGATCGCCGGTTTCAGCCGCCGATGAGCGCGCGCGCCAGCAGCATCGCGTTGCGCGGGCTCTCGCCGACGCGGCGCACCGCATAGGGCCACCAGGCGCGGCCGAACGGCAGATAGAGCCGCACCTGCTCGCCGTCGTCGCGCAGCGCGCGCTGCAGCGTCGGCCGCACGCCATAGAGCATCTCGAAGCCGTATTCGCCCGGCCGCCAGCCGCCGTCGCGCGCCAGGCGGCGGATCTCGGGGATCAGCTTGTCGTCATGGGTGCCGAAGACCGGGCGGAAGCCCTGCACCTTCGCCTCCGGCGCCAGCATCCGGGCCGCCAGCGCCAGGTAGTTGGCGTCGATCTCGCCGCCGGTCTGGAAGGCATGCGCCCCCGGATCGGCGAAGGCGCCCTTGACCAGCCGCACCATGCCGCCCTCGGCGATGATCGGCGCCAGGTCTTCCCGCGAGCGCCTGAGATAGGCCTGCAGGGTCTGCGCCACCGGCACGCCCGCCGCCAGCAGATGCCGGCGCAGGGCCAGGATGCGGTCGACGTAATCCGCATCCTCCATGTTCAGCATCAGCACCGGCGGCGGCGCGCCCGCGGCCGCCAGGTCATGGATTCGCTGGCCGATCCGCAGCGCCAGCTCGGCCCCCGCCGCGTCGTCGATGGCGTAGCCGAGCTGCGTCGCATCGAAGGAAACGTGGATCTGCAGCCGCGCCGCCGCCAGCGCTTCGGCGGCGGCGATCTTCTGCCGGCCATTCTCGGCCACCAGCGCCGGGTCGGCGACATATTCGCCGAGGTAGTAGAGCGAGGTCTTGAAGCCGGCCTTGTCCAGGTCGCGCGCCACGGCGATCGCGGCGGCCACGTCGTCGCCGCCGACGAATCGCCGCGCCAGCGCCGCCGTGGCGCGGTTGCCCTGCATCCAGCGGGTGACGCGCGGATCGCGCGCCAGGGCGATCATCCAGCTTTGCCAGCGCTTCGCCATGCGCCGTCAGACCCGGCTGCGGACGGCTTCCAGGATCAACCTGCCGCCGAGCAGCCCGACCACGCCGCCGGCGAAGCGGTCGATCCACAGCTTGGCGCCGAGATAGAGCGCCCGCGGCCGCGACGCGGAGAAGGCGAAGGCGACGACGGTGTACCACCCCGCCTCCAGCGCGAAGACGAGCGGCAGCAGGGCCCAGAACATCGCGGTCGGAATCGGGTTGGGCAGGAAGGCGGCGAAGACGCTGGCGTACCAGATGGCGGTCTTCGGATTGCTGATCTGGGTGGCGAAGGCGATGGCGAAGCTGCGCCGCCAGCCGCCCGGTGCCGGTGCCGCGCCGCCCTCGGCGATGAGCGGCGTGGCGGCGCCGCGCCAGATGCGCCAGCCGAGATAGACCAGATAGGCGCCACCCGCGACCTTCAGCACCAGATAGAGCCACGCCACCTGCAGCAGCAGCGCCTGCAGACCCGCCAGCGCCAGCCCGGCAAAGACCAGCCCGCCGCAGCCCATGCCCAGCGCCGAAGCGAGGCCGTCGCGGCGCGACCGGCCGGCCGCGGCGCGCACCACCACGACGAAACTCGGCCCCGGGCTCATGGCGCCGATCGCCAGCGTGCCGAGGATCGAGAGCAAGGCGACGAGCGGCAAATCCGGATGCATCGAAGTTCCTCCTGTTCGTGGCAGTCGGCCGGGCGCCCGTTATACGCCGTCAGCGCCAGCGCGCCACCTCGGGGTGGTCGCGCAGGAAATAGATGAGATCGAGCGGCGGTGGCGCCACGCCGGTCGAGGACAGCATGGCATGGGCCTGGCCGCGGTGATGGGTCTGGTGGTTGAAGATGTGGGCCAGGACCTGGTCGACCGCCGTTTCCATCGCCGCCCCCGCCACGGTCTTGTAGACCAGCACCTCTCCGAGGCGCGCTTCGCTCATCCCGTCGACGAGCGCGATATAGCGCGCATCGAGCGCCGCGCGCGCCTGGCGCAGCGGCGCGAATTCCGCGTGCAGCTGCTGGTCCAGGCTGGTGATGCCCGGAGCGCCCTGTCCGTCGAGCCGGCCGAGCCAGACCGTGTCGCCGACCATGAGATGGTTCAGCGTCCTCGCGAGCGAGGGGAAGTAGCCGGCGCGCGGCGCGCTGAACTCGGCCGGCGACAGCTGCGCCACCGCGCCGTAGAGCGTCTCGTTGGCCCAGCGGTTATAGGCCGCCAGCCTGCGGAAATGCGCTTTCATCCCACTCAAAGTTCACCCCCTCTTGCAACCCCGCGCTGCCGGCAAGACCGCGCGGGAAAATCGTCATTGACCGCGGCGCGATCCCGGCATCCCAATACCGCGGCAAACGCCGCAAGGACCAGCATGATCCCGCGCATCGATGCCGCTCCGCTGTTCGCCGGGCCCTCGCCGCACCGCGACGCCGCCGACGCCGCCATCCTGGCGGCGGCGCGCGAAGCCGGCTTCATGACCATGACCGGCCTGCCGGCGGACTGTCCGATCGACGCCGCCAGTCGCCGTGAGATGCTGCGGATCTTCGCCCTGCCGGCGGCGGAGATCCAGCCGCTGTGGCGGCAGAAATTCGCCCCCGGCCACGGCAACGTCTATCGCGGCTGGTTCCCGCTGCAGGACGGCGCCGAGACCTACAAGGAGGGCATCGACCTCGGCCCCGATATCGCCCATGGCGCAACCCGCATCGCCGCCGGCGATCCCTTGCGCGAGGCGACGCCGCTGCCGCCGGAAACGCTGCTGCGCGGCTGGCACGCCGCGGCGGCGGCCTATTTCCGCGCCATGGAGCATGTCGGCGCGACGCTGATGCATGCCATCGCGCGCGGGCTCGGCCTGCGGGAGGATAGCTTCGACACCGCCTTCGCCGGCGGCATTTCCACCCTGCGCCTGATCCGCTATCCGCCGCGCACGCCGGCGTCCATGGCCGGCCTGGCCGATGCGCAGCTCTGGGTCGAGCAGGATGGCCGTCGCCACTACATGCTCGGCAAGGCTCACGTGGATTCCGGCCTGGTGACGCTGCTGGCGCAGGACAACGTCGCCGGGCTGCAGGCGCGCGGCGCCGATGGCGCCTGGATCGACGTGCCGCCGGAGGAAGGCACGCTGGCGGTGAATTTCGGCAAGCTGCTGGAGCGCTGGACCGGCGGCCGCATCAGGGCCACCGAGCACCGGGTGGTTGGCGAGGTGGTCGATGGGGTGGGCAAGCCGCGGCATTCAATTCCGTTCTTCTATGAGCCGCGGGCGGATGCGCGCATCGCGCCTTTGCCTCTAACGGGCGTCGAGCCCTTCGAACCCTTCGAATATGGCGATCACCTCTGGTCGGCGATGACCCGCTTCGTCGAGTTCCGCGGCCTCGAGGGCCTGCGCCGTCCGCAGGCCCCCGTGCCGCTGGGGTTGGCGCCTGGGTTGACGCCTGGGATGAAGCCGTCCGTCACGCGGCAAGCCTAGGCCTGCCAGAAGCGCTTTTCCGCCTCATGCGCCGCGTCGGCGCGGCTGACGCCGATATCCTTCAGCATGGCGTCGCTCATCGACGCCAGGTGCCGGCGGTCGCGCACGCGGTCAAGCCAAGCGATCGGCGCCTCGACCACCCGCGACAGCACGGGCGTGAGATCGGTGGCGACGAGATGGGCCAGTCCGGAACGGGGCAGCAGCGACAGTATGTGGTTGCTCATGACACCCTCCTGGGGTTTCGCACGCCTATGGGGATACGCATGGTCGGCTGGGTTGGTGGGGCCGCGGCGCGGCGCTTCACAGGGGTCGGGTGAGAGCTGACCGCCCCTGTCCCTCGCGCCGCGCCTTGGACCCGGCGGCTGAACGACCGCCTGACTGATTGGGTCTCCGGCTGCCTAGCGCCGCCAGAACGGGGTGGCGGCGACATCCTCGGCCTCGCTGCGGCTGAGGCCGATATCGCGCAGCAGGTGTTCGTCGAGTTCGGCCAGCCGGCGCCGGTCCTGGACCCGGCCGAACCAGACGAAGGGGGTGTTCAGGATGCTGCCGGCATAGGCCAGCAGGTCCTGGCCGCCACGGCTGGTCGAAGCCTGGGCCGGGGTGAGGCCGTTCGGGGAAAAGGTGGAGTATTTCATAGCTCATCTCACATGTTTTGCGGGGGCGTCATCGCCGTTGAGTCAGAGAATGGGCTTGATTTTCAATCCGGACAAACGATAGTTTCTCAGATGTCCTGTTAGAAATTTCGACACATAAAGGAGGCCGCCGATGCGCCTTCCCCCGTTGAAATCCGTGCATTATTTCGAGGCCGCCGCGCGCCTGCAGAGCTTCACCAAGGCGGCGCAGGAACTGAACGTCACCCACAGCGCCATCAGCCACCAGATCAAGGCGCTGGAGGAGTGGCTGGGCCAGCAATTGTTCGAGCGCAAGACCCGCCAGGTGCGCCTGACCGAGGCCGGCAAGCGCTTCGTCGGCCCGGTGAAAAGCGCCTTCGAGCAGTTGAGCGAGGGCGCCGCCGACATCGCCCGCTATGGCAAGGACCGGCCGTTGACGGTGACCGCCCTGCCGTCGCTCTCGGCCAAATGGCTGGTGCCGCGCCTCTCCGATTTCCAGCGCAATCACCCGGAGATCCAGGTGCGGCTCTCCGCCACCTCCGAGGTCGAGCAGGTAGGCGCCCGCGACATCGACATCGGCATCCGCTTCGGCCGCGGCGGCTGGAACGGGCTGGAGGCCGAATTGCTGGCGCCCAACATCGTCTTCCCGGTCTGCAGCCCGGCGCTGCTGACCCCGGACCGGCCGATCAGCGAACCGCGCGACGTGCTGAAATACCCGCTGTTGACCGACATCGACTGGATGCGCTCGGGCTACGACGAATGGGCCGAATGGACCGCGGCCGCCGGCATCGTCGACAACCGCGTGCAGTCCAATCTCAGCCTCAACTTCTCCAACCTGCTGATCCAGGCGGCGATCGACGGGCTGGGCATGGCGATGGGCAACATCATCACCGCCGGCGACGACCTGAAGCACGGGCGGCTGATCAAGCCGGTGGATTTCTCGGCCGACTTGAAGACCGGCTATTGGGTGGTCTATGGCAAGGGCGCGCTGAACCAGCCCAAGATCCGCGCCTTCCGCGACTGGGTGATGGAGCAGGCGCACGGCCACGCCGAATCCTGCAAGGGCTGCGGCTGAGGCTTTCAACGCGGGGGATGGCATGAAGCGGGTGGTGTTGGCGGCATTGATCGCGGCGGGAGCCGCGGGCTGGTCCATGACGGGCGCCGGACCGGCACAGGCGGAGGAGCCGCGCCAGCGGCTGATGGACGTGCCGCTGGACATGCCGCTGGACGACGAGCTCGACGGCGAGTTCCTGGAGGGAATCTACCAGGAAAAGCTGATGTCGGTGCTGAAGGACAGCGTGCTGATCGAGAATCCGATCCAGCACATCGAGAGCAACTTCACCGGGAACCGCAAGCTCGAGCTCTGGTTCTCCGCGCGCGAGGACGGCCGCCGGGTGTTCTGGGCGCATCTGTTCCAGGGCTTCGACGCGGGCAAGGAGCAGAGCCCGGAGGTCGCGCTCGCCAATTTCCAGAGCGTCTTCGGCAAGCCCGACATCGTGAAGGTGGACAAGGACGACACGCGCGGCTCCTGGGTGTTGCTGAAGCTCGACCCGCGTTTGCCAGCCGAGCGCCGCGCGTCGATCCTGCAGCGCCTGGAGGCCAGCTTCCAACCGACGCCCGACCAGATCGGCGACTTCCTGTTCCTCGACATGCGCGACCGGGTGAAGCTGCTGGGCCAGGATTTCCGCGGCGCGATCTTCTATTTCTCCGCCTTCAAGGGGAAGGTCGCCGGGCAGAACACCGAGCTGCTCGACATGACGCGCGCCAACACGGTGCTGAACCTGGTGGTGCCTTAGACGATTGGCACCTCTCATCGTCATCACCGGGCCGCCGCGCAGCGGCGAGACCCGGTGATCCAAGTTTTGCTGAAGCGACGGCTTCGGACTTGGATTGCCGCGTCAAGCCCGGCAATGACGAGGGGATGGATCTCGTTGCCTAGAACGACGAATTCGGCCCCTTGAGGAACTCGGCCTCCTCCTCCGTCGTTTCGCGGCCGAGGGCCTCGTTGCGGTGGGGGAAGCGGCCGAAGCGCTTGATGATATTGCGGTGCCGGTGCGCGTAGTCGAGATACTCCGCCGCCGGCTCGCCGAACTCCCGCAGGCAGCCTTCGATGAGCGCGATGTAGCGGTCCTGGTCGGCCAGGCTCTCGCCGTGCTCGAAGGGCAGGTAGAAGAAGACGCGGTCGGGAAACGGATAGCGCTGGTCGAAGCCGCGCTGGATCGCCTCGGCAGCGATGATGCGGGCCAGCGGATCGCCGAGATAGGCCTTGGCAGCGCCGCGATGGATGTTGCGGGCGAACTGGTCGATCAGCAGCAGCAGCGCCAGCGCGCCCTCGGGCGAGCCGCGCCAGTCGCCATAGCCGCCGAGCTGCGCCTCATGCACCGCGGGGCCGAAGCGCGCGGCGATGTCGGCGTCGAAATCGCGGTCCTTCTCGAACCACAGCGCGCGCGCCCGGTCGGAGAACCAGAATTGCAGGATGTCGCGCGGCGAGACTGCCATCTCAGCCGTCGTTCAGCTTCAGCATCCGCTGGATCGCCGGCCGCGCCGCCACCAAATCGGCCAGGCGCTTCACCCGCGGGAAGCGCTCATAGATGCCGGGGCAGGAGGTCTGCCAGCAAGACAGCATGTGGGCGAAGATGTCGGCGGCGCTGAACCGCTCGCCCAGCAGATACGGTCCGCCGGCGGCGAGGTGCTGGTCGATGCGGCCCCACAAGGTCGCGATCTCCGCCAGCGCCACCTGCTTCACCGACGCCTCGCTCGCGGCATCGGCGACGCGGTCGGGATAATAGAAGCGCAGCATCGCCGGCTGCAGCGTGTTGGTGAGGTGGACCAGCCATTGATAGAAATGGCCGCGCGCCATCTCGTCCGGCGCCGGGGCCAGCTTCGCCTCTGGGTGGCGGTCGGCGATGAAGGCGGCGATGGCGGCGGATTCGAACAGCACCAGGCTGCCATCCACCACCAGGGTCGGCACCTTGCCGTTGGGATTGAGCCGCAGATAGTCCGGATCACGCGTGGCGCCGGCATCGACGCTGGTGAGCTTCAATTCGAACCTGGCGCCCGATTCCTCCAAGGCGCCATGCGCCGCCATCGAGGCGGAGCCGGGCGACCAGTAAAGCGTATACATGCGATTTCCCCTGATCTGTCCGCGCAATGCGGGGCGCCACGTTACTCAATGGCCCGGCCGTCGCGCCAGGGGTATGAGCGGGGATGGAAGCAGCCGCAGCCTGCGGTCTCGGCCCTTCCCGCTCCGGCGAATCGGCGCGATACTGCAAAAAACGGATAAGGCGCGGCCGATGCGGCCAGGAACCCTGCTTCTCGTCCTCGCGGCGTCGGCGCTGCTCGGCGCCTGCGCCGCCAGGCCGGCCTCTCAGTACGGCGCCCAGGCTCCTGCAGGTAACCCGCCGGGCGGCCAGGCGCCCGCCAATCCGGCCGTCAATGCCGTGGTGGCGACCGAGCAGCGCGCGGTCCGCGTCGGCATGTCGGCGGCCGAGATCGCCGAGATGCTGGGCTCGCCGAATACCGTCGTGACCGATGCCGAGAACCGCGACACCTGGACCTATGACCGGATCTGGACCGACGCCGCCTACTCCGCCTCGGATTCGCGCGGCAAGGTCCTGATGCTGGATCCGCCGCAGGGCGCCGCTGGCTCCGCCCCTCACACCGCCATGACCGTCATCGTCATGTTCGACGCGGTCGGCCAGGTGCGCGACTTCGCCTACCACACCCCATCGCCATAGCGCCGGCGCGGCGCGCAAAATAAAACCGGGGCCGATCGGCCCCGGTTCGTTGTCGCGTCCTGCCCTGCGGCTTAGCGGCGGTCGCCGATGAAGCGCAGCAGGTAGAGGAACAGGTTGATGAAGTCGAGATAAAGCGACAGGGCGCCCATGATGGCCTTCTTGCCGCCGGTCTCGGAATCGTCGCCTTCCCAGTACATTTCCTTGATCTTCTGGGTGTCGTAGGCGGTAAGACCGGTGAAGACCAGCACGCCGACCGCCGAAATGGTCAGCTGCAGCGCGGTGGAGTTCACGAAGATGCCGACCACGCTGGCGATGATCAGGCCGATCAGGCCCATGAACAGGAACGAGCCCCAGGAGGTGAGGTCGCGCTTGGTGGTGTAGCCATAGAGCGCCATGGCGAAGAAGGTCGCCGAGCTGACGAAGAAGGTCGTGACGATCGACTGGTTTGTATAGACCAGGAAGATCGACGACAGCGACAGGCCCATCACGCCGGAGAACAGCCAGAACACCAGCTGCGCCGTAGAGGCCGACATGCGGCGGATGCCGAAGCTGAGAACCAGGACGAAGCCGAGCGGCGCGAAGAAGATCACCCAGCGCAGCGGCGTGGTGAAGATGGCCTCCAGCATCGCCGGGCTCTGCGCGGTGAAATACGCCACCAGGCCGGTGATGGCGGTGCCGACACCCATCAGCCCGAAGACCTTCTGCATATGGGCGCGCAGGCCGACATCGATGTCAGCCTGGGCGGCGCCGCGCGCCGGCATCCGGGTGATCGTCTCTCGTTGCGGTCCAATGGCCATCGTTCGCTCCTTGTTCCGATCGGGGGCGCCCAATCCCCCCAGGCGTCGCGGTCTAACCGCGTGTCGGGCTTTAATATGAGGGCGTCGCCCCGGTCCTTCAATGCCAATCGGACCGGTCTTCCGGCCGATTTTCAGGCCCGGATCAAGGTAAATGCCCGGGGCACAGGGCCAGATCTGCCGGAAAACCCCTTGCGGGACCGGGCGCGGGGCGGCGATATAGCGGCCTTCCGGCCCCCAGCCGGCCGAAACCGGCCGGTTCGGGGCCGGTTCGCCCAGTTCGCCAGCCCGAAAGCACCCCAGAATGACCCGCAACACCAACCGCATCTTCTCCGGCGTCCAGCCGACCAACAACCTGCACCTCGGCAACTACCTGGGCGCGGTGCGGAACTGGGTGCGGATGCAGAAGGACTACGAGTGCATCTTCTGCGTCGTCGACCTGCACGCCATCACCCTGTGGCAGGAGCCGGCGGCCCTGCGCCAGAACACCCGCGAGGTGGCGGCGGCCTACATCGCGTCCGGGATCGACCCGGAGGCCTCGATCATCTTCGCCCAGAGCCAGGTGCCGGCCCATGCGCAGCTCGCCTGGATCTTCAATTGCGTGGCCCGGCTCGGCTGGCTCAACCGCATGACCCAGTTCAAGGAAAAGGCCGGCAAGAACCGCGAGAACGCCTCGGTCGGGCTCTATGCCTATCCGGTGCTGATGGCGGCCGACATCCTGGCCTACAAGGGGACCCACGTGCCGGTGGGCGAGGACCAGAAGCAGCATCTGGAACTGGCCCGCGACATCGCCCAGAAGTTCAACCACGACTACAAGGTCGACTTCTTCCCGCTGCCCGAGCCGGTGATCGGCGGGCCGGCCACCCGCGTCATGTCGCTGCGCGACGGGGCCAAGAAGATGTCCAAGTCGGACGAGAGCGACTACAGCCGCATCAACATGACCGACGATGCCGACACCATCGCGCTGAAGTTCCGCAAGGCCAAGACCGACCCCAGCGCCCTGCCCGGCCCGGAAAGCCTGGACGCGCGCGGCGAGGTCACGGACGAGGCGCAGGCCGCCCGCCCGGAGGCCTTCAATCTGCTGGCGATCTATGCCGCGCTGTCGGATGCCACCCTGTCCGAGGTGGTGAACCGCTTCGCCGGGCTGGAATTCTCCAAGTTCAAGGGCGAGCTGACCGACCTCGCGGTCGCCAAGCTGGGCCCGATCAATGCCGAGATGAAGCGCCTGCTGGGCCATCCGGACGAGATCGACGCCCTGCTGCGCAAGGGGGCGGAGCGCGCCCAGGCCATCGCCCAGCCGGTGCTGCGCGAGGTGGAGAAGATCGTCGGTTTCTTGCATTGATCCCGTTATCCCCTCCACCAGCCGAAGGCTGGGGGAGGGGGCACGCCGGAGCGAGCCGCGCTGAACTTGCCACCCGGCCGCAGCGACACCATTTGCTGGAGGGGTATAATCCCCGCCGCACCCCGCGCCCGCGCCCTTGGAGTTTCCCGCCATGACCGCCGATCCGTTCCTCGACAGCCCGGCCGACACGCCGCAAGTACCGGGGCGCGGGCGGCGCTGGCTGCGGCGGATCAAATGGGCGGCCATCCTCCTGCTCGTGGTCATCGTCCTCTACTACCCGGTCGGCATGATCCTGGTGCACCGGATCAACGACGACCCGGATTTCGGCCCGGCAACGGTGCCCCAGGGCGGCAGCAAGGCGGTGGCGACGGCGGCGGCGCTGATCCAGCGCGAGGTCGTCGACAGCCCCTGGCCGGCCAACGACCCCTTTTTCCTGCCCGGCGCCGCGCTGGACAACATGCCCAATTTCCAGATCGGCATTCAGGAAGCGCTGCGCCGCTTCGCCACCGAGATGGCGGACCAGATCGGCCGCGCCCGCGGTTCGTCCAGCGCCGATACCGATTTGACCGATGCCCGCGGCGCGCTCAACTACGCGCCGGACCGCTGGGTCTGGGACCCCAGCGTCTCGCTGTGGCCGACCGCCGGGTCCGAGGACCAGTACAAGGCGGCGATGCGCTCGCTGCTCAAATACAACGACCGCCTGTCCAGGGGGCAGGCCTCGTTCGAGCCGCGCGCCGACAATCTGATGACCACCCTCGACCGCATCGGCAAGGATCTGGGCGCCGCCTCCAACGCCATCGACCAGCAGATCGACGAGCATTCCGGCGACTGGATCGACTGGCAGGCCGACGACAAGTTCTACCGCACCAAGGGCGAGCTCTATGCCTTCGGCCTGCTGCTGCGCGACATGGGCACCGATTTCCAGGCGGTGATCCAGGAGAAGGGCGCCACCAATGTGTGGCAGCGCATGGTGGGCTCGATGCTGGAGGGCGCCAGCCTGCAGCCCATCATCGTCATGAACGGGTCGCCCAACGCGCTGCTGCAGCCGAACCACCTGGCCGCCCAGGGCTTCTACCTGCTGCGCGCCCGCACCCAGCTGGAAGAGATCACCGACATCCTGCAGAAATAAGGCGGCGGCATCAGCCTCCCGTCACGCCGGGTCAATAAAACAGTGCCTGCAGCGATTACCGCTGCGCGACGGCAGATTCCGCGCTTTCGCCTTGAGAATCATCGTCGTAGAGTAGATCACGATTGGCCGCGGGCCACGAGTCGCTGTCGCCGAAAACGCCAGAGCCACCGCGCTTTTTCCTGCAGGGCGTCTCCTTGACCGCAACGGCCAGTCGTTGAGACGTGTCGTGGGGGATGTCCGGCTGGCAGGGGTACCGACCGTCGGGCGTGGAACACTTTTGGGCCTGGGGTTCGGTCGCACATGCTGGGCGCCCTGTTAGACTGGCTACTCAGCTTTCAAGTCTATCTGCCGATCGCCGAGATCTCGGTCTCGGTGCTGCTGCTGCTCGGGCTCGGCGGCGGCATCGGTTTCCTCTCCGGCCTGTTCGGCGTCGGCGGCGGCTTCCTGATGACGCCGCTGCTGATCTTCATCGGCGTGCCGCCGGCGGTGGCGGTGGCGACGCAATCCAACCAGACGGTGGCGACCTCGGTCAGCGGCGTGCTGGCGCATTGGAGCCGCGGCAACGTCGATTTCAAGATGGGCACCGTGCTGCTGGGTGGCGGCGTGATCGGCTCGGTCGTCGGCGTCGCCCTGTTCTCGCTGCTGCGCCGCTTCGGCCAGATCGACCTCGTCATCAACATCGCCTATGTGCTGATGCTGGGTTCGATCGGCATCATGATGCTGGTGGAATCAGTGAAGGCGCTGCGCCGCGTGCGCCGCTCGCAGACCCCGCGCAAGCTGCACCAGCATGTCTGGGTGCACGGCCTGCCGCTGAAGATGCGGTTCAAGAAATCGCGCCTTTACATCTCGGCGGTGATGCCGATCGGCCTCGGCTTCCTGGTCGGCATCCTCTCCGCCATGCTCGGCGTCGGCGGCGCCTTCATGCTGGTGCCGGCGATGATCTACCTGCTCGGCATGCCGACGGTGGTGGTGATCGGCACCTCGCTGTTCCAGATCATCTTCGTCGCCGGCGTCACCACCATCCTGCAATCGGTGGAGAACCGCACGGTCGACGTCATGCTGGCCTTCGTGCTCACCATCGGCTCGGTCATCGGCGCCCAGTTCGGCGGGCGCATCGGCGCGCGGCTGCCGGGCGAGCAGTTGCGCTTCCTGCTGGCGCTGCTGATCCTCTTCGTCGCCGTCGGCCTGTGCTACGAGCTGGTGGCGACGCCGGACGATCTCTACGCCATCGTCACCCTGCCGGGGTCGCGCTGATGCGGCGGCGCCGCGCCCCGGATTTGCGTTGCGCCTGGCTGGCGCTGGCGGCGCTGCTCGCGGCCGCGCCGGCCCAGGCCAAGGGCATCATCGCCGATGTCGACGACCACCTGGTCGAGATCACCACCGATTTCGCCGGCCAGGACATCCTGGTCTTCGGCGCCATCGACGCGCCCGGCGACGTGGTGCTGGTGATGCGCGGGCCGCTGGGCCAAGTGCAGGTGCACGAGAAGGCGCGCTTCGCCGGCATCTGGGTCAATGCCGCGACCGTCGGCTTCGCCAACGTCCCGGCGCTCTATGGCGTCGCCTCGTCGCGCAACCTGTTCGAGATCCTGCCGCCCGACGCCCTCGACCGCTACGAGCTCGGCGTCGGCCGCATCAAATTCACCCCGCTCGACGGCCAGACCGCCGGCAGCGGCCCGTTCAAGGACGCGCTGGTGCAGCAGAAGAAGAAGCACGGTCTCTATGCCGACCGGGTCGGCCGCGTCACCTTCATCGGCAGCACCCTGTTCCGCGCCAACCTGCACCTGCCGTCCAACGTGCCGACCGGCACCTATCTGATCGACGTCTACCTGGTGCGCGACGGCCGCATCGTCGACGCGCAGAACATGCCGCTCATCATCAGCAAGGTCGGCTTCGGCGCCGATCTCTACAAATACGCCCATGCGGGCAACATCGCGACGCGCCTCGGCTACGGCATCGTCGCGGTGATCGTTTCGCTGTTCACCGGCTGGCTCGCGCATTTGGCCTTTCGCAAGAGGTAGGACATGATGGCAGAACCAGGATCAACCGACACGACGCCCGGCGACGCCGCCACCCAGGCCGCGGAGCCGCCGCGCCAGCAGGAGCGCGTCTTCCTGGTGGTGATCGACGATTCTCCCGAATTGAAGATCGCCATCCGCTACGCCTGTCGCCGCGCCTTCCGCTCCAACGGCCGCGTCGCCATGGTCTACGTCATGGAGCCGACCGGCTTCGGCGACTGGATGGGCGTCAACCAGCTGATGAAGGACGAAGCGCGCCAGCAGGCCGAGGCGACCATGCAGAAGATGGCGAGCGAGGTGAACAAGCTCTCCGGCAAGATGCCGATGCTGTATTTCCGCGAGGGCGACCGGCGCGACGAATTGCTGAAGCTGATCGAGGAGGAGCCCGGCATCTCCATCCTGGTGCTCGCCGCCTCGACCGGGCCGAAGGGACCCGGCCCGCTGATCTCCGCCCTGACCGGGAAATACATCGGCAAGATGCGGGTGCCGATGACGGTCGTCCCCGGCAACCTCACGGTGGAGGATGTCGAGCACGTCGCCTGAGGAACCCGCCCCGGGAAACGGGGCGCGCTAGCGCCGGATGCTGCGATAGATCACCAGCACCAGGATCGCGCCGCCGACGGCGATGATGAAGGAGCGGATATCGAAGCCCTGCACGCTGCCGAGGCCGAGCTGTGCCGCGATGAAGCCGCCGAGGAAGGCGCCGACCACGCCCAGCAGGATGGTGATGATGAAGCCGCCCGGATCGCGGCCGGGCATGATCACCTTCGCCACGATGCCCGCCAGCAGGCCGAACAGAATCCAAGAGAGAATGCCCATGACCGCTCCCGCGAAATGACGTTGCCGGAGCGACCCTAGCCGCTCGCCGGCGTTCTGTCATCGGGCGACCCGACATCCGGCAAGCCACCGACCGGGGCAGCCGCGATCGCCGCGATGAACCGGGTGAGCGCCGCCCGGAGCGGCGTTGCCAGCGCCGGGTCGGCGGCGATGGCGGCGGCATCCAGGTCGCGCCCCAGGAGCGGCAGGGTCACGCCGGCTTCGTCGATCACCCGCCCGGCCATGGTGAGCAAGGTCTCGCGCAGCTGCGCCTGGGCCAGGGTGGCGCGCGGCGAGGTGTTGATCAGGGCGACGGGCTTCTCGGGAAACTCCGGTCCGGCGACCAGCCAGTCGAGCGCGTTCTTCAGCACGCCGGAGACACCGTGGGCATATTCCGGCGAGGCGATCACCAGCCCGTCGGCGGCGGCGATGGCGGCGCGGAACGAAGCCACCGGCGGCGGCAGATCATCGCCGTCCTGGTCGGGATTGAACGGCGGCAGCCGCGCCGGCGCGTCGGACAACTCGATGACGCAGCCCGCCGGCGCCAGCAGCGATGCGGCACGCAAGGCGGCGGTGTTGGTCGAGGCCGCCCGCAGGCTGCCGGAAATGCCGAGAAGGCGCATGGAGATTGGCCCGAATCGCTGCGATGCGGCGGCCATTCAGCAGATTTGGGGCCCCGCCGTCCAGAGACGGCAATCATTCACGCGCCGTCCAGTGACGGCAATCATTCGCCCGCCGTCCAGAGACGGCGCTACAGGTAGTCCACTTCCGTCATCATGCCGGAGAGCATGTGATAGAGATTGTGGCAGTGGAACATCCAGCGGCCCGGATTGCCGGCGTCGAAGGCGATGGTGACGCTGCCGCCGATCGGCACCAGCTCGGTATCGCGGACGGCGCCGGTGACGCGGGCGCCGTTCACCGCGACGACCTGGAAATGATGGCCGTGCAGGTGGATCGGATGCGACATGCCGCTGCGGTTGACCAGCTCCAGCTCGACCCGTTCGCCCGCCGCCACCTTGACCATCGCGTCGGGCGAAGCGGTGTCGCCGATGCCCCATTGATAGGTCATCATCGACCCGGTCAGCGCCACGGTCAGCTTGCGGTCCGCCGCGCGCGCGGGCAGCGGCTCGGCCGCGGTGTAGAGCATCGGCAGCTCGCGGTCGATGGCGCCGATCGGGGCGGCCGCCCGGTCGGCGATCTTCGCCACCGTGCCGCCCTTGGTGGCGACGACCAGGCCGGTGCGGATCGCATCGCCCTCGCGCTGGAACAGGATGGGCCAGGCGCCCTCGCCCGCCGGCAAGGCGATGCGCAGGTCGGCGCGCTGGGCGATGGCGAGGGGGAAGCGGCTGCCCGCGACCGGCTTGATCGGCCGCCCGTCGACATCGCTGAGCGTGGCGGACAAGGCGCCGAGATCAATCATGAAATTGGTTGCGGCGCCGCCGTTGATGATGCGCAGGCGCAGCCGCTGCCCCTTCTCCACCCGCACCACCTCGGGATCGTCCAGGGTGCGGTCATTGGCGAGGAAGGCGTCGTAGGTGACGTCGTTCAGATCCATCGCGCCCATGCCGGGCATCGCCCCGCCGTTCATGTCCATGTTCGACATGTCCATGTTGGACATATCCATGTTTGACATGTCGTGGCTCATCGCGCCGTGGTCATGCGCCATGCCGTGCGACAGCTGCGCCAGGATCTCGTCGGGATCGCGGAAGGTGAAATCGTGCAGCATGATCACGATTTCCTGCTCGTCGCGGCCGGCATCCTTCGGGTCGCGCACGATCAGCGGCGCCGCCATCAGGCGCTGCTCCTGCAGCGAATGGTGCGAATGCATCCAGTTGGTGCCGGGCAGCGCCACCGGGAAATCGTAGTCGTAGCTCTGCCTCGGCTGCAGCGTCGCCTGGGTCACGCCGGGCACGCCGTCCTGCGCGTTGGGCGGGGTCAGGCCGTGCCAGTGGATCAGCGCGGTTTCGCCGCATTCGTTGTGCAGGCGCAGCTGCAGCCGCTCGCCGGCAGTCATTGTCAGGACGCCGCCCGTGGCATCGTGACCCGATTGCCGCTCGACTAAGCCGAATACCTTCGCCGCCTTGCCCTTGACCTCGATGATGCGCGTGCCGATGACCAGGTCGCGGCCGGCATGATGGGCATAGGCGCGCCGCGCCGCGGCGAGCGGCCAGCCATTGCCACCCAGACCGCCCAGGGCGAGCCCGCCGCTGGCGGCGGCTCCGACGATCAGGTTGCGGCGTGACAGGCGAAACATGGCGATGCTCCACGGGCGGCGGCGTGAGAATGCGGGATGGTAGAGCCGATGCCGCCGCCGCGCCAAGCCGACCTTGCCAACCTTGCCCCGTGGCAGCGGCGCGATGCCGCGCATATCACGCAAATTTGCGCGATCCCGCCAGGGTGCTACCGGGGTCCTGCCGGGGTGCTGCCGGGGTGCTGCCGGGGCCTCATGCCAAAGCATGGCCGGGACATACGCGCGCGCAATCGACCGGCGGGGGCGGCTGCGGCATCATCCCCCCTGTCACCGCGAGGCCGATCCCGCTCCTCCTCCTCCCCGATGCGGCATCGCGATGACGGATCGGGCCGCGCTGGACCCGACCAGCGGCGCGACGGCGCCCCTGACCAGCGTTGCGGCCAGATCGATGCCGGCATCGGGCCCCTCCCGCCCGCCGCCGGCATGCGTACCGGATCTAATGGAACTGCGCCAGGGTTGCTTGCATCCCCCCCGAGTCAAAGCGCCTGGCGTCGCGGGGCCGAGATCATCGTCGCGTTGCGGCATGCGCGATGGTTTCGGCCCCGGTTTTTTCGCGCCCCTTTCCGAGCCCGCCAACCCAGCCTTCCGGCATAGGTCGCCCGGCGCAGCGGCGAACTGCCGCGCCAGTGGTGCCTATGCCCGAGCGACCCATCGAAGTCACCACCCCGGACGATAAATCATGGAATTTCAGCGCCGATCGGGAAAGACCGGAAGCGATAGCAGTGGCGCCACGCCGCCGCGGGCACATCCCGCGCTTAACACAATCGCAAGGCGCCGCTGAGAAAACAGCCTTGGCCGGACTTGCCCCGCAATCGATCCGCGGAAACCGGCCGACGAGTTCCGCCAGGCAGCGTCACTGGCGCGCAGGACGCGCTGGGTTGCATGGCGTCACGGGGCCGGATCTGGCAGGCGCAGCGTTGTGCAGATGACGGGTCCGGCCCCGACCAGTTTTCGGTGGCCAGTTTTCGGTGGCCAGTTTTCGGTGGCCAGTTTTCGGCGACCAGTTTTGGTGACCAGTTTTGAATGGGCCAGCCTCGGGGCCGCAAATGCGGCGCCGGCGGGCTCAGAGCGATCCGCCGCCGCCCGGCCCGGTCGCGACCGATTGCAGCAGTGACTTGACGCAGCGCTCGGTGGGCGCGCTCTCGGCCTTCACGTCGCGCGCCTCGACGAAGGCGACTTCCATGCGGCCATCGGCGTCATAGAGATAGAAATCGACCACGCAATCGGCGCCGCTGTACTGCCAGATCTCGGCCGGCGCGTCCTTGCGCACCTGGCGCGGCTTGCCGAGCACGCTGGAGAGCTCGCGGTCGGCAAGGCCGATGAAGGCATTGCTGTCGGTGCCGAGCACTGGCGCCGCAGGCTGCCCCAGCCGCGCCGTGCGGGCGGCGGCAACGCCGGCATCCGATTGGCAGCCGGCCAGCATCGCCGACAAAGCGGCGAGCGCGCAGATCGTGGTCAGGCATGAAACCGGAGCCGGTCTTCGGCTCGAAGTCATTTCGGCCCCCTCTTGCCGAAACCGGCAGCGTCGCGGCCCCCGAGGCCATCAGCGACGCGCCGTGACGCGCACCCTCTCCCCCGCCCCTTGATCCCGCCTTACCCCGACCGGTACCCGTAATGGCACCGGTCCGTCTGCGGGCGAGGCTGGCGGCTTACGCCGCCACTTCGCTGGAGGTGGCGCTTTCCGGCAGTGCTTCCACGGTGCCGGAGATGATGCCGCCGCGCTCGACTTCGAGCTGGCCGTATTTGACCTTGCCGAAGACCTTGCCGGTGGCGCGCACGGTCAGCCGGCCATGCACGGTGAGGTCGCCGTCGAAGCGGCCGCTGATATCCGCCGATTCGATGTCGGCCGAGCCCTTGAACTGGCCCGAGGCGGCGATGTCGATGGAGCGGCACTCGTTCAGCACGGCCTCGACCCGGCCTTCGACCACCAGGCTGTCGCAGGTGCGGATTTCGCCGTTGAGGATGATCTCGCGGCCGACGATCAGCTTCTTGTGGTCGGCCTCGCCCTGGCGGGCGGGCGCGGCGGGCTGCTCGCGGCGCTGGGTGAAGGCGGACAGGTCCGGCGGCCGGCGGGTGACTTCCGGG
>JBGAGP010000201.1:0-4363 GCA_044226685.1 Dongiaceae bacterium
GCCACCGTCGGGCGCATGAGCGTCGAGCGCGACGAGGCCAAGACCGCCCTGATCCAGGCGCACAACGCCCTGAGCGCCGCCCAGGCCAGGCTCGGCCAGCGCGAGGTGCATAACGAGCAGCTGCGTCGCATGCTGCTCGAACTGCTGGCCGCCATCGAATCCCACAAGGGCTCGGCCATTCCGGACGTGATGCGTCGCCTGGAAGGCGGCATCAAGACCCTGATGCAGGAAGAGCTGCCCGACGTCGTGCCGACTGGCGCCGTGCCGACAGGCGCCGCGCCCGAGACCATCGTCGAAGCCGCCGCCGAAGAGACCGCGGAGGAAATGGCCGAAGCCGAGGCCGAAGCGGAGATCGCGCCCGAGCCGGCGCCCGAACCCGCCCCGGCGCGGGTCCAAGGCCAGGTCCCGGCCCGCGGCCGCATCCTCAGCGTCGTCGCCACCTCGGTGAAGAAGGCCGAGACCGCCGGCCAGCTTGCCCTCGCCGCCGAGCCGGAGAGCGAGGAACAGCTGGAGGTCGCCGCCGAAGAGGTGGCTGACGAACTCGAGACGCCCGCCGAGGCGGCGAGCGAGCCCGAGGCGATCGCCGATATCGCCATGAGCGAGGCCGGTGACATCGTCGCCGATCCGGATGCGCCGGCGGAAGCCGGGACCGAGACCGCCGCGCCCAGTCCGGAGGAGCAGAAACTGGTCAACGCCCTGCTCGACGCCGAGAAGCGCTTGATCGAGGCCGAGGCCCTGGCCGGCGCCGCCAACGCCAACTCGCCGGTGGCGGAGATCATCCGCCGTATCAGCCAGCGCACGCGCGAGATTTCGGATTCCGGCGGCCCGCAGGGCTGACCGCCGTCGCACGACTTTCCTTATCGGAACATTCGACCGCCGCATCGGTTGATGCCGGCCGGCGGCGTGACGCGCACATGCGTGCGCCGGCGATTTGCGCTAACCTGCCGTCATTCGACCCGATACCAGGAGCCCTGCCATGCAGTGGAGAGGCCGCCGCCAAAGCAGCAACATCGAGGACCGCCGCGGCATGGGGGGCGGCATGCGCTTCCCCGGCGGGGGCATGGGTGGCGGCTTGGGCGGCGGGCTGGGTGGCGGTCGGCGCGGCGGCATCGGCCTTGTCGGCATCCTGATCCTGCTCGGCGTCGCCTGGTTCCTGGGCATCAATCCGCTGTCGCTGCTGTCGGGCAGCTTCGACACCGGCAGCTACGATTCCGGCTACGCGCCGCAGACCGGCGACAGCGCCTTCGCCCCGGCCGGCCAGGAGGAGCTGAAGGACTTCGTCGCCGTCGTCCTCGCCGATACCGAGGACACCTGGCACGCCATCTTGCCGAACGAGTATCGCGAGCCGAAGCTGGTGCTGTTCTCCGGCGGGGCGCAATCCGCCTGCGGCTTCGCGCAATCGGCGGTCGGTCCGTTCTATTGCCCCGGCGACGAGAAGGTCTATCTCGATCTCGATTTCTTCAACGAGTTGTCGCAGCGCTTCGGCGCGCCGGGAGACTTTGCCCAGGCCTATGTCATCGCCCACGAGGTCGGCCATCACGTGCAGAAAGTGCTCGGCATCGAGGAACAGGTCGACGCCGCCCGCCGCAGCATGGGCGAGGCCGAGGCCAACGCGCTCTCCGTGCGCGTCGAGCTGCAGGCCGATTGCTTCGCCGGCATCTGGGCCAACCGCGCGCAGAAGGAACAGGGCGTGATCGAGCCCGGCGACATCGACGAGGCGCTGGGCGCCGCCAGCGCGGTCGGCGACGACACGCTGCAGAAGCAGGCCACCGGGCGCGTGGTGCCCGACAGTTTCACCCACGGCAGCGCGGCGCAGCGCCAGCGCTGGTTCAAGACCGGCTACCAGAGCGGCGACATCAACGCCTGCGACACCTTCAGCGCGAAGAGCCTCTGACGGCCACGCCCTCTTCACCGTCATCCCAAGGCTTGGCCTTGGGATCCACGAGTTTGCCTGTGGCATCTCGGTTCGTCATTTCCAAATTCGTGGATGGCAAGGCCAAGCCTTGCCATGACGAATTGAAACAGTTCTACGCCGCGTCCGGGAAGGCGCGGATCCGCGTCGGCGTCAGGGTCACCAGCTTGTCCGGCACGATGAGACCGCCAAGATCGGTGCCATGCGGCACCTCCGCCTCCAGCATGTCGCCAGTGGCGACCAGCGCAAGCTCGACGCGGATGGCCGGGCCGGCCACGAAGATCTGGCGCACCCGCGCCTCGAGCCCGCTCTGCCGCGCATCGGCGATGGCGAGGTCGTGCGGCCGCACGAAGGCGACGCCGGCCGCATCGCGCAGGTCGGGATATTCCGGCGCCGGCAGGTCCAGCCCGGCGAGGATGGCGCGGCCGCGATCGATGCGGCAGCGCAGCCGGTTGGCGTTGCCGAGGAATTCATAGACGAAGGCGGTCGCCGGCTGATGGTAGATCTCGGCCGGGGTGCCGATCTGCTCGATGCGGCCGTCCTTCATCACCGCGATGCGGTCGGCGAGTTCCAGCGCCTCCTCCTGGTCGTGGGTGACGAAGATCGAGGTCAGCTGCATGTCGTCGTGCAACCGGCGCAGCCAGCGGCGCAGTTCCTTGCGCACCTTGGCGTCGAGCGCGCCGAACGGCTCGTCCAGCAGCAGCACGCCCGGCTGGATGGCGAGCGCGCGGGCCAGCGCCACGCGCTGCCGCTGGCCGCCGGAAAGCTGCGCCGGATAGCGGTCGCCCAGCCGATCGAGTTGCACCAGCCGCAGCAGCTCGTTGACCTGGCGGTCGATCGCGGCCTTGGGTGGGCGCTGGGCGCGCGGCTTCACCCTGAGGCCGAAGCTGACGTTCTCTGCGACGGTCATGTGCTTGAACAGCGCGTAGTGCTGGAACACGAAACCGACATTGCGCTCGCCAGCTCCCTGCGCCGCGACGTCCTGGCCGTCGAACAGCAGGCGGCCGCTATCGGCGAAGTCCAGGCCAGCCAGGATGCGCAGCAAGGTGGTCTTGCCCGAGCCCGACGGCCCCAGCAGCGCGATGAACTCGCCGCGCGAGGCCGTCAGGTCGACGCCCTTCAGCGCCTGGAAGTCGTTGAAGCTCTTGGAGATGCCGTCAACGGTGATCGTCATCCTGGTCTCCCTAGTGTCGTCTGCCGGCCGCGAGCCGGTCGCCGTAGCGCCATTCCAGCAGCGATTTCGCCGTCAGCGTCACGATCGCCAGGAAGGCGAGCAGCGAGGCCACGGCGAAGGCGCCGACGAAATCGTATTCGTTGTAGAGAATCTCGACATGCAGCGGCATGGTGTTGGTGAGCCCGCGGATATGGCCGCTGACCACCGAGACCGCGCCGAATTCGCCCATCGCGCGGGCGTTGCACAGCAGCACGCCGTAGAGCAGGCCCCAGGCGACATTGGGCAGCGTGACAAGGAGGAAGGTGCGCCAGCCATTGGCGCCGAGCGAGATCGCCGCCTCCTCCTCGTCCCTGCCCTGCTCCTGCATCAGGGGAATGAGTTCCCGCGCGATGAAGGGGAAGGTGACGAAGATCGTCGCCAGCACCAGGCCGGCGACGTTGAACACGATCTTGATGTCCCATTCCTTCAGGAGCGGCCCGAACCAGCCGTTGGCGCCGTAGAGCAGCACGTAGATCAGTCCGGAGATGACCGGCGAGACCGAGAACGGCAGGTCGATGAGGGTGATCAGCAGGCTCTTGCCGCGGAAATCGAACTTGGCGATGGCCCAGGCGGCGGCCAGGCCGAAGACCAGGTTGCAGGGCACCGCGATGGCCGCGACCAGCAGCGTCAGGCGGATCGCCGCCAGGGTGTCGTCCTCCGCGACCGCGCCGAGAAAGGCCCGGATGCCGCCGTGCAGCGCCTCGATGAACACCGAGACCAGCGGCAGCACCAGCACGAGCAGGATGAAGCCGAGGCCGAGGGCGATCAGCAGCCAGCGCACCGGCGCCGATTCCGTCGTCGCCCCGCGCACGCGCGCCGCCGCGGCGGGCGCCGCGCCGGCAGGCATGGCGCTCAATTCTCTTCGTGTCTGCGCGACCATCTCTGCACCAGGTTGATGAACAGGAGGATGACGAAGGAGACCGCCAGCATGATGACGCCGATGGCGGCGGCACCCGCGTAGTCGAACTGCTCCAGCTTGATGACGATGAGCAGCGGCGCGATCTCGGACACCATCGGCATGTTGCCGGCGATGAAAATGACCGAGCCGTATTCGCCGACGGCGCGGGCGAAGGCGAGCGCGAAGCCGGTCAACAGCGCCGGCAGGATCGCCGGCAGGATCACCAGCCGGAAGGTGAGCCAGCGCCCGGCGCCGAGGCTGACCGCCGCCTCCTCCACCTCGCGGTCCATGTCCTGCAGCACGGGCTGCAGGCTGCGCACCACGAAGGGCAGGCCGATGA
>JBGAGP010000032.1:0-35624 GCA_044226685.1 Dongiaceae bacterium
CGGCTGCATAAGGTGCCAGCCTAACGAAGCGCACGGGGATTGGTTAACAAATCCTTAACTCCGTCGCGACAGGGGTGGTTGGTCGCACCTGATTTTTAATGTTCGCAGCTCCGCTGCCCGTGGGTTGAGGGACCCCAGGGTTGCGGCGGGGTCTTTTGTTCAATGCTTCATCCTGTTTGGGGGTATGGCAGCGATGAATGACCTGAAGATGAAGATTGCTGAATTCGTCCGGCGGTGGTTCGCTCCGCGCGAGATCATCGTCCGCACCAGCGGTCGCATCCAGTTCATCTGCCTGTCCACGCGCGCGCAGTTGATTGCCGCCACCGTCCTCGGTGGCGTGGTGTTCGGCGCGCTCGGCGCGTCGATCAATCTGGCCGTCGAGCAGCTCAACCAGTATTCCCGCGACATCGCGGTGCGCCAGGCCGAGTCCGCCTACAACGAGTTGCTGACCGCGTTCGGCGACTATGTGGCGCGCGCTGGCGACACCATCGCCGCCGCCGATGCCGAGGTCGCGGCGCTGGCCGCGCGCAAGGAGCCCGGCTCCACCGCGCCGGCGCCGGTGTCGGATCAGACCGAGATGCTGGCGAACATCGCCGGCCGCGGCGATGCGGTGCTGAAGGACGCGCTGCGCGACCGCCTCTCGGCGTTCGAAACCGACCTGCGCACGGTGTCGGAACGCAACAAGTCGCTGGTGGCCGAGCTGTCCAACGTGAAGCGTGAATTGCAGCAGGTGGAATTCGAGCGCGACGCGGCGCTGGAAGCGCGTCAGGCCAAGGCCGCGCAGCTGGCCGAGGAGATCAGCAAGTCGCGCCTGCTCAGCAACCGCGGCGATGCGCTGCAGCGCGAGCTGGCCGATGCCACCGAGCGCGGCGCAAGTTCCGAGGGCCGCATCAACGCGCTGAACACGAAGGTCGCGGCGCTGGAGAACGAGCTCGAGAAGACCAACCGCCATGCCGACGACATCGCCCTGCAGGCGCGCCAGCTGACCGCCGCCCTCACGGCGGCGGTCGATCAGCGCAATCGCCTGCAGAGCGATCGTGCCAACCTCTCTGGCACCATCGGCGACCTGAAGACGCAGCTGGTCTCGCTGCAGGAAACCCAGGCCAACTTCGTCTCCGATCTGGCCGAGCGCGCGCGCGACAATGTCGATCTGATGGAGAAGACGGTCGAGATGACCGGGCTTGACGTCGAGAAGCTGCTGGCCGATGCCGCGGCGCAGATGCCGGGCCAGGGCGGTCCTTATATCCCGGATGTCGCGGGGGCCGACGCCACCGACAATTCCGGTGGCCAGAAGCTGATGGCCAGCGTCGAGACGCTGGGCGACGAGGTCGAGCGCTGGGAGCGTCTGCAGCTCATCCTGCGCTCGTTGCCCCTGACGGCGCCGATCGACAGCTATTACATCTCCAGCGCCTTCGGCGCCCGCATGGACCCGTTCAACGGCGAGCGCGCGATCCACGAAGGCATCGACATGGTGGGCAAGCTGCGGTCAGAAGTACTGGCGACAGCGCCCGGCACGGTAATTTTTGCCGGGTGGAAGGGCGGCTACGGCCGGGTGGTGGAGATCGACCACGGGCTCGGCATCACCACGCGCTACGCGCATCTCTATTCGATCGACGTGAAGGTCGGGGATGTCGTGGATTATCGGCAAGTTGTCGGCAAACTCGGCAGCTCCGGCCGCAGTTCTGGACCGCATGTCCATTTCGAGGTACGATACGCCGGCAAACCCCTCGACCCGATGGGGTTCTTGAAGGCGGGCCGATATGTTTTCAAAGGCTAGTAAACCAAGCCAGTCAAGCAGCGGCGGCAGCGAGCCGTCCCGTTCGAACCTGAAGAGCTCGGTTCCTTCGATCATCAGCGCGGACCTGCGCATCAATGGCGACCTCATCTGCAGCGGCGACGTGCAAGTCGACGGCTGGGTCGAAGGCGATATCCAGAGCCGCAATATCGTGATCGGCGAAGGCGCCACGGTGCAGGGCGGCTTGCAGGCCGAGACCGTGCGTGTCTGTGGCGTGGTGAATGGGCAGATCAAGGCCGATTCCGTGGTGCTGGAAAAGACCGCCAAGGTCACCGGCGACGTGCTGCACAAGACCCTGGCCATGGAGCAGGGCGCCTCGCTCGAAGGCATGTGCCGGCGGCTCGACAGCGGCGCGTCGCTCGGCGCTTCGACCGCCAAGGCCGCCGAGACCAAGCCGGCGGATATCAAGCTCGGTGACGGCAAGCTTGGCGAGACCAAGCTGGAGACCAAGCCAGGCCTGGGCGAGACCGGCGGCTCGGCGTTTGCCCGGACGACCTGACGGCAAGACGGCTGGCTGAGACCTGAAAGGACGGTCGCGCGCTAGTCGGCCTTGTCCAGCGCGCGGCGCAGCATGTCGTCGTCGATATTGCCGCCGGATGCGACGATCACGATGCTCTCGCGCGGCTGCGGGACGCGCCCCTGCAGCGCCGCCGCCAGGCCGACGGCGCCGCCCGGCTCCAGCACCAGTTTCATCCAGCGCGCGGCGAAGGCGATGGCCGAGAGCGCCTCGTCATCGCTGGCGGTCAGCGCGCCCGCGAGCAGCCGGCGATTGATCTCGAACGTGATCAGGCCCGGGCTCTTCGACATCAGCGCGTCGCAGATCGAGCGGGCATTGCCGGTGTTCTCGATCCGCCTGCCGGCGGCCAGCGACTTGACGTGGTCGTCGAAATCCTTCGGCTCGCAGGCATAGACCCGCGCCGCCGGGTGGTGCGCCTTCACCGCGATGGCGATGCCGGAAACGAGGCCGCCGCCGCTGGCCGGGGCCAGCACCACATCGGGCTTCAGGTCGAACCGGGCCATGTCCTCGACAATCTCCAGGCCGATCGTGCCCTGGCCGGCGATGATCGCCGGGTCGTCGTAGGGCGGCACCAGCACATAGCCCTTGTCGCCGGCGATGCCGCGGGCGATCGCCTCGCGGTCCTCCTTGTAGCGGTCGAACAACACCACCTCGGCGCCCCAGCCGCGGGTGTTGTCGAGCTTGATGCGCGGCGCATCGGCCGGCATGACGATGATCGCCTTGACGCCGAGCTGCGCCGCCGCGGCGGCGACCCCTTGGGCGTGATTGCCGGAGGAGAAGGCGACCACGCCGGCGACCCTGCCGACCTCCTGGGCGGAGCGGATCTTGTTGTAGGCGCCGCGGAACTTGAACGATCCGGTGATCTGCAGACATTCCGGCTTCACGAAGGCGCGACAGCCGAGCCGGCGGTCGAGTTCCGGAAAGCGCAGCAGCGGTGTGCGCTGGGCATGGCCCTCGATGCGCCGCGCCGCCGCCTGGATGTCGGGCAGGGCGGGGAGCGTGTTCGTCGTGTCGGCGGCTGCCGCCTCAGTTCTTGTCTGCAAGGCCGAGATCCTCCGCGAGCCCCAGACCGGCGACGCCCTTGTTCAAACGGGCACGGTAGATCTGGGTGTTTTCCAGCACCCGCATGACATAGTTCCGGGTCTCGTCGAAGGGAAGCGATTCGATCCAGTCGATGACATCGACGCCGCGCTGGCGCGGGTCGCCATAGGTGTAGATCCAGTCGCGCGCCCGGCTGGGGCCGGCATTGTAGGCGGCCGCCGTGAGGACATAGGAGCCGTCGAAACGGTTGAGCAGGTCGTCGACATAGGCGCGGCCCAGGGTCACGTTGTAGCTGGCCTCGCTGAGGCGCTTTTCCGCGAATTTGACGCCGATCTTCTTGGCGACACCCTTGGCCGTACTGGGCAGCAGCTGCATCAGGCCGCGCGCCCCGGCGGAGGAGATTGCGCCGGCATCGAAGGCGCTTTCCTGGCGGATCAGCCCGAGGATCAGCGCCGGCTCGGGATTCTGGCCCTCCGGCAGCTTGATGACCGGATAGAGGTAGTCGATCATCTCGACGCCCCGGGTGCGTGCCTCCTTGGCGACGGCGACGGCGAAATCCCGGCGATTGATTTCGTCTGCCAGTCCGGCAACAAGCTGGTATTCCGCCGGTTTGCTGCTGAGCTCCATGAGCTTCGACAGGAACAGGCGGGTGCGGTCGCCTTCGCCCACCGCCGTCAGCTGGCGCACCACGCGGACCAGTTCCTTCTTGTCGAAGACCTGCTTCTCCTTGGCCGAGGGCTTCGGCGTGCCGGCCAGGCGGATCTCACGCTTGTCGGCCAGGCGCAAAGCCGCCACCTGGCCGTAGAAGCTGGTGATGCCCTTGGCGGCGGCCTTGTACCAATCCTGCGCCTTGGCGACGTCGCCCATCTGCTCGGCGGCGCGGCCGGCCCAATAGGCGCCACGCGACTGCGAGATGATCGAGGTCGTGCCGGCATAGAGCGCCGTGAAATGCCGCATCGCCGTCGGCGCGTCGTCGAGGAAGCGCAGCGCGATCCAGCCCGCCAGGAACTCGCCCTCGGCGAAAGCTTCGCCCGAATCCGAGCCGTGCGCGGCGGCCAGCCGATAGGCGGCCGAGACGTTGCCGCCGTCGAGCGAGCCGCGCGCCGCCTTTTTCAGCTCCGCCCACATCAAATCCGGCTTGGGTACGTTCTGCGGCGGCGGGTCGAGCAGGTCGGCCGCCTGTTCGAACTTGTCCTGGCGCCGCAGCAGCCGCGCCCGCTCGAAGATCAGCCCGGGATCGTTGCGCAGGGATTGTGGCACCGCCGCCACCGCCGCCGCGGCGTCCTTGGCCTGGTCCTCCAGCTTCATGCGGGCGCGGGCCAGCGCCTGGTGGTCCTTGTCGACGCGCGCCAGCTGGCGGATGGCGTCGTCGCGCTCATCTTCCCACAGCAGGCGGTCGAGGCGGGCCCAATGCTCCTTGGCATGGAGCAGGTGGCCGAACCGCTGCAGGAAAATCTGCTCGTCCTCGCGGTCGAAATCGCGCTCGACCCAGGCGGTCTGCACCACGCGCTCGGCGCGCTGTTCCTGCCGGGTCGCCATCAGCGCGCCGGCGAGCTTCATCGCACCCTCGGCCGTGTTGGGTTCGCGCTCGCCGAACCATTGCAGGATGTCCTGCGGCTTCAGATAGTCAGGCATGGCCCGCTCGGCCTGCTGGGTCAGGGTGTAACGCAGCGGCCAGTCGGGATTGGCCTTGAGGAAGGCCGCCATCTCCTTGAAGTCGCGCCCCGGTCCCGGCCGGGTCAGGTCGAGCCAGATGACCACCTTGCCCAGCAGCGGGTCCTTGGCCCGGGCGGCCAGGCGGCGGGCTTCCTTCCAGCGGTCCTTGTCGACCGCGGCGAAGGCCTGCTTGTAAAGGTTCAGGTCCTTGGCGCTGAGCCCGGCCGAATCGGCGGCGCTGGCCGGAATCGGGGCGACGGCAAACAGCGCCAGCCCCACCAGGCAGGCGAAAAAAGCCAGGAATTGCCGCACTTTGACCCTCTTAACCATAACGCTCCGGCATCTTAATGGGCACTCCCGGGTCCCGTAAACAACAGGCCGGCTGCGGCTACGGCAAGGCCGGCGGCTTGCATCCGCCGACTCCCGGCCAAGATCGCCGGATTATGGTGACCAATTCGTTATCATTGGCTTGAAAGCACGGCAGGAGCATGGCAATTCTCGCCCCTCGCGCCGCGACGTGATCCGCGTCACAGTCCGGCGGCGGTATGCAGGAAAGGCGGCCCGACATGGCGATCTTCCAAGGTTCGATCACGGCCCTGATCACCCCCTTCAAGGATGGCAAGGTCGACGAGAAGGGCTTCCAGAGCTTCGTTGCCTGGCAGATCGCCGAGGGCATCGACGGCGTGGTGCCCTGCGGCACCACCGGCGAATCGCCGACGCTGTCCCATGACGAGCACAAGCGGGTGGTGGAACTCTGCGTCGAAGTGGCGAAGGGCAAGGTCCCGGTCATCGCCGGCACCGGATCGAACTCGACGGACGAAGCCATCGACCTGACCCAGCACGCGCAGAAGGCCGGCGCCGATGCGGCGCTGATCGTGCTGCCGTATTACAACAAGCCGACGCCGGAGGGGCAGTACCAGCACTTCAAGGCGATCCACGACGCCACCAACCTGCCGATCTTCATTTATAACGTGCCGCCGCGCAGCGCGGTGGACATGTCGGTCGACACCATGGCGCGGCTCGCCAAGCTGCCGCGCATCGTCGGGGTCAAGGACGCGACCGCCGATCTTGCCCGCCCGATCCGCACCAAGCTCGCCATCGACAAGGAGTTCTGCATGCTCTCCGGCGAGGATGGCACCGCGCTGCCGTTCCTGGCCCAGGGCGGCGTCGGCTGCATCTCGGTGACCTCGAACGTGGCGCCGCGCCTGACCGCGGAGATGCACCGGGCCTGGCGCGGTGGCGACCTCAAGAAGGCGATGCAGATCAACGAGCGGCTGATGCCGGTGAATGACGCGTTGTTCTGCGAGACCAGCCCCGGCCCGGTGAAATACGCCGCCAGCCTGCTCGGCCGTTCCTCGGCGGAATTGCGGCTGCCGCTGGCGCCGATCGCCGAAAGCTCGCGCCAGAAGGTCCAGGCGGCGATGACCAAGGCCGGCCTGATCAATTGAACGCGCATCAATTGACCTGGCGATTGATCCGGCACATCCGGCGGTCATGAAGACATGGCGCGAGATCCCAGCACCCAGCGCTTTGCGGCGCAGAACCGCAAGGCGCGCCACGACTACCTGATCGAGGACACGATCGAGGCGGGCATGATGCTGACCGGCTCCGAGGTGAAGACCCTGCGCCTGGGCCGCGCCTCGATCGCCGAGGCTTTCGCGGCGGAGAAGAACGGCGAGTTCTTCCTGTTCAACGCCTATTTCCCGGAATACGAGGGCGCCAGCCATTTCGGCCACCAGCCGCGGCGCGCCCGCAAGCTGCTGCTGCGCAAGCGCGAGATGAACAAGCTGATCGGCCTCACCCAGCGCGCCGGCCTGACCCTGATCCCGCTGTCGATCTATTTCAACGAGCGCGGCATCGCCAAGGTCGAGCTGGGCCTCGCCAAGGGCAAGCGCAAGGTCGACAAGCGCGCGGCCGAGAAGGAACGCGACTGGAAGCGCGAGCAGTCGCGGCTCTTGAGTCAACGCACGAAAGATCAATGAGCCGGGGACCGGCGAGCCGGCTCAGCACCATCGGCTTCGACGCCGACGACACGCTCTGGCACAACGAGCGGGTTTTTCGCCTGACCGAGGAGCGCTTCGCCGCCCTGCTCGGCGACCACGCGCCGGCGCCGGATGTGAGCCGGCGCCTGCTGGAGGCGGAGCGGCGCAACCTGCAGCTCTACGGTTACGGCATCAAGGGCTTCACCCTCTCGATGATCGAGACCGCCCTGGAGGTGACGGAGGGCAGGGTTTCCGCCGCCGCGATCGCCGAGATCCTGGCGGCGGGGCGTGACATGATGCGCCACCCGGTCGAGGTGTTCCCCCAGGTGCGCGAGACGCTGGAAGCCCTGCGCGGCGATTTCCGTCTGGTGCTGATCACCAAGGGCGACCTGTTCGACCAGGAGCGCAAGCTTGCGGCCTCGGGCCTCGCCGGGTTGTTCCACGCCGTCGAGATCGTCAGCGACAAGACCGCCGCCACCTACCAGCGCCTGTTCGCCCGCCACGGCCTGGGGGCGGACTGCGCCATGATGGTCGGCAATTCGGTCAAATCCGACATCCTGCCGGCGATCGAGGCGGGCAGCTGGGGCGTGCACGTGCCCTATCACATCACCTGGGCGCTCGAGCACGCCGAGGCGCCATTGCAGCATCCGCGGTTCAGGAGCATTCAGTGCCTTGGCGAGCTGGCTCAGCTGATAGAGCAGGTCGGCGACGTCGACTAGCGCCGGACGTATCTGCTCAGGTCACCGCGCCATAAGTGCCTAGACAAGTTCACGTCAGTCCGATTGCATCAAATGCAGCTTGAGCGGATAGGCCGCTCGCGGATGCGCCGTCTTCGGCGCGACCGCCTCGCCATCGACATAGTCGAAGCCGGCGTCGACTGCCTTCTTGACCATGCCGATGGTGCGGGCGCCGTGCAGGAATGTGCGCAAGCCCCCGGCCTTGGCGGCGGCGATGTATTTCGCCATCGCGCCCGCGGCGACAGAGCCGATATCCTCTTGGGTTGCAGCGATGCCGTAGATGCCGCTGGTCCCGATCTCGAACAAGCGGTGGAGGGCAGAGGGCGGCAGCGACACGACGGCACCGTGGCAGAACGGCTGCAGGATCTTGGCGAGTTGTAGCAAGCGCGTGTTGGGCGCCTGGGCCGGCACTCCGTAGATCTCGAACAACAGATAGCGCCGGTAGGCGCTCGGCACACGCTGGCACAACGACAGGAATTCCTCGCGGTGGGCGCGCTGCGCGAGCGTCTGATAGTGCACCGGCACAAGGAGGATGGTCTTGCCGTTGGCCTGCATGACGCTGTGGAGCATCTCGATCGCTCGGCCCAGCAGGAGAAAGTCAAGATCAGCGATCGCTTGCTGTAGCGAATCGGGATCGGTCAGCGCCTGTAGATTCTGCAATGTCGACTTGCTGGTCCAGTCATCAAGGCGGCAGCGGTGCAGGGCGACCGACTGCCGTGCGGCCGCCCAGACCGGACAGAACACGGCGCTGGCGCGATCCAGCAACATGCGACGCTGGCGCTGCACCGTGTCCTCGACTTCGCGGCTGACGTTGTCCAGCGATGCGGCGATAGCGTCGAGCAGCGAGCTGCCAGTCGAAAGCGCCAGATGCGGTGTAAAATCAGTCACCCGGTGATCGATGCGCAGTCCCTGCGCCTGCGGCACCTCGCGCAGCAGCGCCGCCTTGATCTCGGCGACGATGTCGCGCGTACGATGTTCCGCCTCGCCACGGCCGAGACCAGCGAAGCATAGGATGTACGTCTCCTCATCGCGGCGGGCGAAGATGTCGCTCGGCCCGAGATTGCGCCGAATCACATCTTCGCTGACCTGATAGGCCTTTGCCGCGACCTCATCCCACGTCCCGCCCAACTCGGCGCGGATGTCCTGCATGCCGAGCAATTGCACGGCACTCGCCGCCAGCGGCGCCTCCGGATCCGACCGGCCGGCGACCAGTTGTTCGGCGCGGCGATCGAATTCCTCGCGCTCCAGCGAACGGCGCACCTCCTCCTGAAGGTCCGGCAAGTCAGGCTCGACATAGCGGACGGCGCGCTCGCGGTCGTTGCCGAGCGCCAGCAGGGCGATGCCGATCTTCCGTACCAGGCGTCTGATCATGCTGGATCTCCCTTCTTCGTGATCGGGTCGCGCTCTGTGGTGCGCTCTGGTGGCAGCGTCGCGGTGACAATCGTGCCCAGCTGCGGCTGGCTTTGGATGGCAAGTGCCCCGCCGTGCAGGTCGATCAGCGATTTCGCCAGCGGCAGGCCGAGGCCGAGTCCTTCGTGCTTGCGGCTATAGGCCGCCTCGATCTGGCGAAAGGGCAGGAGCGCGAGTGAAACCTCGTCCGCTGTCATGCCGATGCCGGTGTCCTGGACGGAAAAAGTGACGCCGCCATCCTTCGTCCGGTTCGCGGCCAGCACGACGCGGCCGCCTTGCGGTGTGAACTTGATGGCGTTGGAGATCAGATTGAGCAGCACGCGGCGCAGCTTCAGCTCGTCTGCCCACAGGAACGGCAGACCTTCGCCGAAATCGACGGTCAGTGAGATGCCGGCGGCGCGCACCCGCGGGCGCGCCAGGCGCAGGGTCTTGGACAGCAGCAGCCGCGTATCGAATTTGCTTTCAATGAGCGACATGCGTCCGGCGTCGATCTTCGAGAGATCGAGGATGTCGCTGATGTTCTCCAGCAAGTGCCGGCCGCTTTCGTTGATATCCAGCAGATAGGCGCGGTGCTTCTCGTTGACTCCAGCCTCGGGTCCGTTGTGCATCTCACGCAGCATCAGTTCGGAAAATCCGATGATCGCACCAAGCGGTGTACGCAGCTCGTGGCTGACATTGGCGAGAAGTTCCGCCTGCGTGCGCTCCGCTATCAACGCGTCGCTGCGCGCCGCGGCCAGTGCTTCGGTCTGGCGCTCGATCTCCGCGATCTGTCGCTTCAGGCGATCCCGGATTTCGTCGATCTCGATATTCTGCAGGTGCAGTCTCTGATCACCGGCGAGCAGCGCCTGGCGCTGCCAGTGCAGGCTGGTCTGTAGCCGGTCCTGGACGATGGCGAGGTGCGTCAGCGCCGCCAAAGTCCGCAACAGGTGCCAATCGGCATCGCCCGGCTCGCGCGGCTGCGGATGATAGACCGTGAGGGTGCCGAGTGCCTCGCCCGCGTCGTCGAGAATCGGCAGCGACCAGCAGGCGCGCAGGCCGGCGGCCAAGGCAAGCGCGCGGAAGTCGTCCCAACGGCCGTCCTCGGCGATGTCGCGGACGGCGACTGGTTTGCGTGCATAGACCGCCGATCCGCAAGATCCGACCAGGGGACCGATCTCGATCCCGTCCAAAGCCGCGCAATAGCTGGCGGGCAGGCTCGGCGCCGCCAGATGATAGAGCCTCTTGTTGCGCACCAGCAGGATGGAGCAGGCGGCAGGCGCCGTCGCCGCCTCGACCACGCGGGCTACACGCTCCAGTGTCTCGTGCACCGGCGCCCGGCGCGCGATCATCTCGGCGATTTCCCGGCAATTGTCGAGCAGGTTCCAGGCGGAAATCGTCGACGACCCATCGGCCGCTGCCGGGGTGCGCGGCGCACCCGCGCTATCTTGGTTGAGGGACCAGAATTCCGTTACATCGTTCATGATGGTTAACTTTCGGTCGATAGTGCTCGATGGCAGGCTGGGTAGCGGCTAGACATCGCGTCGCTCCAAGGTGGTAGTGGCCACAACAACCGACACTCGGCCGATCGCCGCGCCGTGCTCGTCCCGGACGCTGACGGCAAAGCCGAGACGGAAGCCGCTGCTGCACCCGATCTCGGCGCACATCGTCACGGCGCGCAGCATGGCCGCGCGCTCGTCGGACAAGGAAATTCCTGTCGTGTCCTCGTCCGTGCCGCGTTCGCCGTGGATCTGAAAGAAGTAGCGCCGCATCGATAGCCTCCGCCTAGGTCCGTGGACCTGGGGTGCCGGCGCTGTCAGGAAACCTTGTAAGACTACGAGGAAGCGCCGATACTCGTAACAGTACGAGGGGCATCCGACTTGCTCTTGTCGGGCCGGGGCCTCGGGGTCACTGCACGGGTCCAGATTCGTTGGCATTCGCTGCCGCAGAGTCGGCAGTTCCTGACGCCGGGAGGGCCAGGTGCCCCCTACCAACAAGGCCACGCATCGCAATGGCGGAACCACCGGGCGACGGCCGGGCACAGCGAAGCTCGGCGCGTCCGCGGAGATCGATCAGCCTTTGCGGCAGAGCGGCATCCGCGTGGTGGGCGAAGTGCCATGGGGCGCCCATATCTGCATCTTCTACGAGACCAAGGAGGACCTGCTCGATACCGCGGCCGCCTATTTCAAGGCCGGCCTGGAGAGCAACGAATTCTGTGTCTGGGCGATCTCGGAGCCGATTACCAAGGCGGATGCTACGGCCGCACTGCGCCGCGCCATCCCGGACCTGGAGGCGCAGCTTGCAGCCGGACGGGTCGAGATACTCCAGGGCACAGATTGGTACCTGCACGGCAACCAGTTCGATCTGCAACGGATCACCGGCGGCTGGAGTGAAAAGCTTCGCGCTGCGCTCGCCAAGGGCTTCGACGGCATGCGGGTCAGCGGCAACGCCTTCTGGATCGAGTCCAATCACTGGCAGGCGTTCTGCGAGTATGAACACGAACTCGATCGTTCGCTTGCCGGACAGCGTATGGTGGTGCTCTGCACCTACTCACTGCGGGCCAGCCGGGCGGTCGACCTGCTGGACGTGGCGCGTGCGCATCAGTGCTGCACCGCCCGACGCAACGGCGATTGGGAGTTCCTGGCGACGCCGGAGCTGCGGCAGGCAAGACAGGAAATCGAAAGGCTGCGCGGCGCGCTCGGCGTGCTGTCCAAACCGTTCCCGGGCCATGACTTGCTGACGCCGCGCGAGCGCGTGGCGCTTGCGCAAATCGTGCGCGGTGCTTCCAGCAAGGAGGCGGCGCGCATGCTCGGCATCAGCCCGCGCACTGTCGAGTTTCACCGGGCCAATGTGATGCGCAAGCTGGGCGCCAGGAACACCGCCGACCTCGTGCGCCGGGTGCTCGGCGACTGAGGGAGTCGCAATATCTGTCGCCGACGGTTGCCACCCCCGCGGCGGCGACGGGCCGGACTGCGCCATGATGGTCGGCAATTCGGTCAAATCCAACATCCTGCCGGCGATCGAGGCGGGCAGCTGGGGCGTGCACGTGCCCTATCACATCACCTGGGCGCTCGAGCACGCCGAGGCGCCGCTCGACCATCCCCGCTTCAAGCGGGTGACGCACCTGGAGGAAGTCGCTAGGCTGGTCGCGGAAATCGCCGCTTCCTGAGTCGCCGCGTTTTTCGGGGGAAGAGATGAAGATCCGCGACGCCACGCCCGCCGACGCCACGGCGATCAAGCTGATGATCCGCGAGCTCATCGCCTATGAGGGCACCAATATCGAGCTCACCTTCACCGTCGAGCAATTGGCGGCGGCGCTGTCCGGCGAGGCGCCGCGGCTGCGCGGCCTGATCGCCGAGGATGCCGACGGCGTCGCCGGTTTCGCCACCTACACGATCGATTTCGCCATCTGGACCGGCGGCGACGTGCTGCGCATCGACGATCTCTTCGTGCGCGAGCGGGCGCGCGGGGCGGGGGCGGGCAGCGCCTTGATGGCGCGCATCGCCGAGATCTGCGTCGCGCATGGCATGCCCTGCCGCTGGGAGATCGAGGTCTCCAACACGCGGGCGCAGCACTTCTATTCCACGCTCGGGGTCGAGATCCGCGACAAGAAGGCGGCGCGCTGGAGCCTGATTGCCATGCGCACGGCTCTCGCGAAGCTGCAGCGCACGGGGCAGTAGGCGGCGCGCAGGCGCCGGCGGCCTACCGCCCCAGCGCCGCCTTGGCCTTGCCGACCACGTCCCTGAACATGTCCGGCGTCAGGCGGTTGGTGTTCGTGTTGTAGCGCGAGCAGTGATAGCTGTCGAAGAGCACCCGGCCGGCCGGCAAGGCGTGCTTCGCCCCGTGGCCGAACTTGGCGGCGGATTTCTTGAGGCCGCTGCCCACCAGCACGGCGTCATGGGCGATCGAGCCCAGGGCCAGCACCACCTTGAGCCGGGGCAAAGCGGCGAGCTCGCTTTTCAGGAAGCGGTTGCAGATGCGGATCTCCTCCGGCGTCGGCTTGTTTTCCGGCGGCACGCATTTGACGGCGTTGGAGATGCGGCAGTCGACCAGTTCCAGGCTGTCATCCGGCCGCCGCTCATAGACGCCCCGGGCGAGGCCGAATTCCAGAAGGGTGGCGTAGAGCAGGTCGCCGGCATAGTCGCCGGTGAAGGGCCGGCCTGTGCGGTTGGCGCCCTGCAGCCCTGGCGCCAGGCCGACGATCAGCAACCCCGCCTCCATCGGCCCGAAGGGCATGACCGGGGCATTGTGCCAATCGGGACACTTGGCGCGGGCATTGGCGCGGAATTCCGCCAGGCGCGGGCAAAGGGGGCAGTCCAGCGGCGGCAGGTCGATGGCGGGCGTGGTCATGCCCGCACTCTAGCCGAAGCCGTCGAGTCAGGAAGCCGCGCGAATGCGGGGCCTCAGGAGGCGTCGGCCTCGCCCGCCTCGTTGGCCGCCACCGCCGCCGCGCTATGATGCGAATGGCTCGATTGTGGTCGCGGGCCGGCATGCTGGCGGGCGATCAGGGAGGAAAGCTCCTCCAGCTCGATGAAATTGTCGGCCTGGCGCCGCAATTCGTCGGCCACCATCGGCGGCTGCGAGCGGATGGTGCTGACCACCGAGACGCGCACCCCCTTGCGCTGCACCGCCTCGACCAGGCGGCGGAAGTCGCCATCGCCGGAGAACAGCACCACGTGGTCCAGATGCGAGGCCATCTCCAGCACGTCGATGGCGAGCTCGATGTCCATGTTGCCCTTGATTTTCCGGCGGCCCATGGAATCGGTGTATTCCTTGGTCGGCTTGGTCACCATGGTGAAGCCGTTGTAGTCGAGCCAGTCGACCAGCGGGCGCAGCGGCGAGTATTCCTGGTCCTCGACCAGCGCCGTGTAGTAGAAGGCGCGGATCAGGTGGCATTTTTCCTGGAACTGCTTCAGCAGGCGCTTGTAGTCGATGTCGAAGCCCAAAGCCCGGGCGGCGGCGTGCAGATTGGCGCCGTCGATGAACAAGGCGACGCGTTCGTTGGGATAAAATCGGCTAAGCATGACACCCTCGCAAAATGGTCATTCGCTCCCTGGCCCCGTGGAGCGGAATATGGTTGTGACCTGCCGAGGATGAACCACGAACCGTTTAAACGGTCCAAAAGCCAGGCTCGCCCCCGCAGCCTTACGCCCGGACCCCGGAGCCGCTCCATCCCGAGAGCCGGCCGCAGAGTCTTATCGGGACAATTTATGGACGATCCGGCCAATGTTTGACGATCTATACATTGGGTTAGGTGCCAACCTGCCCCATCGGCAATTCGGCCTACCGCGCGCGACGCTGGAGCACGTTTTGACGCGGCTTCCTGCAGCAGGCCTGCGCATCCTCGCCCGCTCGCGCTGGTATGAATCCGCACCCGTGCCGGTTTCAGATCAGCCCTGGTTCGTGAACGGCGTGGTCCGGGTGGAGACCGCCCTGGCGCCCGCGGCGGTGCTGGCGGAACTGCACCGGATCGAGGCCGAGTTGGGCCGCCAGCGGGGCGAGCCGAACGCCGCCCGCGCCGTCGATCTGGATATCCTGGCTATTGGGAACATGATCCTGGAGGGGCCGACGCCGCCGATCGTGCCGCATCCCCGCATGGCCGAGCGGGCTTTCGTCCTGTTGCCATTGGCGGAATTGGCCCCGGATTGGCGCCATCCGGTGACCGGAACGCCGATTTCGGCCCTGATCGCCGCGCTGCCCCGCGACCAAATCACCCGAGCCCTGCGGGATTCGCCGGTGTCGCGCGCTTGAATGCAGCGCAATATTAAGTTAGGAACAATCAATTAGCCTAATTCCTGGAGGCGTTTGAAGAATGGCCCGCGTAACCGTTGAAGATTGCGTCCTGAAGGTGCCGAACCGGTTCCAGCTCGTCCTGCTGGCCGCGCATCGTGCCCGTGAGGTTTCCGCCGGCTCGCAGCTGACCATCGATCGGGACAACGACAAGAACCCGGTCGTCGCGTTGCGCGAGATCGCCGACACGACCATCGATCTCGATTCGCTGCGCAGCAACCTGGTGAAGGGCCTGCAGCGCCAGGTCGAGACCGATGAGCCCGAGGAAGAGGGCGCCGGCTTCGGCGTCGGTGCCGGCGATCTGCTGGCCGAGATGCAGCAGGCGCAGATCAGCAAGGAAGAGGCGGACGACGCCGATCTCTCCATCGATGGCGAGTTCGAGGACGCCGCCGTCGCCGACGAGGAATAACCGGCGGCAAGACCGGAACAGAGCACCAAGGATCATAGGCAGGGCAGTTGAGCGAGGCCGCTAAACGAAGTGTCATCACTGAACCCATGATGGGCGCGATCGATCAGCCCAAGCGATAATCTGATCTGGCGATGATTAGACAGTTTGAACTGGTCGAACGCGTGAAGGCCTATGATCCAGGCGCGGATGAGGACATGCTCAACCGCGCCTATGTTTTTTCCATGAAGGCGCACGGCTCGCAGTCGCGGGCTTCCGGCGATCCCTATTTCTCGCATCCCCTCGGCGTGGCGGAGATCCTCACCCGCCTCAAGCTTGATTCCGCCTCGATCATCACCGGCCTGCTGCACGACACGGTCGAGGACACCGACGCGACGCTGGACGAGATCGAGGGCCTGTTCGGCAAGGAGATCGGGCAGCTGGTCGATGGCGTCACGAAGCTGTCGCGCCTGGAGCTGCAGTCCGACCACACCAAGCACGCCGAGAATTTCCGCAAGCTGGTGCTGGCGATGTCGAACGACATCCGCGTGCTGCTGGTGAAGCTCGCCGACCGGCTGCACAACATGCAGACGGTCGATTTCATCAAGGATCCGGGCAAGCGCCGCCGCATCGCGCTGGAGACGCTGGAAATCTACGCGCCGCTGGCCGAGCGCATGGGCATGCATGAGATCAAGGACGAGCTGGAGAACCTGTCCTTCGCCCAGGTCTATCCGGAGGCCTACGCCTCGATCGTGCAGCGGCGCGGTTTCCTGCGCGAGCAGGGCGCCGGCCATGCCGACCAGATCATCGAGGAGCTTGGCAAGGTGCTGGCCGATGCCGGCGTCGAATGCGTCGTCTCGGGGCGGGAGAAGACGCCCTATTCGATCTGGCGCAAGATGCAGAAGAAACGCATGGAGTTCGAGCAGCTCTCGGACATCATGGCCTTCCGCATCATCGTGCCGGACATCACCGCCTGCTACCAGGCGCTCGGCGTCATACACGGCCGCTACTCGATGATCCCCGGCCGGTTCAAGGACTACATCTCGACGCCGAAGCCGAACAATTACCGCTCGATCCACACCGGTGTGATCGGCCCGTTCCGCGCCCGCATCGAGATCCAGATCCGCACCCGCGACATGCACGAGATCGCCGAGCTGGGCGTTGCCGCGCATTGGCAATACAAGCAGGGGCGGCCGCAGCTCGAAGGCCGACAGTATCGTTGGCTGCGCGAGCTGCTCGACATCCTGGAACATGCCGCCGGGCCGGAGGAATTCCTCGAGAACACCAAGCTGGAGATGTTCCAGGACCAGGTGTTCTGCTTCACGCCGAAGGGTGATTTGATCGCCCTGCCGCGCGGCGCCACGCCGGTCGATTTCGCCTATGCGGTGCATACCGAGGTCGGCAACACCTGCGTCGGCGCCAAGATCAACGGCCGCATCGTGCCGCTCAGGAGCGAACTGCACAACGGCGACCAGGTCGAGGTCGTCACCTCGCGCGCGCAGACGCCGTCGCCGACCTGGGAGCGCTTCGTCGTCACCGGCAAGGCGCGCGCCTGCATCCGCCGCTACATCCGCACCCAGCAGCGCACGCAATATGTCGAGCTGGGCCGCGCCATGATGCAGAAGGAGTTCCAGCACGAAGGGTACGAATACGCCGACAAGTCGATGGAAGGCGTGCTGAAGAAGTTCAAGGCCGAGGAGACCGAGGATCTGCTGGCGCAGATCGGCGAGGGCATGCTCGGCGCCCGCGAAGTGCTGAACGCGATCTTCCCCGGCACGCGCAAGACCAATGCGCCGGAGAAGGTGGTGCCGATCGGCCGCCAGCGCGCCAAGGCCAAGGGCAACAACGCCATCCCGATCCGCGGCCTGATCCCGGGCATGGCCATGCACTTCGCCGGCTGCTGCCATCCGCTGCCCGGCGACCGCATCGTCGGCATCGTCACCACCGGCAAGGGCGTCACCATCCACACCATCGACTGCGAGACCCTGGAGAGCTTCGCGGAAACGCCGGAGCGCTGGCTTGACGTCGCCTGGGACCAGGATTCCGACGGCGTCGAGCAGCATGTCGGGCGGCTGGCCGTGGTCATCACCAACCAGCCCGGCAGCCTCGGCAGCCTGACCACGGTGATCGGCAAGAATCTCGGCAACATCTCGAACCTGAAGATCACCAACCGCTCGATCGATTTCTTCGAGGTGCTGGTCGATGTCGAGGTGAAGGACGTGCGCCACCTCACCAACATCATCGCCGCGCTGCGCGCCACACCCGCGATCAGCTCGGTCGACCGGGCGCGGGGATGATGGCCGTCCCATGATCCTCGGCATCGGCAACGACATCATCGACATCCGGCGGATCGCGGAATCGATCGAACGCTGGGGCGACCGATTCCTGCTGCGGGTCTTCACCGAGGTGGAGCGGGCCAAGTCCGACCGCCGCGCCAACCGCGCGGCCTCCTATGCCAAGCGCTTCGCCGCCAAGGAGGCCTGCAGCAAGGCATTGGGCACCGGGTTGCGCGCCGGCGTGTTCTGGCGCGACATGGGGGTGGTCAACCTGCCCTCGGGCAAGCCGACCCTGAAGCTGACCGGCGGGGCACTCGAACGGCTGCGCGTGATCACGCCGCGGGACCGGGTGGCGCAGATCGACCTCACCATCACCGACGACTTCCCGCAGGCCCAGGCGATCGTCATCATCTCGGCCTATCCGCCCGCGGGCAGCGACGCCTGAATCGGGCAAGTGCCTGATACAACCGGCGAAAATCGGCCCGGACTTCCTTGACTTTGCGCGCCCCTGCTGGCTTGATCCCCCCGCGACCGGGCCAGGCCGAGGCGGTCCACGGCCCGGGTCACAACGAAGAAAGCCTCATGTCACGTAAACCTTCCGGCGCATTCGGCGAAATCTGGGAAATTGCCAAGACCTTGTTCTGGGCAGGCGTGATCGCGATCGTGATCCGCACCTTCGCCTATGAACCGTTCAACATCCCGTCCGGCTCGATGATTCCGACGCTGCTGGTCGGCGACTACCTCTTCGTCTCGAAGAGCGCCTTCGGCTACAGCAAATACTCCTTCCCCGGCGGCGTGGTGCCGGTGGAGGGGCGCATCTGGGAGGGCGAGCCCAAGCGCGGCGACGTGGTGGTGTTCCGCCCGCCGGGCGAGCCGGAGACGGATTTCATCAAGCGCGTGATCGGTATGCCGGGCGACCGGGTGCAGATGCGCCAGGGGCGCCTGTTCATCAACGACACGCTGGTCGACCGCCAGCGCATCGAGGACTACGTCGATCCCGACGATCCCGATGCGCGCCCGGTGCCGCAATACCTGGAGACGCTGCCTGGCGGCGTCACCCATCACATCATCGAGAAGGCCGGCGATGTCGGTCCGGCGGACAACACCACCGTGTTCCTGGTGCCCGCCGGCCACTACTTCATGATGGGCGACAATCGCGATGGCTCCGCCGACAGCCGCGAGCTCAGCCGCTCGAAGTTCCTCGCCAACGGCGCCGATTACACGGCGAAGTGCGAGGGTGACGTGATCGACGAGTCCGGCAAGGATTGCTTTGCCAATGTGGGCTTCGTGCCCAAGGAGAACCTGATCGGGCCGGCCAAGATCCTGTTCTGGTCGTTCGACGGCTCCAATCACTGGTACAATCCGATCACCTGGGTGACCGGGCTGCGCTTCAATCGGCTGTTCAATGTGATCGAATGAATGGCGAAGAGCGAGGAGTCTGATTTCGGCGCACTGATGCAGGTGCTGGGGCACGGCTTCAGCGACCCGGATCTGCTGCGTACCGCGCTGACCCATCCCAGCGCGCTCACCCGCCGGACCAGCAAGCAGGGACCGCGCCAGAAGGGCGGCCAGGACAACCAGCGCCTGGAGTTCCTCGGCGACCGTGTGCTCGGCCTCGTGGTGGCCGAGATGCTCTATCGCACCTTCGGCAAGGAAGACGAGGGCGCCATGGCCAAGCGCCTGGCCGCCTTGGTGCGGCAAGAGGGGCTCGCTCACGTCGCCCGCTCCATCGATCTCGGCAGCCACCTGATCCTGTCGCGCGGCGAGGCCGATGGCGGCGGGCGCGACAATGCCGCGACGCTGGCCGATGCCTGCGAGGCGATCATCGGCGCCATCTATCTCGATGCCGGGCTGGAGGCGGCGCGCAAATTCGTCGAGCGCCACTGGTCGGCACTGGTCGCCGCCGATGCGCAGCCACCGCAGGACGCCAAGACCGCGTTGCAGGAATGGGCCCAGGCCGCCGGCCTGCCGCTGCCGGTCTACCAGGTGGTCGATTCCTCCGGCCCGCCGCACGACCCGACTTTCACCGTCGAGGTGCGGGTGAGCGGCAAGCGCGCCGCCAAGGCCAGCGGAAAATCCAAGCGCGCCGCCGAACAGGCGGCGGCGGCAAGCCTGATCGCGGAACTGCGGCAATGACCGGTGAGACAGAGACACGCTGCGGCTACGTGGCGCTGATCGGCGCGCCCAATGCCGGCAAGTCGACGCTGATCAACCGCCTGGTCGGCGCCAAGGTCTCCATTGTCTCGCCCAAGGTGCAGACCACGCGCCGCCGCGTGCTGGGTGTCGCCATGCAGGGCAACGCCCAGATCATCTTCGTCGACACGCCCGGCATCTTCGCGCCCAAGCGGCGCCTGGACCGCGCCATGGTCGCCGCCGCCTGGGGCGGCACCGAAGAAGCCGATCGGATCGTGCTGCTGGTCGATGCCACCAGGAAGAAGATCGACGGCGATACGCTGGCCATCATCGAGGGGTTGAAGAAATCCGGCCGGAAGGCGCATTGCGCCATCAACAAGATCGACGCGGTGAAACGGGAAAAGCTGCTTGGCCTTGCGGCGGAGCTCGGCGCGCTGTTCCCGTTCGAGCGCACCTTCATGATCTCGGCCGAGAGCGGCGACGGCGTCGACGATTTGATCCAGGATGTCGCCGCCACCTTGCCCGAAGGCCCCTATCTGTTTCCCGAGGATCAGCTCACCGACCTGCCAATGCGCATGCTGGCGGCCGAGGTCACGCGCGAACATCTGTTCCGCCAACTGCATGAGGAAGTGCCCTACGCGCTGACGGTCGAGACCGATGCGTGGGAGGAGTTCAAGGACGGCAGCGCCAAGGTGACGCAGACGATCTATCTGGCGCGCGACAACCACAAGGCCATCGTCATCGGCAAGGGCGGGACCCGGATCAAGCAGGTGCGCGAGGCCGCGCAGCACGAATTGCAGGAGATGATGGGCCGCCAGGTCCACCTCTTCCTCTTCGTCAAGGTGCGCGAGAACTGGCAGGAAGACCCCGAGCGCTACCGCGAGATGGGGCTGGATTTCGAGACGTAGCGAGGAATGACACCGGTGCTCCGATCACCGAACTCGTACTGCTCCTTCCCCCCACGCCGACGAATGTCGGCATGCGCCGACGGGGCGGGGGAAGGTGGGGAAGGGGGGTGATGCAAGGCCAGGTCTACCCGCAAACTTCTTTCGCTCAGTATCGCCTCAGGCGATGCGCGCCTGCAGGCGCGTTACCCCCCATCCGGCTTCGGCTAAGCTCGCTGCGCTCGCTAAGCGTGCACTGCCTTCCCCCGCGAGGGGGGAAGGAAAGGTAGACATGGACTGGCAAGACGACGGCTTCGTCCTCGCGGCGCGGCGGCATGGGGAGAGCGACGCGATCCTCACCCTGCTGACGCGCGACCACGGGCGGCATCTCGGCATCGTCAAGGGCGGCTCGGGCAAGCGGCAGCGCGCGGTGGTGGAGATCGGCAACCGGGTCACTGCCGATTGGCATGCGCGGCTCTCCGAGCATCTCGGGCGTTTTTCGGTGGAACTTGCCGCGCCCCATGCGGCCTTGTGCCTGGACGATCCGGCGCGGCTGGCGGCACTCTCCTCCGCCTGCGCCACCCTCGACGCCGCCTTGCCGGAGCGTGAGCCGCATCCCGAGGTGTTCGATGAATTCGCCACGTTGGCCGCGGCGCTGTCGGAGCGCAGGCCCGATTGGCCAGCGGATTTCGTGCGCTGGGAGGCGCGGCTGCTGACTGCGCTCGGCTTCGGCCTCGATCTCACGCAATGCGCGCTGACCGGGGAGACCGAGGGGTTGGCTTATGTCTCGCCCAAGACCGGGCGCGCGGTGACGGCGGAGGCGGCGGGGCTGCACAAGGATCGGCTGCTGGCGCTGCCCGCGTTCCTATTGCACGCCGATACATCGGCTGGCCGCGACGATCTGATCGCCGGGCTGCGCTTGACGGGATACTTCCTGGAGCGGCATGTCTTCTCGCACGCAGTCAAGCACGGCGCCGCCGAAGCGCGGACGCGGCTGGTCGAACGCCTCGCGGCGCAGAAATAAGCGACGGCAAACAGGGGAGCGGATCTTGGGCAAGAACGTGGTGGTCATCGGCGCCGGCATCGTCGGCTGTTCGGCGGCCCTGTGGCTGCAGCGCGACGGGCACCGGGTGACGGTCCTCGACAAGACCGGCGCGGGCGAGGGCGCGTCCAAGGGCAATGCCGCGGTCATCGCCACCGAATCCTGCCTGCCGGTCGCCTATCCCGGCATCCTGTGGGACGTGCCGAAATACCTGATGGACCCCTTGAGCCCGCTCGCCATCCGCTGGTCCTACCTGCCGAAGCTCGCGCCGTGGCTGATGCGCTTTGTCGGGTCCAGCGGCAAGGCGACCTACGAGCAGACCTCGGTCGCGCTGCGCAGCATCCTCACCGAGGCGCTGGCGGCGCACAAGGAGCTGGCCGCCGCCGCCGGCTGCCGCGACATCATCCAGGAGACCGGCTGGCTCGGCATCTACGAGAGCGACGCCAAGTTCCAGAGCGTGCAATCGGATTTCGAGATCCAGCGCCGCCGCGGCATCAGAATCGAGATTCTGAAGGGCGAGGAGATCCGCCAGTTCGAGCCCAGCCTGCAGCCGATCTACAAGCACGCCGCCTATTTCCCCGAGAACGCCTATGTGCTCGACAATTTCCGCCTGGTGAAAAGCCTGGCCGAGGACGTCGCGCGCAATGGCGGCAAGGTGGCGACCGACGAGGTGGTGGATTTCGAGATCGGCGCGGCAGGCCCCACATCCGTGATCGGCCGCAACGGGCGCTATGCCTGCGATGCCGTGGTGGTGACCGCCGGCGCCTGGTCGCGCAAGCTCTCGGCCAGGCTGGGCGAGAACGTGCCGCTGGAGACCGAGCGCGGCTATCACGTCACCCTGCCCAACGCGAAAAAGCGCCCGCGCATGCCGCTCTATTCCGGCGACCATTCCTTCGCCATCACGCCGCTCGACATCGGCTTGCGCTTCGCCGGCACCGTTGAACTGGGCGGGCTCGATTTGCCGCCCAACGCGGCGCGCAACCAGGTCCTGATCGAGCACGGCAAGCGCATGTTCGGCGAGCTGGACGAGACCGGCCGCAGCGACTGGATGGGCTTCCGTCCTTCGATGCCGGACTCCAAGCCGGTGATCGACCGCGGCCGCCGCTTCAAGAACACGTTCTACGCCTTCGGCCACGGCCATGTCGGCCTGACCCTCGGCCCCATCACCGGCAAGCTGATCGCCGACCTGGTCAGCGACCGGGAACCGAGCGTCGATCTGAAGCCGTTCGCGGTGGATCGGTTCTAGCGGATGCGAAGTCGGCCCGCCTTTGAACTGCCACGATCCGCAGCCAGTATGGCGAAATGAGAAGATGGGTTCTTGCAGTGGCTGCCATCACCCTTCTGGCTCCGGGTGGCCTCTGGCTGCGCCAGCAGTTTCTCGTTGATGATTGTTTGGATCGCGGTGGCCGGTTGAACTACGACACCAATGCTTGCGAGCTGGCGGCTCCGTAGTAGGCCGTCTTCCACGTCATCCCAAGGCTTGGCCTTGGGATCCACGAGTTTGCCTGCAACTGCTCGGTTCTTCCCGTCGGAACTCGTGGATGGCAAGGCCAAGCCTTGCCATGACGGCAGGGTATGTGGATGCCGCAAGCGCCGCCACCCGCAGCCTATGACATCATCCGCCGCACCTGATCGGCCACGCGCAGCAAGTCGTCGCGTGGCAGCGGCGGGAAGTCCTTGCTGGCGATCCGGGTCATGCCGCTGGGCAGCTTCTCCTCGACCACCTTGCCGCGCACGAACTGGTCGTTCAGCGCATCGCCCTTGCGGTGCGGGGCCAGATGGACGTGCAGATGCGGGATTCCGTCGCCGAAGATGTAGATATAGACCACCTCCGCGCCCGTCGCCTCGCGCAGGATGCGGGTGCAGCGGGCGAGGACCTGGCCGAAGCTGGCGGCCTCTTCGCCGTCCAGGTCGGTCACATGCGGAATGTGCCGCTTCGGCTCCAGATAGGCGAAGCCCGGCACCTCCGCGGAGAGGCTCACCGTCAGGCGCCAGAGCGCGTCTTCCCAGACCTGGGCACGGTCCCACTCCGCGTCGCCGGCAGCGCCGGCGCAGATCAGGCAGGAGGCCGGTTCATCCATGATCGTGTCCGTCACTGGCAACATTGTGGCGCATGGGTGTGTTCATCAGGCGAGGGTTTCACACGTCGCATCCCGCGACTATATTTCGTTCCGTCAGGCGGAGGAAACAAGACTGCCATGAAGAAGACCGGCGCGACCAAGGCAAGAGGCCATGAGTCACCTTCGGACCTGATCGATGCGCGCATCCAGGAACTCGGCGATTGGCGGGGCGACACGCTCGCACGGGTCCGGGCGCTTATCAAGGAAGCCGACCCCGAGGTGATCGAAGAATGGAAATGGCGTGGGGTGCCGGTCTGGTCGCATGCCGGCATCATCTGCACGGGCGAGACCTACAAGGAAGTGGTGAAGCTGACCTTCGCCAAGGGTGCCTCCCTGCCGGACCCGAAGCAACTGTTCAACGCCAGCCTTGATGGCAACACGCGCCGCGCTATCGATATCCGCGAGGGCGACAGGATCGACGAGAAAGCGCTGAAGACGCTGATCCGCGCCGCAGTCGCGCATAACAGCCGCAAATGAGGTTGGTGCCACTTGGCTTGACGCCCGGACCCCGACTCCTACATTGATCCCGAACACCCCGACTCGGACGATCAATGGCCAAGAAACCGACCACCGCGCCGCTGCCCGAAGGCGAAATCCGCATCGCCAACCTGGCCGATGCCCTGGGCGAGCGCTATCTCTCCTATGCCCTGTCCACCATCATGGCGCGCTCGCTCCCCGATGTGCGCGACGGGTTGAAGCCCGTGCACCGGCGGCTCCTCTATGCCATGCGACAGCTGCGACTGGAGCCCGGCTCGGGGTTCAAGAAATCGGCGCGCGTGGTCGGCGACACGATGGGCCAGTTCCACCCGCACGGCGACCAATCGATCTACGACGCCATGGTGCGCATGGCGCAGGATTTCGCCCAGCGCTATCCGCTGGTCGACGGCCAGGGCAATTTCGGCAACATCGACGGCGATAACGCGGCGGCGATGCGCTACACCGAGGCGCGGCTGACCGAGGCGGCCGGGCTCATGCTGGCCGAGATCGACAACGACACCGTCGATTTCCGCCAGACCTATGACGGCGAGAACAGCGAGCCGATCGTGCTGCCCGCCGCCTTTCCCAATTTGCTGGCGAACGGAGCCCAGGGCATCGCCGTCGGCATGGCGACCAGCATCCCGCCGCACAACGTGGCCGAGATCTGCGACGCGCTGCAGCACCTGATCAAGACGCCCAATGCGCGGGTCGAGACGCTGCTGAACTTGATGCCGGGGCCGGATTTCCCGACCGGCGGCATCCTCAGCGAGACCCGCGAGACCATCGTCGAGGCCTACAGGACCGGCCGCGGGTCGCTCCGCGTGCGTGCGCGCTACGAGGTGGAGAAGCTGAAGGGCGGCGGCTGGCAGATCGTCATCACCGAGATTCCGTACCAGGTGGCCAAGTCGAAGCTGATCGAGAAGATCGCCGAGCTGCTGCAGGAGAAGAAGCTGCCCTTCCTGGACGACATCCAGGACGAATCGGCGGCCGATGTGCGCGTCGTTCTGACGCCCAAGAGCCGCAACGTCGAGCCGGAGCATCTGATGGAGCAGATGTTCCGGTTGACCGATCTGGAGATCCGCTTCGGCCTCAACATGAACGTGCTCGGTGCCGACCAGGTGCCGCGCGTCATGTCGCTGCCCGAGGTCTTGCGCGCCTATCTGGATCACCGCCGCGAGGTGCTGCAGCGCCGCAGCCGGCATCGCCTGGCCGAGATCGAGCGGCGCATCGAGATCCTCGAAGGCTACCTGATCGTCTACCTCAACATCGACGCCGTCATCCGCATCATCCGCACCGAGGATGATCCGAAGGCGGTGATGATGAAGAAGTGGAAGCTCACCGACCTGCAGGCCGACGCGATCCTCAACATGCGGCTGCGCGCCCTGCGCAAGCTGGAAGAGATCGAGATCAGGACCGAGCACAAGAACCTCACCGCCGAGAAGAAGGATTTGACCGCGCTGCTGAAGGACGAGGGCCGGCAGTGGGAGAAGATCAACGGCGAAATCGGCGAATTGAAGAAGCGCTACGGCCCGAAGACGGAACTGGGCCGCCGCCGCACCGAACTGGGCGAGGCGCCGTCCGCCGAGATCATCCCGCTCGAGGCGCTGATCGAGCGCGAGCCGATGACCGTCATCTGCTCGCAGAAGGGCTGGATCCGCGCCATGAAGGGCCATGTCGAGGACACCACCGAGATCAAGTTCAAGGAAGGCGACCGCGGCAAGTTCGAGATCAAGTGCGAGACCACCGACAAGCTGCTGGTCTTCGGCACCAACGGCAAGTTCTACACCCTCGGCGGGCGCGGCCATGGCGAGCCGATCCGCCTGATGATCGATCTCGGCAACGACCAGGACATCGTCCAGGTGATGATCCACAAGCCGGGACAGAAGCTGCTGGTCGCCTCCGCCGACGGGCGCGGCTTCGTGGTCAATTCCGACGAGGTGATCGCGCAGACCCGCAACGGCAAGCAGGTGCTGAGCCTGCCGGACGGCGTCGAGGCGCAGGTCTGCACCCCGGCCGAGGGCGACATGGTCGCCTGCATCGGCGAAAACCGGAAGATGCTGCTGTTCAAGCTCGAGGACGTGCCCGAGATGTCGCGTGGCCGCGGCGTCATGCTGCAGAAATACAAGGATGGCGGCTTGAGCGACGCCAAGGTCTACAGCCGCAAGGACGGTTTGAGCTGGCGCCTCGGCGACAAGACGCGCACCGAGACGAACCTGCGCGACTGGATCGGCGAACGCGCCCAGGCCGGCCGCCTGCCGCCGCAGGGCTTCCCGCGGGGGAACAAGTTTACGTAGGGGACCCGGCGAAGCGCTTAAGTCCAGCTATGGCCGACCACGCACGTTCACACCATTCGTCATCCCGGGCTTGACCCGGGATCCACCCATCCGCCGCATGGGCCGCTGCGAGAGCACCCGAACCTTCGACGGTTCTTGTCGCGGCACCGTGGACCCCGGGTCAAGCCCGGGGTGACGATTGCGAATGTTGCAGACCTACCGCGCCCCACCGCCGTCGACGACGATCGTCTGCCCGGTGATATAGCCGGCGCCGGCCAGCAGGTAGAAGATCACCTCGGCGTAGTCCTCTGGCTTGCCGGCGCGCTTCAGCGGCAGCCTGGCGACGGTCCTGGCAAGATCGTCGGGGTCGAACTTGCAGTCCCAGCCGGAGCCGTCGACCAGGTTAGGCGCGATGGCATTGACCCGCACCTCGGGCCCCAGCGCATAGGACCATTCGGTGGTGAGCAGGATCAACGCCGCCTTGGTCGCCGCATAGACCGAGGACGAGCCGCCATAGCCGAGGCCGGCCGTCGATGCCACGTTCACGATGGCGCCGCCGGTCTTCTTCAGGTGCGGGGCGGCGGCCTTCAAACAGCGATAGGGGCCGATCTGGTTGATGGTGACCAGCTTGGCCCAGAATGCCTCGTCCATCCGCGCGAAATCATCGACCGGGATGGGCTGGGCGGTTCCCGGCGTGCCGGCGTTGTTGACCAGGAAGTCGAGCCGCCCGAAATGCGCGGCCGCCGCGTCGATCATGGCGTTCACGTCGTCGGATTTCGACACGTCGCCGGGGAAAGCGGCCACGTTGCGCCCGGCATGCTTCAAGCGGTTGACCTCCTGCGCCAGGCGCGGGTTGCCGGCGAGGTCGTTGATCGCCACGCTGCAGCCATTCGCCGCCAGACGCTCGACGGTCGCCAGGCCGATGCCGGAGGCGCCGCCGGTGACGAAGGCGACCTTGCCGGACAGATTCGCGCTGATCATGTTTCCCCCAGACGTAGACTATTCTTCTTCGTCAGCATCATCGCGGAATTCGCCGGTCAGCTTCAACCCTTCGATTCCGGTGGCGCCATTCTCCTTGATCACGCGGCGCGCAGTCTTGCCGGTTTCCTCTTTCAACGCCGCGGCCAGCGTCTCGGAATGGGTGACGATCCAGATCCGCGTGCGCTGCGCCGCCTGGGCGATCAGGCGCGCCAGGGGCGGAAGCAGCGAAGGATGCAGGCTCGCCTCCGGCTCGTTGAGCGCGATGAGCGAGGGCAGGCGATAGCCCATCAGCGCGCCCAGCAGGCAGAGATACTTGAGCGTGCCGTCGGAAAGCTCGTGCGCACCGAACGGGCGCGGCATGTCGGGAAAGCGCATCTCGAACTTGCACCAGCTGCCTTCGTCCCTGGCATCAAGACGCGCGCCGGGAAACGCGTCGTCGATGACTGCTTGGAGATCCACGGCGTCCCCACGGATCATGAATAGCGTGGCGAGCACGGCGGCTAGGTCGTGGCCGTCGGAGCTCAAGGTCGGTGTGGTGATTGCGTGGCACGGTTGACGAATGGGAGACGCCTCATCGGTGCGAAAATCGTGATACAACCGCCATTCCAGCAACTCTCTTCGCGCAATTTCAACCTCAGGATATCGCGACGCATCCCGGAATGCCGCGAGCGCGGTTTCCGATGACAAGACCGCAGCCTTGTGGACTTCGCGGGCGCCGGATTCGTTGCGCAAAGCGACCATCGGCCCCCGCCGCTCCATCATCACGATCTTGCGCTGGCCATTGAGAAGCATCAGGCGCTCCTCCCTGACCAGCGGCTCGATCGTGAAAGCAGCTTCAGTGTTGAAGGGCGGTGGCGGCGGTAATCCGACCTCGACGTCGTAGCGCATATCTTCGAAGTGAGCAGAGAGAACCAGGCGCACCGGATCGCCGCGGCGCTTCTTGCCCGCCCATAGTACCGAATCAATGCCGCCCTCCTGCGCGATGACACGAGTGAGAGTGCCATCGGCCGCGGAGCGCAGCAGGCCGAGCGCCTTGTAGAGGTTGGTCTTCCCCACGCCATTGGCGCCGATGAAGATCGAGCAGGCGTCGACGGGCAGGTACAGATTGCGGATCGAGCGATAGCCCTTGATGGCGACGGCGCTGAGCGGCATGGGCGGGTCGGTCCGAGAGGTTTGCTGTCCTGTGAAGATTGACAGAACCGCCTGTGCTTCGCTACCAATCCAGCGCTCCGCCAGACGGAGCGTTCTTGTGCGAGTGTCTATGTCTCCCATTGCCGCCCTCGCGCGGTACTAGGGAACCGGCTGACGATTTCCCGGGTCCTTCCGGCCCGCCGTATCTCGGTTCCTGAACGCCGCTGATCGAACCCCTGCCGCGCGTGCGCCGGCGGGCCGCCTTTGCGCGCCCGCTTCCTGCCGCCCGGCAATTCCTGGTTCCGGCATCGGGAGCTTTTCCGTTGAACGTATCGAAACACGAACAGCGCGTGCTGCACGCGCTGGCGCAAGGCGGCCGCATCACCTTCGAGAAGGACGCACGCGGCAAGATCATCGAGGTGCTCTGCTTCAACCGCGAGGGCTGGGTGCTGAGCGATTGCACGCTCGGCATTTTCCAGAAGCTGCGGCGGCGGGGCCTGATCGCCTCGCGCGAATCCGGCCCCTACCAGATCACCCGCCTGGGCCTGGGGGCGGTGCGGGCGCAGCTCGACAATCGCTAGGTCGACAAGAGGGGGCGCTCGCGGCAAGAATGCCGCGGGCGTTTCCGCTTGGGGTCAGACCGTGACGATCGGGATCGAGCATATCGCGGCGCTGCTGCCGGCGGATTGGCCGGGGCGGGAACTCGACCCGATGCCCGGCGACCTCGATTCCTATGTCACGTCGGGTTTCGGCGGGGCGGGGCCGATGGTGATTCAGCCCTGGGACAAGCTCGAGACCCTGGGCCGGCAGCAGGGCTACTACGACCTCGACGAGCCGGACCCGGACCCGATCCGCGGCGCGCCGAGCTCCGATCCCTCCGGCGGCTGCCTCTATTTCGACGACGACATCGACAGCGGCGACCTCTCGGCCGTGCTGCGCGTGATGGGCGTCCAGGACCTGCTGCAGGACTACGTGCTGTTCGGTGCCGAATCGACGGCGACGCAGGAGGACCGCTACCTGGACCAGATCCGCATCATTTCGCGCGGCGCGCTCACGCACCTGTTCGACGTGCCGAAGGACCTGGTCGCCGACCTGCCGAAGCCGACCGCCCCGCTGGAGGCCTTGATCCACGCCTTCGTCGCCGCGCAGCGGAAGAAATGGAACGACCCCCGCTACGCCTTCGGCGGCAGCCTCGCCGGCACGCTGGGCGGCGACGGCGACTGGGCCAAGGAATCGCTCGCCTTCGGCTTCCTGATGGAAAACCAGTACTGGCAGGTGATGCGGATCTGGAGCCGGCCCTGGCTGGTGACCAAATGACCGAAATCGGCCGAATGCAGGCGTTGGGCGGCTTCCCGGCCGCTTAACGATTCTTACCGCGGCCGGGTCAAGCAGTAGTGGATTTTGCCGCCATGCGCCCCCATCGGTGGTGATATGCGCCGGGTCAAAACGGGGTCAAGGCGTTGAAATTCCGCCGTTTTCGGGGGCTGGGGAATTGCTTGACGCCCCTGGGTCGAATCAATATATTCCGCGCGCCTTAAGGGGGCTGGTGGTAGGCCAATCACGGCTTAGACGCTGTCTCCGCTTATAAGCAACGAATACATAGCCGCCTGTCGAGGCCCTGGGCCCACGGCGGCAAAGTGGCTCAAGACCGCATCGGAGCACACCGCGGGGTCCGGGTTATTTCGGGACCTCGATCGGCGTTTCGGTGAGGTTTTTCCGCATACGGCTGTTTCAAGCGCCAGATGGGCACGGCCCGGACGCGCAATGGTGAGGATGGAATGCCAACGATCAACCAGTTGATCCGCAATGGTCGCGCGCCGCTGAAGACGCGCAACAAGGTTCCGGCGCTGCAGGCGAGCCCGCAGAAGCGCGGCGTTTGCACGCGCGTCTACACGACGACGCCGAAGAAGCCGAACTCCGCTCTGCGTAAGGTCGCGCGCGTCCGTCTCACCAACGGTTTCGAAGTCACCTCCTACATCCCCGGCGAAGGCCACAACCTGCAGGAACACTCCGTCGTCATGATCCGTGGCGGCCGCGTGAAGGACTTGCCGGGCGTTCGCTACCACATCATCCGCGGCACGCTCGACACCCAGGGCGTCAAGGACCGCAAGCAGCGCCGTTCGAAGTATGGCGCGAAGCGGCCGAAGTAAGGAGAGATCGCGATGTCCCGTCGTCACGCTGCCGAGAAGCGCGAAGTCCTGCCGGACGCCAAGTATGGCGACCTGGTGCTGACCAAGTTCATGAACTCCCTGATGTACGCCGGCAAGAAGTCGACCGCCGAGACGATCGTCTATGGCGCCTTGGCGCAGGTCGAGAAGAAGGCGAAGGCCGATCCGGTGAAGGCGTTCCACGAGGCGCTGGACAACGTGAAGCCGCACCTCGAAGTGCGCTCGCGCCGCGTCGGCGGCGCCACCTACCAGGTGCCCGTCGAAGTCCGCCCGGATCGCGCCCAGGCGCTGGCCATCCGCTGGATCATCCAGACCGCGCGCGGCCGCTCCGAGCAGACCATGACCGACCGTCTGGCCGCCGAGCTGCTCGACGCCGCCAACAACCGCGGCGCCTCGGTGAAGAAGCGCGAAGATACCCACCGCATGGCGGAGGCCAATAAGGCCTTCTCGCATTATCGCTGGTAAGGCGATTTAGAGAAGGATCGGAACATCATGGCGCGCACCAAACCGCTCGATCGATACCGCAATATCGGCATCATGGCCCACATCGATGCCGGCAAGACGACTACGACCGAGCGCATTCTCTATTATACCGGCCGCTCCCATAAGATCGGCGAAGTCCACGAAGGCACGGCCACGATGGACTGGATGGAGCAGGAACAGGAGCGCGGCATCACCATTACGTCGGCCGCGACGACCTGCGAGTGGAAAGACCACCGCATCAACATCATCGACACCCCGGGCCACGTCGACTTCACCATCGAGGTCGAGCGTTCCCTTCGCGTGCTCGACGGCGCGGTGACCGTGTTCGACTCCGTCGCCGGCGTCGAGCCGCAATCCGAGACGGTGTGGCGCCAGGCCGACAAATACGGCGTGCCGCGCATCTGCTTCGTCAACAAGATGGACCGCACCGGCGCCGACTTCTACCGCTGCGTCCAGATGATCAAGGACCGCCTCGGCGCGAAGCCGCTGGTCGTGCACCTGCCGATCGGCGTGGAGAGCGATTACGCGGGCCTGGTCGACGTCGTGGCGATGAAGGGCATCATCTGGAAGGATGAGTCCCTGGGCGCCGAGTTCGTGGTCGGCGACATCCCGGCCGACCTCAAGGAGAAGGCCGAGGAATACCACCACCAGCTGGTCGAGATGTGCGTGGAGCTCGACGAGGCGGTGATGGAGGCCTATCTCGAGGGCAAGCAGCCGGATGTGGACACGCTGAAGAAGCTGATCCGCAAGGGCACCATTTCGGGCGTCTTCGTGCCGGTGCTGTGCGGCTCCGCCTTCAAGAACAAGGGCGTGCAGCCGATGCTGGACGCGGTCGTCGATTTCCTCCCCTCGCCGCTGGACGTTCCGGACGTGAAGGGCGTCGAGGTCGACGGCGACAANACGAAGCGGCCGAAGTAAGGAGAGATCGCGATGTCCCGTCGTCACGCTGCCGAGAAGCGCGAAGTCCTGCCGGACGCCAAGTATGGCGACCTGGTGCTGACCAAGTTCATGAACTCCCTGATGTACGCCGGCAAGAAGTCGGCGGCCGAGACCATCGTCTATGGCGCTCTGGCCCAGGTCGAGAAGAAGGCGAAGGCCGATCCGGTGAAGGCGTTCCACGAGGCGCTGGACAACGTGAAGCCGCACCTCGAGGTGCGCTCCCGCCGCGTCGGCGGCGCCACCTACCAGGTGCCCGTCGAAGTCCGCCCGGACCGCGCCCAGGCGCTGGCGATCCGCTGGATCATCCAGACCGCGCGCGGCCGTTCGGAGCAGACCATGACCGACCGCCTCAGCGCCGAGCTGCTGGACGCCTCGAACAACCGCGGCGCCTCGGTGAAGAAGCGCGAAGACACCCATCGCATGGCGGAGGCCAACAAGGCCTTCTCCCATTATCGCTGGTAAGCCGGCCGATCATAAGGAACGCGTAGCATGGCCCGCACTCACCCGCTCGAGCGATACCGCAATATCGGCATCATGGCGCACATCGATGCCGGCAAGACCACCACGACCGAGCGCATCCTCTATTATACCGGCCGCTCCCATAAGATCGGCGAGGTGCACGAAGGCACCGCGACGATGGACTGGATGGAGCAGGAGCAGGAGCGCGGCATCACCATCACCTCGGCCGCGACGACCTGCCAGTGGCGCGAGCATCGCATCAACATCATCGACACCCCGGGCCACGTCGACTTCACCATCGAAGTCGAGCGCTCCTTGCGCGTGCTCGACGGCGCGGTGACGGTGTTCGACTCGGTTGCCGGCGTCGAGCCGCAATCGGAGACGGTGTGGCGCCAGGCCGACAAATATGGCGTGCCGCGCATCTGCTTCGTCAACAAGATGGACCGCACCGGCGCCGACTTCTATCGCTGCGTGCAGATGATCAAGGACCGCCTCGGTGCGAAGCCGCTGGTCGTGCATCTGCCGATCGGCGTGGAGAGTGATTACGCCGGTCTGGTCGACGTCGTCGCCATGAAGGGCATCATCTGGAAGGATGAGTCGCTGGGCGCCGAGTTCGTGGTCGGCGACATCCCGGCCGACCTGAAGGACAAGGCCGAGGAATACCACCACCAGCTGGTCGAGATGTGCGTCGAGCTCGACGAGGCGGTGATGGAAGCCTACCTCGAAGGCAAGCAGCCGGATGTGGACACGCTGAAGAAGCTGATCCGCAAGGGCACCATCTCGGGCGTCTTCGTGCCGGTGCTGTGCGGCTCCGCCTTCAAGAACAAGGGCGTGCAGCCGATGCTGGACGCGGTCGTCGATTTCCTCCCCTCGCCGCTGGACGTTCCGGACGTGAAGGGCGTCGAGGTCGACGGCGACAAGGAAATGACCCGCAAGGCCGACGACAACGAGCCGTTCTCCGGCCTCGCCTTCAAGATCATGACCGATCCGTTCGTTGGTTCGCTGACCTTCGTGCGCGTCTATTCCGGCGTGCTGAGCAGCGGCACCCAGGTCATCAACTCGGTGAAGGGTGACCGCGAGCGCATCGGCCGCATGCTGCAGATGCACGCCAACAGCCGCGAGGACATCAAGGAAGCGCGCGCCGGCGACATCGTCGCGCTGGCCGGCCTCAAGGGCACCACCACCGGCGACACCCTGTGCGATCCGGCGAAGCCGATCGTGCTCGAGCGCATGACGTTCCCCGAGCCGGTCATCGAAGTCGCCGTGGAGCCGAAATCCAAGGCCGACCAGGAGAAGATGGGCGTCGCGCTCAATCGCCTGGCGCAGGAGGATCCGTCCTTCCGGGTCAGTTCGGACCAGGAATCCGGCCAGACCATCATCAAGGGCATGGGCGAGCTCCACCTCGACATCATCGTCGACCGCATGCGGCGCGAGTTCAAGGTCGAGGCCAATGTCGGCGCCCCGCAGGTCGCCTATCGCGAGTCGATCACCAAGAAGGTCGAGTGGGACTACGTCCACAAGAAGCAGACCGGCGGCTCGGGCCAGTACGCGAAGGTCAAGATCCGCTTCGAGCCGGGCGAGCCCGGCAGCGGCTTCGTGTTCGAGAACGACGTGGTCGGCGGCTCGGTGCCGAAGGAATACGTGCCGGGCGTCGAGAAGGGCCTGGAGAGCGCCAAGGAACAGGGCGTGATCGCCGGCTTCCCGGTCATCGACCTCAAGTGCACGCTGATCGACGGCGGCTACCACGACGTGGACTCGAACGTGATGACGTTCGAAATCGCGGCGCGCGCCTGCTTCCGCGAGGCGATCCCGAAGGCCGGCCCGCGGCTGCTCGAGCCGATGATGAAGGTCGAGGTGGTGACGCCGCAGGACTATATGGGCGACGTGATCGGCGACCTGAACAGCCGGCGCGGCCAGGTGCAGGGCATGGATGCCCGCGGCAACGCGCAGGTGATCAGCGCGATGGTGCCGCTGGCCAACATGTTCGGCTATGTCAGCACGCTGCGCTCGATGACCCAGGGCCGCGCGCAATACAGCATGACTTTCGATCACTATGAGCAAGTCCCCCAGGCGGTCGCGGATGAAGTCCGCGCCAAAATGGCCTGACGGGCAGAGTAAGGGAGCTGACGATGGCGAAGGCGAAGTTTGAGCGGAATAAGCCGCACTGCAATGTTGGCACGATTGGCCACGTTGACCACGGCAAGACGTCGTTGACGGCGGCGATCACGAAGGTGCTGGCGGAGACTGGCGGGGCCACCTACACGGCCTATGACCAGATCGACAAGGCGCCGGAGGAGCGCGCGCGCGGCATCACGATTTCCACGGCCCACGTGGAATACGAGACGACGAACCGCCACTACGCCCACGTCGATTGCCCGGGCCATGCCGACTACGTGAAGAACATGATCACGGGTGCTGCGCAGATGGACGGCGCGATCCTGGTGGTTTCGGCGGCCGACGGCCCGATGCCGCAGACCCGCGAGCACATCCTGCTGGCGCGCCAGGTCGGCGTCCCGGCGCTGGTGGTGTTCATGAACAAGTGCGACATGGTCGACGATCCGGAGCTGTTGGACCTGGTCGAGCTGGAGGTGCGCGAGCTGCTCTCGTCCTACCAGTTCCCGGGCGACAAGATCCCGGTGATCCGCGGCTCGGCGCTCTGCGCGCTGGAAGACAAGCAGCCGGAGCTGGGCAAGCAGGCGATCCTGCAGCTGATGAAGGCGGTTGACGAGTACATCCCGCAGCCGGACCGCCCGAAGGACCGTCCGTTCCTGATGCCGATCGAGGACGTGTTCTCGATCTCGGGCCGCGGCACGGTGGTGACGGGTCGTATCGAGCGCGGCATCGTGAAGGTGGGCGAGGAAGTCGAGATCATCGGCCTGCGCCCGACCACGAAGACCGTCGTGACCGGCGTGGAAATGTTCCGCAAGCTGCTGGACAGCGGCGAGGCGGGCGACAACATCGGCGCGCTG
>JBGAGP010000033.1:0-35497 GCA_044226685.1 Dongiaceae bacterium
GCGGCGGAGGCCGGTCGTCCCTATGCCGAGCGGCTGGAAAAGGTCGTCGCGAGCATTGCGTCGAAGGTCACCGTCAGCCCGTCCTCGCCCAAATTGCTCGCGGGCACCGGCAAGGATCAGGTCCATCTGTTCGTCGTCGCGACGTCCGACAAGGGTCTTGCAGGCGCGTTCAACACCAACATCGCGCGCCTCGCGCGGCGCCGGGCGGCGGAACTGATCGCCGAAGGCAAGACGGTGAAGTTCTACACGATCGGCAAGAAGGGCCGCGCGGTCCTCAACCGCCAGTATCGCGACCTGATGATCCACGGCATCGAGCCGGGCGGGCTCGACAAGCTCGTCTTCGCCGACGCGCGTGGTTACGCCGACGATCTGATCGCGCGCTATGAAGCGGGCGAGTTCGACGTCGCGCACCTGTTCTACTCGACCTTCAAGTCGGTGCTGACGCAGGAGCCGACCGAGCAGCAGATCATCCCGGTCAAGATCCCGGCGGTCGCCGCCGACGCGACGGGCACGAGCTCGGCGGTCGAATACGAGCCCGACGAGGAGGACATCCTCGCCGACTTGCTGCCGCGCAACGTCGCGATCCAGCTGTTCCGCGCGATGCGCGAGAATTCGGCGTCGGAACAGGGCAGCAAGATGACCGCGATGGACAACGCCACGCGCAACGCCGGCGACCTCATCAAGCGGCTCTCGATCCAGTATAACCGCGCCCGTCAGGCCGCGATCACCACCGAACTCGTTGAAATCATCTCGGGCGCCGAAGCGCTCTAAAAAGTCGAACCAAGGAAGAAACGATGGCAACCGCTGCAACCAAGACCAAGGCCCCGGCCAAGAAGCCGACGCCGCCGCGCAAGGCCGCTGCCCCGAAGGCCGCCAAGGCCACGACGACCGCCGCGCCCAAGGCGACGACCAACAATGTCGGCGTCATTTCGCAGGTCATCGGTGCCGTCGTCGACGTGAGCTTCCCCGATCACCTCCCGGCGATCCTTTCGGCGCTCGAGACCGACAACAACGGCAACCGCCTGGTCCTCGAAGTCGCGCAGCATCTCGGCGAGAACACCGTCCGCACGATCGCGATGGACTCGACCGAAGGCCTGACCCGCGGCCAGAACGTGACCGACACCGGCTCGCAGATCCGCGTGCCCGTGGGCCCGAAGACGCTCGGCCGCATCCTCAACGTCATCGGCGAGCCGATCGACGAGCGCGGCCCGGTCGGCGCCGACGACACCGCCCCGATCCACGCCGAGGCCCCGCTGTTCGTCGACCAGTCGACCGAAAGCGCGATCCTCGTCACCGGCATCAAGGTCATCGACCTGCTCGCGCCCTACGCCAAGGGCGGCAAGATCGGCCTGTTCGGCGGTGCCGGCGTCGGCAAGACCGTGCTGATCATGGAGCTGATCAACAACGTCGCCAAGGCGCATGGCGGCGTGTCGGTGTTCGCCGGCGTGGGTGAGCGCACCCGCGAAGGCAACGACCTCTATCACGAGATGATGGAATCCAAGGTCATCCAGCTCGACGGCGAATCGAAGGTCGCGCTGGTCTATGGCCAGATGAACGAGCCCCCGGGAGCCCGCGCCCGCGTCGCGCTGACCGGCCTGACCCAGGCCGAGTATTTCCGCGACGAGGAAGGCCAGGACGTGCTGTTCTTCATCGACAACATCTTCCGCTTCACCCAGGCGGGTTCGGAAGTGTCGGCGCTGCTCGGCCGCATCCCCTCGGCGGTGGGCTATCAGCCGACGCTGGCCACCGACATGGGCGCCCTGCAGGAGCGCATCACCACCACCAAGAAGGGCTCGATCACCTCGGTGCAGGCCATCTACGTGCCCGCCGACGACTTGACCGACCCGGCGCCGGCGACGTCGTTCTCGCATCTGGACGCGACCACCGTGCTGTCGCGCCAGATCGCCGAGCTCGGCATCTTCCCGGCGGTGGACCCGCTCGACTCCACCTCGCGCATCCTCGATCCGCGCATCGTCGGCGAGGAGCACTACAAGGTGGCGCGCGACGTGCAGCGCGTGCTGCAGACCTACAAGTCGCTGCAGGACATCATCGCCATCCTGGGCATGGACGAGCTCTCGGAAGAGGACAAGCTGGTCGTCGCCCGCGCGCGCAAGATCCAGCGCTTCCTGTCGCAGCCGTTCCACGTGGCCGAGGTCTTCACCGGCACGCCGGGCGCCCTGGTGAAGCTCGAAGACACCATCAAGGGCTTCAAGGGCATCGTCGAAAGGCGCAGAAGATGGCGGAGGCCGCCTGACAGGCGTGAGATTCCGGCCGGGAACTTTGGCCCACCGGGAAAGTTAAGGAATGGGGGCGTAGCGGGGCCGGGTCCGGCGCCGCGGCGCCATCGAGGAAACTAGGAAGCACGACATGGCCGACCAGGTGAAATTCGAGCTCGTCTCGCCGGAGCGCTTGCTGCTCTCGGCGGAGGTCGAAGCGGTCGTCGTCCCAGGCGCGGAAGGCGACTTCACCGTGCTTTCCGGTCATTCGCGCCTGATCTCCACCATCCGGCCCGGGGTCATCACCGTGATGCAGGGCGGCCGCGCCGCCGACCGCATTTTCGTCGAGGGCGGCTTCGCCGAGGTGACGCCGCAGGGCTGCACCGTGCTGGCCGAGCATGCCATGCCGGTTGCCGAGATCAGCCGCGAGCAGGCCGGGCAGGCGGTCCAGGACGCCAAGGAAGACATCGCGGATTCCAAGGACGACTCGGCGCGCCACGTGGCGATGAAGACCCTGGAAGTCGCCGAGGCCCGCCTGCGCGCAGTCGAATCGCCGGTCTATTAGAGCGGCCGGCCGCCGCGCGAGCCGCCATATTGTCAAATACCTGTCATGGCGCGGCTTGTCACGGGTTTGGCCGTCGCCTAACCTTTCCGCCGCGCATCGTCCTGGACGGTGCAAGGGGGGACGGTGCAAGGGGGGACGGGTTGCCTTCGGGGGCCGGGTTCCGAATGGGGTCAACGCTGGGGCGTCCGGCCGGCTCGGGCGGGTTGCCTCTGGTCAACAGTTGCGGCGTGCCGAGATCATGAAGCACTGGACGCTCGATCAAATCCCCTGGTCCGAATTCGACCGCAGCAAGGTCGATCCGGAAGTGGTCAAGCTGGTGAAGGCCGCCGCGCTGGTGGAGTTCAACGGCGGCGACTATGCCACCTATCTCGGCCACGTCTTCGGCGATGACGGCGAGTTTCGCGCCGCCGCGGACGAATGGGCCGAGGAAGAGGTGCAGCACGGGCTGGCCCTGGCGCGCTGGGCCAAGCTGGCCGACCCGGACTTCGATTTCGACGCCGCCTTCAAGCGCTTTACCGACGGCTATGCCATCCCGCTCGACGTCACCGCCTCGATCCGCGGCTCGCGGTCCGGCGAGCTGGTGGCGCGCTGCATCGTGGAAACCGGGACCTCGTCCTACTACACGGCGCTGACCGAGGCGACGACCGAGCCGGTGCTGCAGGCGGTCTGCCGCAACATCGCGGCCGACGAGTTCCGCCATTACAAGCTCTTCTACAGCTTCCTGCGGCGCTACCTGACGCAGGAAGGGCTGAGCGCCTGGGGCCGGCTGCGGATATCGCTCAGCCGCCTCGCCGAATCCGAGGACGACGAACTGGCCTACGCCTATTTCGCCGCCAACCATCCGGCCGAATCCTATGACCGCCAGCGCTTCAGCAATGCCTATGCCCGGCGCGCCTATGCCGTCTATCGCCGCCACCACGTCGAACGCGGCATCGCCATGGCGCTGAAGGCGAGCGGGCTCAACCCCACCGGCTGGCTGAACCGCTGCCTGACCGGACTTGCCTGCTGGTTCATGCAGTTCCGCGTCCGCAAGCTGGCGGCGCTCAACGCCTAGTGGTCAATCGCGCTTCGGTGAGTCGTCGATCGCCTCGAGCATCGTGGTGTATGCCGCGATGGCGCCGGCGGACGGTGAATAGATCTGCCGGTAGACCAGGATGAAGGTCACCAGCAGCGTCGCGGCCACGAAGGCCAGCGGATGGAAGAACCAGCCGATCCAGGCCAGCGCGTAGTAGTAGGTGCGGAAGCCGCTGTGGAAGCTGGTGACCGCGCTGTTCAGCACGATCGAGATCTGGTCGGCGACCTTCTCCGCGTTCTCCGGGGTGAGGTCGCCCGGCAGCGGCGCCGAGCCCGCCAGCGCCAGCAGGTAGTTGTATTGCAGCAACGCCCAGGTGAAGCGGTAGAAGCCGTAGATGAAGACGCAGATCAAGCCGATCAGCTTGGCCTGGAACATCGCCGCCGTGGTCGGCACCAGGAACGTGCCCTGTCCCGCCAGACGGTGGGCGAGGTCGGTGTTGCCGAGCAGGCCGAGCAGCGCCACCACGATCAGCAGCGTGGCCGAGCAGAACAGCGAGATCGAGTTGATCGAATGGCCGGTCAGGATCGAATCCAGCACCCGGTCGTCGCGCTCGAGATAGCGCCGCATCCAGCGCCGCCGCACCAGGCGCATGCGCGCGTTGAGCATGCTGGCGCCGGAGCGGTCGGCATAGCGGGCATAGGCGAGGATCGACACCACGAACAGCAGCAGGGCGACCCAGTCGAGCGGCGAGGCGGCGAGCGGGACCTGCGCCATGCCGGACCGGCGCCTAGCGCTTGAAACGGGCCGCGAAGCAGCGCTCGAAGAACTCGTAGAGCGCCGGGCTCATGGCCTCGAACTGCAAGGCCAGGCTTTCATTGGGAATGACCCGGATCACCTGCACGTTCACCTTCATGCGGAAATCCGCGGTGGCGTCCTTGGCCTTGATCTCGATCTGCAGCGTCTCGCCGTTCTGCCGCTGCCCGTCATATCCCTCGACCAGCAAGCCGCCCAGCGACCAGTTCATGGTGTGGTAGACGACCCCATCGACGCGCACCGAGAAGATGGGCAGGGGCAACCGGCGGTCTTTGCGCCGTTCCTTGCCGCGCAGCGAGGAGTAGCCCAGCGTGTATGACGTCATCCGACCCCCGTGGGCGCCCGAATCCCGGGCGCCGAGTCACCATAGGGATGGTAGATTAACACTTTGCCGCCGCGCTGTCTGCGCCCGGCCGGGGCGGATTGGGCGACAATTCCTGCCGAACTCCGGATGCGCCGGCCCGGAACCGACCGGTCCGCCTAGAACTGGCCGTTCAGCACCGGCGAATCGGCGGCGGTGACCGCGCTGGCCGGCCAGATCGCGACCCAGCGGTCACGGGCGACGCCGCGGAACATGGGCAGCCCCGGCAGGCGCAGCGGCGAGCCGTCGAAATAGGTGACGATGGCGCCACCCGGATGGCCGGCGGCCCAGCGTGCCGCTTCCTCGCGCGTGGCGAGCGGCGTCGGCGCCATCGCCAGGCGGCCGGCGAAATCGAACTCGCCGCGGTAGTCGCCATAGACGCCGATGCTGAGGCCCGCATCCTGTAGCGTCTTCAGGCGGCCGGCGACCGGCGTCAGGTCGAAGAACGGCCGCAGGTTGCCGTGGAACTCGAGGTTGAGCGAGGTCATCAGCAGCACCGGCAGGATGGCCACCTGCAGGGTGCGCGACAATTGATGGCTGGGCGACAGCTGCGCCAGCACATAGCCGATCACCAGCAGCGACAGGCCCGAGAGCAGGCCGATGCCGCCCAGCCAGATCGGCAGCGGCGAATCGAAGACCTGGCGCCACACCGCGTCGAGATGCGCGGTCGGCACGATGTTCATGAGGAAGAACAGCAAGCCCACCATGAGAGCCAGGAAGCCCGGCACCACGGCGTGGAAGTCCTTGGGCTTGATCGCCTGGGTGGCCAGCAGCCGGGCGCCGAGCAGCGACAGCGGGCAGACGACGGGCAGCATGCCGATGAGCTGCCAGCCCGAGACCAGGGCCGCCAGGATCACGGCGCCGAGGAAGGCCAGGCACAGCCGGAAGCCGGTGCCCAGGCGCTCGCGCAGGTGCCGGGACAAGGCCCGCCACAGCGTCTTCCAGCAGATCCAGGGGAACAGCACCACCGGCAGCAGCATCAGCGTCCAGGCGGCACCGCGCGAGGCTTCCGTCGCCGGATCGACCCAGCCATTGCCGAAGGCGAGGATCGTATCCGCCGCGCCCATCGAATCCAGCCACAGATAGGCCGGCAACAGGGCGAGAAGCGTGGCGAAGGCGGCGCCCGCGATCCACGGCAGGAGCGAACGCACCGTGGCCGCGGGCGGATCGAATACCGGCGCGCCGATGCCGCAAAGCAGCGGCACCAGCGCCCAGGACCAGCCGCCCGCCAGCACCGCCAGCGCCGCCGACAACCCGCAGGCGAGCCACAGCAGCGCCGCCAGCGCCCAGCGCCGCAGCCGGCCGCGCCCCGGCTCGCCGGTCGAGCGCGCCATCCACAGCATGCCGAGGGCGTGGAAGCTGCCGAGCACGAAGGGCTGCGCCAGGGTCTGCGGCTCGACCATGGTCATGGCGATGGCGAAGGCGCCCACGCCGGTCAGCAGCAGCCGGGCGAAGATCGGCGTCTCGCTGCGATGCGGCCACAGCGCGAGGGCGGTGCCGCCGATCAGCAGCACGGTGACGAGCGAAGCCAGCGCGGGCACGAGGCGCGGCCACCATTCGTTGACCCCGACGACCTCCCAGCCGCCGAGGATCAGCCAATGCAGCAAGGGCGGGATCGCCGGATCGGCGACGCCGTTGCGCAGCGGCACCAGGCTGCCGCCCAGATGCATGTGCCAGGCGGAGGCCAGCGTCTCCAGCTCGATCGGCGCGGTGGTCGGCCGCCAGGCCAGCGCCCCGAACAGCAGGACCGCCATGAACAGGTAGGGCGCCGTGCGCGCCAGCCGCAGCAGGAACGGCGAGATCGCTTGTTCGTCGTTGGCGGCCTCGATGCTCATTGCGCGGCGGGCTGGCGGAAGATCTCGAACTCGATCACCTGCGTCTCCGCTTGCGCCGCCGCCTCCCATTCCTTGAAGCCGGGCCAATTGAGCACCGCCTGCATGTAGCGCGCGCAGGTCTCGTCGAGTGTCACGCCATAGGTGCGGAAGCGGGTGACCACGGGCGCGAACATGGCGTCGGCCACGGTGAAATCGCCGTAGAGGAAATCGCCGCCCTTGACGCCCCAGGCGTTGCGCGCCTCGGCCCAGATGTGGCCGATGCGCCCGATCTCGTCCCGCACAAGGTGCGCGCGCGACTCGGGCCGGCGGTCGTGGCTGATATCCATCGGCATGTTCTTGCGCAGCGCCTCGAAGCCGGCATGCATCTCGCTGCTGGCGGCGCGGGCATGAGCCCTTGCCGCCTTGTCCGACGGCCACAGCTTCGCCGCCGGGAACGTCTCGGCCAGGTATTCGCAGATCGCCAGGCTCTCCCACACCCGGATGTCGCCGTGCTTCAGGACCGGCACCTTGCCGGCGCCGGATTGGGCCAGGATCCGCCGCTTGGTGTCGGGCAGCCGCAGCGCGATGGGCTCCTCGCGGAAGGGCTGGCCGGTCTTTTTCAGGGCCAGCCAGGGGCGCAGGGACCAGCTGGAATAGTTCTTGTTGCCGATGACGATGGTGAGGTCGCTCATGATGCCTTTTTTCGCAATTGCCGGCCTACCATAAGCAACTCCGCACGCCCTAGGAAGCCGGCCAAAGCATCGCTACAATCCGCGCCGTTCCGCGGCTTGGCCGCGATTCACCGGACCTTCTAGCTGGGGAGATTCCACTTGTTCGACCACCTCGTCGACCGCGCCGCCGACGCCGTCGAGATCGTTCTGCTGCGGGCCCAGCGCCTGGAAGATTGGTTGAAGCGGCAGCCCGCCGCGACCCAGCAATGGGCGCGCGCCAGCGGCTTCGCCGCCAAGCCGGGGACCACCTGCCTGGTGCCCGACGGGGCCGGCGGATTGGCGCGGGTGCTGGTGGGGCTGGAAGACGGCACCGACCGCTGGTCGGTGGCGGCGCTGCCCACGGCACTGCCCAAGGGCGCCTATCGCCTGGCCGACAGCGCCAGCCCGAGCGACGCCACCGCCGCGGCCTTCGCCTGGGCGATGGGCGGCTATCGCTTTCGCCGCTACAAGAAGCCAACCGGCAAGCCCGGCGACGATCTGGCCAGGCTGGTCTGGCCGGAGGACGTCGACCGTGCCGCGATCAAGCGCGTGGTCGGCGCCTACGCGCTGGCCCGCGACCTCATCAACACGCCGGCCGAGGACATGGGCCCGGCCCAGCTGGCCGACGCGGCGAAGGCGGTGGCCCGGGCGCACAAGGCCAAGGTCGGCGTGATCGTCGGCGAGGACCTGCTGGCGAAGAACTATCCCTCGATCCACACGGTGGGCCGCGCCTCGACCCGCCCGCCGCGCCTCATCGACCTCAATTGGGGCAATAGCGGCCCGCGCCTGACCCTGGTCGGCAAGGGTGTCTGCTTCGACAGCGGCGGCCTCGACCTCAAGCCGTCTTCCGGCATGCTGCTGATGAAGAAGGACATGGGCGGCGCGGCGATGATGCTGGCCCTGGCGCAGATGATCATGGCGGCGGGGCTGAAGCTCCGCCTGCGCCTGCTGATCCCGGCGGTGGACAACGCCGTCTCCGGCAACGCCTATCGCCCGCTGGACGTGATCCGCACCCGCAAGGGCATCACGGTCGAGATCGGCAACACCGACGCCGAAGGCCGCGTCATCCTGTGCGACGCGCTGGCGGAGGCATGCGCGGGCAAGCCGGACTTGATCCTGGACGCGGCGACCCTGACGGGCGCTGCGCGGGTGGCGCTGGGCACCGAACTGCCGGCCCTGTTCTGCAATGACGACGATACCGCCGATGCGCTGCTGCGCCACAGCCGGACCGAGGACGATCCCCTCTGGCGCCTGCCGCTGCACAAGGGCTATCGCCGCATGCTCGACAGCAAGGTGGCCGACATCAACAATGTCAGCGATGGGCCCTATGCCGGCGCCATCACCGCGGCGCTGTACCTCCAGGAATTCATCGAACCTGGCACGCGCTGGGCGCATATCGACACCATGGGCTGGAACCTGCGCGACCGGCCGGGGCGGCCGGAGGGCGGCGAGGCGCTGGGCCTGCGGGCCCTCTATGCCTTCGTCGAAAGCTGGGCCCGGCCGAAACGCGCCACCGGCCGCGCCATCATCGCCCCCAAGCCCGCGCCGCGCGTGCGGCCGGTGAAGCGGGTGACCCGCCGGCGGCGCTGAGGCCGCGCCGCTCGCCAGGAGGAGCGCCATGCCGAAGCTCGATATCGATTCGGTGCCGAAGCGCAAGGGCTCCGGTTATCCGCAGCCCTTCGCTGCACCTTGCGCCGACCGCATTCGCCAGCGCCTCGGCGACGCCGGGGGCTTGAGCGATTTCGGGGTCAATCTCATGCGCCTGCCGCCGGGCAACTGGTCGAGCCAGCGCCACTGGCATTCGCATGAGGACGAGTTCGTCTATGTCCTCGAAGGCGAGGTGACGCTGATCGAGGATGGCGGCGAGACGCCGCTGCGCGCCGGCGATTGCGCCGCCTTCCCGAAGGGAACGGGCAACGGTCATCACCTGGTCAACAGGTCGGACCGGGTCGCGGTCTATCTCGAAGTCGGCTCGCGCATGCCCGACGACATGACTACCTGTTCCGACATCGACATGATGAGCGCCAATGCCGATGGCCGCTTCGTGCACAAGGACGGAACGCCCTATCCCGATACCTAGGCGGCGCTAGTAGCCCCGGCCACGATCCACCACATCCTCCAGCGCCTCGCCCGCCTCGTGGCGGGCGATCTGTCTGCCGATGCGCCAAGCGGCGGAGCGCGGGTTGGTGTCGCTGGCGTTGTGCGGGGTGATGAACAACCGCTCGATGTCCCAGAACGGATGCTCCGGCGGCAGCGGTTCGGTGGCGAAGACGTCGAGGGTGGCGGCGGCGATCCGGCCCGACGCCATCGCCGGCGGCAGATCGGCCTCGACCAGATGGCCGCCGCGCGCGGCGTTGATCAGGCTGGCGCCTTGCGGCAGCTGCGCGAAAAGGGACGCATTCAGGATGCCGGTTGTCTCCGGCGTCAGCGGCAGCAGGCAGACCAGGATTTCGGTGCCGGCGAGGAAAGCCGGCAGCTGCTCGCGTCCGGCGAAACAGGTCACCTTCGGCAGCGTTTTCGGCGACCGGCTCCAGCCGCGCACCTGGAAGCCGAATTCGACGAGCTTCGCCGCCGATGCGGCGCCCAGCTCGCCCAGGCCCATGATCCCGATGGCGCGGTCCCATGGTGCCGGATAGGTGTGCGGTCGCCATTCACCGCAGCTCTGCGCCGCCTCCAGCTCCCAGACCCGCCGGTGATGGAACAGGCATTGCCACAGCACGTATTCGACCATGCCGCGGGTCAGTTCCGGCTCCACCATGCGCACCAGCGGCACGTGGCGGGGAAAGCTGGGATCGTTGAGCAGCCGGTCGACGCCGGCCGCCAGGCTGAAGACGACGCGCAGCTCTTTCATCTGCGGCCACAGCCCGCGCGGCGGCTTCCAGGTCAGGCAGTAAGGGTAGCCCGACAGATCCTGCCCCGGCTGATAGACCTCGAAGGCAACCTGCGGCGCCAGCTCGGCGAAGGCGGCGCCCCAAGGGCCCGCGTATTTTTCCGGGCCGAGAAACAACAACCGCGACTTCATTGGCGGATCGCGTCCAGGTGGGTCACTTCCAGGTGCAGGGCGGCGTCGAGCAATGCCTTGGTGTAGTCTTCGCGCGGCGCCTCGAATACCTGCTCGGCCGGGCCGGCCTCGACCACCTTGCCCTGGCGCATGACGATGACGCGGTCGCTCATGGCGCGGATCACGCGCAAATCGTGGCTGATGAACAGATAGGTGAAGCCGTGGCGGGCCTGCAGGTCGCGCAGCAGGTCGACCATCTGCGCCTGCACCGACATGTCGAGGGCCGAGGTCGGCTCGTCCAGCAGGATCAGCTTCGGCTTCAGGATCAAGGCGCGGGCGATGGCGATGCGCTGGCGCTGGCCGCCGGAGAATTCGTGCGGATAGCGGTGCCGCGTCTCGGGGTCGAGCCCGACCTCCTGCAAGGCGGCCACCACGGCGGCGTCGCGATCGTCCTCGTCGGTCATCAGGCCGTGCACGTCGAGCCCTTCGGAGATGATCTCGCCCACCGACAGGCGCGGCGAGAGCGAGCCGTACGGGTCCTGGAACACGATCTGCATCTCGCGCCGGATCGGCCGCAATTCGGCGCGCTTCAGGTTCTCGATGTGGCGGCCCATGAACACGATCGGTCCCTGCGATTCGACCAGGCGCATCAGCGCCAAGGCGAGAGTGGTCTTGCCGGAGCCGGACTCGCCGACGATGCCGACCGTCTCGCCGGACTTGATGTCGACCGAGACGCCGTCCACCGCCTTCACATGGTCGACCACGCGGCGCAGCAGCCCGGCCTTGATCGGGAACCAGACCTTCAGGTCCTGGGCGGCAATAAGCTCGGCGCCAATCGTGGCGCCGTTGGCCTTCGGCTTCGGCTGGGCGGCCAGCAGCTGCTTGGTATAGGCGTGCTGCGGATTGCGGAAGACCTCCTCCGCCGTGCCCTGCTCGACGATGTGGCCATGCTGCATGACCGCCACCTCGCGCGCCATCTTGCGCACCAGGTTGAGGTCGTGGCTGATGAGCAGGATGGCCATGCCGAGCTGCTCCTGCAGCTCGCGCAGCAGCTTCAGGATCTGCGCCTGGATGGTGACGTCGACGGCGGTGGTCGGCTCGTCGGCGATCAGGAGATCCGGCTTGTTGGCCAACGCCATGGCGATCATCACCCGCTGGCGCTGCCCGCCGGAAAGTTCATGCGGGAAGGCGGAGAGGCGCTTCTCCGCATCGTTGATCTGCACCAGGCGCAGCAGCTCCAGCGCCTCCTTGCGCGCGGCATCGCGCGACAAGGCCCGGTGCAGGGTCAGGGTCTCGACCAGCTGCCGCTCGATCCGGTGCAGCGGGTTGAGGCTGGTCATCGGCTCCTGGAAGATCATGGCGATCTTGCCGCCGCGCACCTGGCGCAGGCGCTCCGGCGAGGCGGTCAGCAGGTCTTCGCCCCGGAACAGGATGCGCCCCGTCGGATGGCTGGCCGCCGGATAGGGCAGCAGCTTCAGGATCGACAAGGCGGTCACCGACTTGCCGGAACCGGATTCGCCGACCAAGGCCTGGGTCTCGCCGCGCTCGATGGCGAAGCTCACTTTATCGACCACCACGCGCCCGCGGAAGGCGACGGAGAGGTCCTCGACCTTCAGCAAGGGCGTGTTCGCCTCGGGGCTGCTCATGAAATGGTCTTCCGCGGATCGAAGGCGTCGCGGATGGCTTCGCCGGTGAAGACGAGCAGGGTGAGCATGGCGCCGGTCACAAAGAAGCCGGTAGCGGCGAGCCAGGGCGCCTGCAGGTTCTCCTTGCCTTGCTGCAACAGCTCGCCCAGCGACGGCGAGCCCGGCGGCAGGCCGAGACCGAGGAAGTCGAGCGCGGTCAATGTGGTGACCGAGCCGCTCAAGGTGAAGGGCAGGTACGTCAGCGTGGAGACCAGGGCATTGGGCAGGATGTGCTTGGTCATGATGCGCCAATCCGCCATGCCCAGCGCCTTGGCGGCGCGCACATACTCGAAATTGCGCGCGCGCAGGAATTCGGCGCGGACCAGGCCGGTCGGCCAGGTCCAGCTCACCAGCAGCATGATGATGAGCAGGGTCCAGAAGCCGGGCACGATGACGCTCGCCATGATGAGCAGCACGTAGAAAAACGGCATTCCGCCCCAGATCTCCAGGAACCGCTGGAATAGTAGGTCGACCCAGCCGCCATAGAAGCCCTGAATCGCGCCGGCCAGAACGCCGATGATCGTGCTGGTGATGGTCAGGACCAGGCCGAACAGCACGGAAATGCGGAATCCGTAGATGACCCGCGCCAGCACGTCGCGCGCATTGTCATCAGTGCCGAGCCAATTGATGCCGTCCGGCGGACTGGGCGCGGCCTGAGCGAGGTTCTGCACGGGCGTCTGGTAGCTGTAGGGAATGGGTGGCCAGACCGCCCAGCCCTTGTCGTCGATCAGCTTCTGGACGAAGGGGTCGGTATAATCCGCCGTCGTCGCGAAGGTGCCGCCGAAGGTCGTTTCCGGATAGTCCTTGAGCACCGGCATGTAGAGACCGCCGTCATAGGACACCAGGATCGGACGGTCGTTGGCGATGAACTCCGCAAACAGGCTGAGGACGAACAGCACCAGGAAGATGATGGCCGAGGCATAGCCGCGCTGGTTGGCCTTGAATGCGTTCCAGCGGCGCACCGTCAGCGGGCGAACGCGCATGCCCAACAGGCTGAGTTTCGCCGGATGCGGCGTGGTCGCGACGGCATCGGTCATACGCGCGCCTCGAAGTCGATGCGCGGGTCGACGACCGTGTACATCAGGTCGCTGATCAGCGTCGTAATCAGACCAATCAGCGTGAAGACATAGAGCGTTCCGAACATGATCGGGTAGTCCCGCGTCTTCACCGCCTCGTAGCCGAGATAGCCCAGGCCATCGAGGCCGAAGATGATCTCGATCAGCACCGAGCCGGTGAACAGGATGCCGATGAAGGCGCCTGGGAAGCCCGCGATGACGATCAGCATGGCGTTGCGGAAGACGTGGCCATACAACACGCGGCGCTCGGTCAAGCCCTTGGCCCGCGCGGTCACCACGTATTGCTGGTTGATCTGGTCGAGGAACGAGTTCTTGGTGAGCAGCGTCAGGCTGGCAAAGGAGCCGATCACCAGGGCGGTCAGCGGCAGGGCCAGATGCCAGAAATAATCCACGATCCGGTCGGGCCAGGTCATCACATCCCAATTGGGCGACGTCAGGTGCTGCAGCGGAAACCACTGAAAGTAGCTGCCGCCGGCAAACACCACGATCAGCAGCACGGCGAACAGATAGCCCGGAATGGCGCTGGTCACGATGATGACGATGCTGGTCCAGACGTCGAACTTGCTGCCGTCGCGCACGGCCTTGGCGATCCCCAAGGGAATGCAGACCAAATAGACGATCAGCGTCGTCCAGAGACCAAGCGAGATGGAAACCGGCATCTTGTCCAGCACCAGGTCGACGACGGGGCGACCCTTGAAGAAGCTCTCGCCGAAATTGAAGGTGGCGTAGTCCTTCATCATCATCCAGAAGCGCTCATAAGCCGGCTTGTCGAAGCCGTACATGCGCTCGATGTCCTTGATGATCCCGGGATCGAGGCCGCGGGCGCCGACATAGGCGCTGCCGCCTGTCTCAGTCGAGGGGGCGGTGCGCACGTCGGCCTGGTTGCCGACAATGGGTGCCGCAGCGGAAACCAGGGTTCCCTTCAGCTCCGCCAGGGTCTGCTCGACCGGGCCGCCGGGGGCGAACTGCACGATCACGAAGTTCAGCACCATGATGCCGAACAGGGTGGGGATGATCAGCAGCAGCCGTCGCGCGATGTAGGCAAGCATGAAGGTCTACATTTCCACGGCGTCAGGACGACTTGCTTTTGCGCCGGCCCAGGACATAGGCCACGATGACCGCCACCAGGCCGATGCCAAGATAAAAGAAGGGCGACCGGCCACGGTCCGCGGGCACTGCCGTGCTGGGCGCCGCCGGCGCCGACTCGCTGGTGGCGGCGGGTTGCGCTTCGGTGGTCGTCGGGGTCGCGGTGGCGGCGGGCGCTTCGCCGGCCGGCGCGGCTTCCGTGGTCTGATGGGTCTGCTTCCAGCTCGCCAGCGCCGCTTCCTTCGCCGGATCGATCCACCAGGAGGAGCTGCCGTAGCTGTAGAGCGGATCCGGCCGCTTGTCCGGCATTCCGAACTTGTTCCAATAGGCGACCCGGAACGCGGCGATATTGAACATCGGCACGATGTAGTAGTTCCATTGCAGCACGCGGTCCAGCGCCGTGCAGCGCACGATCAGGTCATGCCGGGTCGGCGCATGCACAATCTGCTCGATGAGGTTGTCGATCGCCGGATTGCTGATGCCGACGAGATTGTCGCTGCCGCGCGTGCCCGCCGCGTGCGACCCCCAATACTCGCGCTGTTCGTTGCCGGGGGAAGGCGAGACGCCCCAGGCCTTCACCGTCATATCGAAGTCGAAATTCTCGAGGCGCGCCTGGTATTGCGAGGAATCGACCAGGCGGACGGTGGCGTCGATTCCGAGCTTCTGGAGATTCTGGACAAAGGGCAGGATCGTCCGCTCGCCGCCCGGGTCGTCATCGATGAGCTCCAGCGTGAAGACCTTGCCATCCTTGACCCGCTTGCCATCCTCGACCTTCCAGCCGGCCTCGTCGAGCAGGGCAGAGGCCTTGGCGAGATTGTCGCGGGCGTTGCCGGACCCGTCGGTGACGGGGGGATTGTATTCGGTGGTGAAGACCTCCGGCGGGATCTGGTCCTTGAGCGGGTTGAGGATTTCCAGCTCCTCCGGCGACGGCAATCCCTTCGCCTCCATCTCCGAATTCTGGAAGTAGGAGCGCGTACGCACATATTCGCCGTAGGCAAGGTTCTTGTTCAGCCACTCGAAATCGAACGCGTAGATCAGCGCTTCGCGCACCTTGCGGTCGGCGAACAAGGGCTTGCGGATGTTGAAGACGAAACCCTGCACGCCGACGGGATTGTCGTGGGGGATCTTCTCCTTGATCACGCGGCCGTCCTTCACCGCCGGGAAATCGTACTGAGTGACCCAGCGCCGCGCGGAATTCTCGTTGGGGCGGATGTCGATGTTCCCGGCCTTGAACGCCTCCATCTGGATTTCCGGGTCCTGGGAAAAGGTGACGCGCGTCTGGTCGTAGTTGTTCGTGCCGATATTGATGGGAAGGTCCTTCCCCCAGTAGTCGGGCACGCGCTCCATCGTATAGGAGCGCCCCATTTCAAACTTGCCGAGCTTGTAGGGGCCGCTGCCGAGCGGCGGCTCCAGCAGCACGTCCTCGAACTTCCGCGTTTCCCACCAGTGTTTCGGCAGGACGGCCAGCTGGCCCATGATCGCTGGAAGCTCGCGGTTGCCGGCCACCTTGAACTGGAACTTGACCCGATGGTCGTCCAGCTTCTCGACCTTCTCGACATCCTGGTAGTAGTAGCGGTACTGCGGGTTGCCCTTCTCGATCAGCGTGTTGAAGGTGAAGACGACATCGTCCGCGGTGATTGGCACGCCGTCATGCCAGCGCGCTTCGGGCCGCAGGTTGAAGATGATCCAGGACTTGTCCTCGGCGACCTCCATGCTCTCCGCCAGCAGCCCATATTCGGTCAGCAGGTCGTCTTCGGGCGAGGTGGTCAGCGTGTCATAGAGCCCGGCGAGCCCGGCGGGGTCGCCCTTGACGATGAAGGCATTGAAGCTGTCGAAGGTGCCGATGGCGCCCAGATTGATGGTGCCGCCCTTGGGCGCGTCAGGATTGACGTAGTCGAGATGCTTAAAATCGGGACCGTATTTCGGCGCGTCCAGCAGCGTCAGGGCATGGACCTTGACGCCCTCCTGGGCGATGGCCGCGGTCGGAAGTGCCAGCAGGGGGTGGGCGAGGGCGGCGGCGAATAGGACGCAGGTGAGCCAGCGACGCAAGGCCATGAAAAGATTGCTCCGGACCCGGTGGGGCGACGCGCGCAGTCTAGTTCAGCTTCGCGGCTGAGGAAACACGCGGAAACAGCGGGGTTTTCCGCTCAGCCCTGCAGGATCTGCGTCGCCGCTGGCGATCACCTTGTCGTCGGAACCGAGTTTCAGGCCGTTTCCCTGCCAATCGGTGATCCTGCCGCCCGCCCCTTCGAGGATCGGGGTCAGCGCCAGGTAGTCGTATTCGACCAGGGAGCACTCGATCACAAGATCGAGAAACCCGGTCGCCACCATGCCGTACTGGTAGCAATCGCCGCCGAAGGTGGTGGACAGCGCCTTGGCCGACACCGCGTCGAACCTGGCCCGCTTCTCCGCCGTGTCGAACATCAGCGGGATGGAAGCCGACAGATAGGCCTTGGCGAGGCCGGGGCAGGCACGGGCGGCAACCTTCTCGCCGTTGAGGGTGGTCGGCCGGCCCATGACGCCGACCCAGCGGTCGTTCAGCACCGGCATGTCGATGACGCCGAGCAGGGGTTGGCCGTTTCGGATGAGGGCGATCAACGTGCCGAAGGTCGGCCGGCCGGTGACGAAGGCACGCGTGCCGTCCAGGGGATCCAGCACCCAGACATATTCGGCATCGGCGCGTTCCTTGCCGAACTCCTCGCCGAAAATGCCGTGCTCCGGGAAGCGCGCGGCGATCAGCTTGCGGATCGCCGCCTCCGCCTCGCGGTCGGCCTGGGTGACCGGGGAGGCATCGGACTTGATGTCGATATCGAGCTTGCGGCGATAGTACGAGCGCAGGATCGGCCGGCTGGCATCGGCCAGCCGGTTGGCCAGGTCGACGAAATCCTCGACGGTCGCGCTCACGCCATGCCGCCGCTTACTGCGGCAGCGGCACGGGCGAGTCGCTCTGGTCCCGGAGCCAGCGCAGCAGCGCCGCGCGCTCCTCCGGCTTCTTCAGGCCGGGGAAGCTCATCTTGGTGCCGGGCGCATAGTCCTTCGGGCTGGTCAGGAAGGTGTCCAGATCCTCGAAGGTCCAGGGCTTGCCGGCAAAGGCCTTCATCGCGTCGGAATAGGGGAAATCCTCCACCGCGGCATGGTTGCGGCCGATGACGCCCCACAGATGCGGACCGATCTTGTTCTTGGCGGCCTGGCTGAGGTCGTGGCAGGCCTTGCACTTGGCGGCGACCTTCTCGCCGGCAGCCGGATCTGCGGTCGCGATCATCGCCACGGCGTTGGCGGCGGGCGCGGCGGCCTCGGCGGGGGCTGCCTCGGCGGGTGCCGCTTCGGCCGGCGCTGCTTCGGCGGGCGCCGCGGCGGCTTCTTGCGCGGTCTTGAAGGCGGCTTCCTCGGCGCTGATCTCATCGGGCGTCGGCAGCGGCGCTGGGCTGGCCGCCTGGTTGCGCAGCCAGGCGAAGAGGGCGGCGCGGTCGGCGACCTTGGGCAGGCCCGGGAAGGTCATCTTGGTGCCGGGGATATAGGCCTTCGGATTGGCGATGAAGTGGTTCAGCTCCTCGAAGGTCCAGGGCTTGCCGTGCGCCTTCATCGGATCGGAATAGGCGAAGCCGTCATGGGTGCCGGACATGCGCCCGACGACGCCATAGAGGCCGGGGCCGACCTTGTTGGCATTGGCGCTGGTGAAGTCGTGGCAGGACTGGCACTTCTGGGCGATCTTCTCGCCGGCGGCGGCATCGGCGCTGGCGATCTGGCCCAGCACCGGCTCGACCACGGCGGGCGCGGCCTTGGTCGCCGGCTCCGCCTCGCCCTCATGCGCGGCTTCGGCGCCATGCTGCGACGGGAAGATGAAATTGGTGGCGATCCCGACGCTGAGCGTGATCATGCCGCCCACCAGGATGGCGGCGGCAATCTTGTTGCCTTCCAATGACGACATCACGAACCCTTCAATTCAATGCGCCTGGATTGCACGCAGCAGTCGAAGCATCGCGGATGCGCCGGCAAGCGGTACGCGTGCATGACTGCGGCGAGCTTCTCCCCAACCACGGTGATCCCGGGACGCGTCCCAGGCGCGGCAAATCGGGCGCGAATTTAACGGCTTTGCGCGCCCCTGTCCAATCCGGCCTGGGGTCCCGCGCCTGGGCCGGATGGCCGTGATTTCCCGTTTCATTCCCGCTTGTTGGTGAGTTTCGCCAATACCCATAAAGCGGCATAATGTCGCGCCCGCGAGTCGGGGTCGCCGGCGGCCCATCCGGGTGGCAAAACCGGCCGGATGGCCAAACCGGTCGGATGGCCAAACCGGTCGGGCGGTGATATCGGCTGGCAGGCGCCGCCCGCGAACCCAACCCGGCCAGATCTCCCGAGGCCCGATGTCCCGTCCGCAATCCCCGATCGTCCTGATCCCCGCCCGCATGCAATCGGTGCGGCTGCCGGGCAAGCCGCTGGCCGACATCTGCGGCGAACCGATGATCGTCCAGGTCTGGCGCCGGGCGATGGAGGCCGGGATCGGTCCGGTCTGCGTCGCCGCCGCCGAGCCGGAGATCGCGGAGGCGGTGATCAAGGCCGGCGGCCAGGCGGTGCTGACCGACCCGGCGCACCCCTCGGGCTCTGACCGCATCTTCGAGGCGCTGGGCAAGGTCGACCCGGCCGGCCGCCATGACGCCGTGGTCAACTTGCAGGGCGACCTGCCGACCATCGCCCCGGCGCTGATTCGCCGCGTGCTCGACCCGCTGGACGACCCGGCGGTCGACATCGCCACGCTTGCGGTCGAGATCACCCGGGAGACCGAACGCACCGACCCCAACGTGGTCAAGGCGGTGGCGCCGTTCGATCCTGCGGCCGGCCGCGGCGTCGCCCGCGCGCTCTATTTCAGCCGCGCCACGGTGCCGGCGAATGCCGGACCGCATTACCATCATGTCGGGCTCTACGCCTATCGCCGCGCGGCGTTGGCGCGCTTCGTGGCGTTGCCGCCAGGATTGCTGGAAAAGCGCGAAAAGCTGGAGCAGCTGCGCGCGCTGGAGGCCGGCATGCGCATCGACGTGGCGCTCGTTGACACCGTCCCGCTCGGTGTCGATACTCCCGCCGAACTCGAGCGGGCGCGCTCCATCCTGGCGCAGAAAACCCGCTGATCCCGAACCCGGCGGATAATTCGTGCCCAGCCATCCAGACCAGACCATCGCCTTCCAGGGCCTGCCCGGCGCCTATTCCGACCTCGCCTGCCGTGCGGCGTTTCCGCAGATGCAGACGCTGCCCTGCCCGAGCTTCGAGGACGCCTTCGCCGCGGTGCGCCAGGGCGATGCGAAGCTGGCGATGATCCCGATCGAGAACTCGCTGGCTGGCCGCGTCGCCGACATCCATCACCTGATGCCGGAATCCGGCCTGCACATCGTGGGCGAGCATTTCCAGCGGGTGAACCACTGCCTGATCGGCCACAAGGGCGCCACCCTCGCCGGCCTGAAGACGGTGTCGAGCCACGTCCAGGCGCTGTCGCAATGCCGCAACTTCATCAAGCAGCATGGGCTGAAAGCGATCGTGCGCGCCGACACCGCCGGCTCCGCGGCCGAGCTGGCGACCCAGAGCGACAAGAGTGCTGCCGCCATCGCTTCGGCGCTGGCCGCGGAGATCTACGGCCTCGAGGTGCTGGCCGCCGACATCGAGGATGCCGAGCACAACACCACGCGCATGGTGGTGCTGGCGCGCGATCCGATCGACCCCGACCCGGCCAAGGGCCCGGTGGTGACCAGCTTCGTGTTCCGCGTGCGCTCGGTGCCCGCCGCGCTCTACAAGGCGCTGGGCGGCTTCGCCACCAACGGCGTCAACATCACCAAGCTGGAAAGCTACATCCTCGACGGCAATTTCACCGTGGCGCAGTTCTACGCCGACATCGAGGGCCACCCCGACCAGCGCCCGGTGCGCCTGGCGCTGGAGGAACTGAGCTTCTTCTCCCGCGAGGTGCGCATCCTCGGCGTCTATCCGGCAAGCAGCTTCCGCGCCGGGCAGAAGTAGAGTCTCACTCTCGCCACCAACCCGCTCGTCATCCCGGGCTTGACCCGGGATCCATTCATCCGCCGCAAGCGCGGAGTGTATTTTCATCGGTTCGTGCGGGGTCACGATGGACCCCGGGTCAAGCCCGGGGTGACGAGTGGGTGTGTGTCAGAAGGCGGGATCAGCCCAGAGAGATTCAGCCCAGAGAGCTTCAGCCTAGAGAACTTCAACCCTGCGCAATCCAGTCGTTGACCAGCGCGCGCGAGATCGAATCCTTGCGCGACAGCTTGAACGTCTCGTCTTCCGGCGAGTTGATCAGCTGCTCGCGCGTGAACCAGGCGGCGGAATCGATCTCCTCGCGGTTCAAGTTGAGCTTGTCGTCGAGCGCCTCGGCGACGAAGCCGACCATCAGCGAGGACGGGAACGGCCAGGGCTGCGAGCCGAAATAGCGCACGGCGCCGACGCGGATGCCGACCTCCTCGAAGGTCTCGCGCCGCACCGTGTCTTCGAGCGATTCGCCCGGCTCGACGAAGCCCGCCAGCACCGAATGCATGCCGGGCGGCCAGCTCGCCTGGCGGCCGAGCAGGATGCGATCCCGGTATTCGATGCGCATGATCACCGCCGGATCGATGCGCGGAAAGAACATCGCGTTGCACTGGGGGTCAGCACAGCGGCGCTGGTAGCCGGCCTGCTCGCTCACTGTCGGGCCGCCGCAGACTCCGCAGAATTGATGCCGCTCGTGCCAATAGGCCATGCCGCGCGCCAGGGCGGCGAGGGATGCGTCGCGGGCCGGCAGCAGCGGCCCGATGCTGCGCAGGTCGACCGCTTGTCCCAGACTTGTCACGACGCTTTCCGGCTGCGCCGACAGGTCGATGGCGACATGCGCGACTTCGGCGTCACAGCCGAGCAGCACGACGGAGCGCGCCGCGGCGATCAAGTCATTGTAAATCGCGGCATCCAGCAGGTTGAGGACGGCGTGGTCTTCCGGCCGCACCAGCGTGCGCCCTTGCCACACCACGTGCAGCCGCGTGGCGGGATTGCGCAACGACGCCTGGAACCAATCCGTGTCGCCGCGCCTTTCCACGGCGCGATCCCACGCGCCGGTGGTGTAGAAATTGACAGGGAAGCCGGAAGCATGAATCATCGGCCGCGCTTGATGCTGGTGAAACGAAGCAGTCTACGGAGTAGGTGATGCTACGCTTGACCTCGTCAGTCAACCTTTCCTGCCGGTTCCTGCGCCGCACGGTATTGGGTCCATTGGCGTTGGCTTTCGGTTTCTCCGCCCTGGTGCTGGCGCCGGCGCTTGCCGCCGCGCTGTCGCCGGAGACCGCCGCCACCGGCACCTATGTCTACCAGGTGATGCGCAATGGCGACGTGGTGGGCGAGCAGCGCGCCGATTTCGAGCGCCGCGGCGACAATCTCTCGGTGGTGACCGAAGTGCGCATCAGCGTCACGCTGCTGGGCCTCAGCCTCTACGATTTCACCCAGCGCATCGAGGAGAAGTGGGTGCAGGGCAAGCTGATGGAGCTGCGCTCGCTCGCCAATGACGACGGCAACCACCGCGACGTGCAGCTGGTGCGCAAAGGCGACCGGCTGGTCGGCGCCTATGACGGCAAGAAGCGCGACCTGCCCGGCGACCTGATACCGACCACCTTGTGGAATTCCGACGCGGTCGACGATTCCGCCGTGCTGGAAACCGTGAAGGGCCGCGCGCGCACGACCCAGGTGACCGCGGCGGGGGTGGAACAACTGACCCTGCCGATCGGCACCGTCCAGGCCAAGCACTACGTCTTCACCGGGGAGTTTTCCCGCGAGGTTTGGTACGACGATGCCGGCGTCCTGGTCGCCTCGCAGATGGAGGCCAAGGACGGCTCCATCATCCGGCAGGAATTGCTACGGATGCCATAGGCTTAGCGGTCGTTTGGCAGGCGACCGGGGCAACCCGGAATCCAGTTGCAATCGGCCGCCGCAACCCTGATATAGTCGCCCCGGGAGGTTGGTGCGGACGGGTGTCTCGCCAACCCGGTCAGGTCCGGAAGGAAGCAGCCGTAACGAGTTTTGCCCGGGTCGTTGCCAGCCTCCCACCCGATCAGGGAAATATGGCAGACGCAACACCGCCACGCGCTCCATCGGCTGACGCCGCCGACGGCAGGCCGGGGGCGGAAGGCTATCGCGTCCTTGCCCGCAAATACCGGCCGCGCGATTTCTCCGCCCTGATCGGGCAGGAGGCGCTGGTACGCACCCTGACCAACGCCATCGCGCAGGGCCGCCTGGCGCATGGCTTCATGCTGACCGGCGTGCGCGGCGTGGGCAAGACGACGACGGCGCGCATCCTGGCGCGCTGCTTCAACTGCATCGGCCCCGACGGCAAGGGCGGGTCGACCGCCGCGCCTTGCGGCCAGTGCGAGCATTGCCGCGCCATCGCCGAGGACCGCCATGTCGACGTCATCGAGATGGACGCCGCCAGCCGCACCGGCATCGACGACATCCGCGAGCTGATCGACGGCGTGCGCTACCGCCCGGTCAGCGCGCGCTACAAGGTCTACATCGTCGACGAAGTCCACATGTTGTCGGAGAAGGCGTTCAACGCCCTGTTGAAGACGCTGGAAGAGCCGCCGGAGCATGTGAAGTTCATCTTCGCCACGACCGAAATCCGCAAGGTGCCGGTGACGGTGCTCTCCCGCTGCCAGCGTTTCGATTTGCGCCGCATCGCGGCGGAAGAGCTCGCCGCCTATTTCCTGAAGATCGCGGAACAGGAAAACGCCAAGGTGACACCTGGTGCCGCCGCGATGATCGCGCGCGCGGCCGACGGCTCTGCGCGCGACGGGCTGTCGCTGCTCGACCAGGCGATCGCGCTGTCGCATGGCGAGATCGACGCGGCGCAGGTGCGCGACATGCTCGGCCTCGCCGACCGCACGCAGCTGATCGACCTCTATGACGACGTGCTGAAAGGCAAGGCCGCCGAGGCCCTGGCGCGGCTGCAGGGCATGCATCAGGCCGGCGCCGATCCGGCGATCGTGCTGCAGGACATGCTGGAGCTGACGCACTGGCTGACCCGGGCCAAGATCACGCCCGATCCCTTGAAAGATCCCGCGACGCCGGAGGCCGAACGCGCCTGGGGCGCGAAGATCGTCCCGGAACTGTCGCTGCCGGTGCTGGCGCGGCTGTGGCAGATGCTGCTGAAGGGCCTCGGCGAAGTTCAGGCGGCACCCCAGCCGCTGGCGGCGGCGGAGATGGTGCTGATCCGCCTGATGCACGCCGCCAACCTGCCCGATCCCGCCGACCTGGTCCGGCGCCTCGCCGAATCCGGAGCTGCCTCGGCGGCGGTACCCGCGCCGCGCGCGCCGGCCGGCGACGGTGGCCGCGCCACCCAGGCGACCGCGCCACGGATGCAGCCGCAATCCCAGCTCGCGCCGCAATCCGCGTTGCAGCCCAGCGCGGCACCTGTGACGCAAGCCTTGGCCATGCCGCAGCCGCAGAGCTTCGGCGAGGTGGTGGCGCTGTTCCAGTCGAAGCGCGAGCCGATCCTGGCGGCGCATCTGCAATCCGACGTGCACCTGGTGCAGTTCGAGATCGGCCGCATCGATTTCCGCCCCGGCGACAAGGCGCCGAGCAATCTGGCGACGCGGGTCGCCGCCGCGCTCAACGAATGGACCGGCAAGCGCTGGCTGGTCAGCGTCTCCAGCCATGCCGGCGCGCCGACCCTGAAGCAGCAGGCGGCGGCGATGGCCGAGGCGCAACGCGCCGAAGCGGCCCAGCATCCGCTGGTCAAGGCGGTGCTGCAGGCCTTCCCCGGCGCCACCATCGACGAGGTGCGCGACCTGGCCGGGCCGATGGGTGATATGGAGGCCGCCGCCGCGGCGGAAGCGCCCGAAACAGCGGCCGAGATCGGCAATGCCGATCTGCCCGAGATCATCGACGAGGATCTGTCATGAAGAATCTGAGCCAGATGCTGAAGCAGGCGCAGGAGATGCAATCCAAGATGGCGGAGATGCAGAGCGCGCTGGAGCAGATCGAAGTGACCGGCCAGGCTGGCGGCGGCCTTGTCGCCGTCACCATCAGCGGCAAGGGCGAAGTGCGCAAGGTGAAGATCGATCCCAAGCTCGCGACTCCCGACGATGTCGAAGTGCTGGAGGATCTGATCGTCGCCGCCGCCAAGGACGCCAAGTCCAAGGCCGACGCGCAGATGGCCGAGCAGATGGCGAAGCTGACCGGCGGGCTGCAATTGCCGCCGGGCTTCAAGCTGCCCTTTTGACGCAGGACTTGGGCTGATTTTCCGATGGCGGCACCCGAGATCGATCGCCTGATCCAGGTCCTGGCGCGCCTGCCGGGCCTTGGCCCGCGCTCGGCGCGCCGCGCCGCGCTGACCCTGATCAAGCGCAAGGAATCGGCGCTGCTGCCGCTGATCGACGCCTTGAAGGGTGCCGCCGAGCATGTGCGGACCTGCAGCCAATGCGGCAATCTGGACGCGGCCGATCCGTGCGGCATCTGCACCGATGCGCGTCGCGACCCGGCCATTCTCTGCGTCGTCGCCGATGTGGCCGACCTCTGGGCGCTCGAGCGGACGGCGGCCTTCCGCGGCCGCTATCACGTCCTGGGCGGCGTGCTTTCCGCGCTCGACGGCATCGGGCCGGAGCAGCTCAACTTGAAGCCGCTGTTCCGCCGCATCGAGGGGGGCGGCGTGAAGGAAGTGGTGCTGGCGCTCGGCGCTACCGTCGACGGACAGACCACGGCACATTTCTTGAGCGACCGTTTGCAGCCCTTCGGCCTCGCCGTCTCGCGCCTCGCCCATGGCGTGCCGGTCGGCGGCGAGCTCGACTATCTCGACGATGGCACGCTGATCCAGGCCTTGCAGGCGCGGCAAGCCATCTAGCCAAGGCAATCCTGATTCTGTAGCGGCGACAGGGGCGCCGGTTCGATCAACAAGAATTGAGGCGCCCGGTGATTGCGGTCATACTGGCGCCATTGTCTCGCCGCAATTTTCGGGCGACTCTGACCCCGGTTCTGGCGTGCTGCGCCAGCCAACAACCGCGATAGGGAAAATTCATGCGTTCCGTTCTTTTTGCCCGCTCCGTTCTGTGTTCCGGCGTCGCCGTCGCGGCGCTGCTGGTCAACTTCGCCGCTGCCGCCGAGACGCCAATCGGCGCCGACAAGCAGAGCGCCATCGCCGTCACCATCTACAACAACGATCTGGCGCTGATCCGCGATTCGCGCAGCGTGACCCTGACCAAGGGCGAGAACGACCTTGCCTTCATCGAGGTGAGTGCCGGCATCCAGCCGGAGACCGCGCTGCTGACCGGCCGCGGCAGCGAGCTCGACATCCTCGAGCAGAACTTCGATTTCGACCTGCTGACGCCGCAGAAGCTGCTGGAGAAGTCGGTCGGCCAGACCATCCGCGTCGTGCGCACCAATCCCGATACCGGCGCCGACGTCACCGAGGACGCCACCGTGCTCTCGGTCGCCGAAGGCCAGGTGGTGCTGAAGATCGGCGACCGCATCGAGGTGACGCCGCCCGGCCGCCTGGTCTACAGCGCGGTGCCGGCGACCTTGCGCGACCGCCCGACGCTCGTCGTGAAGGTGCAGAGCGACAAGGCCGGCGAGGTGCCGGTCGACCTCTCCTACCTGACGCACGGGCTGTCCTGGGCGGCGGATTACGTGGCTGAGCTGTCGCCCGACGAAAAGACCGTCAACCTCAACGGCTGGGTCACCCTCACCAACCAGAGCGGCATCGCCTACAAGGACGCCAAGCTGCAGCTGGTGGCGGGCGATGTGAACCAGGTTCAGCCGCCGATGCCGGCGCCGATGATGGAGGCGATGGATGCGGTCGGGTCGGTGCGCCAGAAGATGGTGGAGGAGGCGGCCTTCGAATACCACCTCTACAGCCTCGACCGCCCGACCACGCTGAAGGAGAACCAGACCAAGCAGGTGGCCCTGCTCTCGGCCGAAGCGATCCCGGTCGAGAAGCAGTACCTGCTGCTGAATGTCGGCAACGTCGCCGGCACGTATCTTACCCGCATGGGCGAGACCGGCCGGGTCAACGCCGAGGTGCGGATGCAGCTGCAGAACGACGACAAGTCGCATCTCGGCCTGCCGCTGCCGGCCGGCGTGGTGCGTGTCTACAAGAACGACAGCGATGGCGACGCAATCTTCGTCGGCGAGGATCACATCGACCACACGCCGAAGAACGAGGAAGTCGACCTGATGCTCGGCCGCGCCTTCGACGTCACCGCGCGCGGCAAGCAGGTCTCCTATGACAAGATCGCCGACAACATCTACGAGACCGGCTACGAGATCGAGGTGAAGAACGCCAAGAAGGAGGCGATCACCGTCACCTTGCGTGAATTCGTCCCCGGCGACTGGAAGATGCTCGAGGAATCGGTGAAGCACAGCGAGCGTGATTCCACCACCGCCGAATGGCAGCTGCCGGTCCCCGCAGAAGGCAGCGCCAAGCTGACCTACAAGGTGCGGATCACGTACTAGGCTTCCGTATCAACGTGCCAGACAGCGGCCGGCGAGGCGACTCGCCGGCCGCTTGTTTTTTCGCTGCCTGCAATACTGGATCGTCACCCCGGCCTTGCGCCGGGGTCCACCCATTTGCCGCAAGGACGGCGCCAAGTCACGATGGCTCGTGCGACGGCGCAATTGACCCCGGCGCAAGGCCGGGGTGACGAGCGGAGAGCGGCGAAGGTCGTGCAACTGGCTCCACGGAAAGCGATTGGCGGGCATCGACGCTGCCCCTAGATTGCCGCTCAGGGCACCGCCGGGGGAATCGCATGCTTGCCGAACTGTTGTCCGCGCTGAAGGATCAGCCGCTGCTCCTGGCGTTGAGCAGTGCCGCCATCTTCCTGGCGGCGATCGTGCGCGGGTTCTCGGGCTTCGGCTTTTCGCTGCTCTCCGTCACCGCCCTGTCGCTGATCCTGCCGGTGTCGCAGATCGTGCCGTCGATCTTCCTGCTGGAGATCGCCGCCTCGCTCAACCTCATCCCCGGTATCTGGCGCGAGATCGACTGGCGCTCGCTGCGCTGGCTGATGCTGGGCTATGTCGTGGGCCTGCCGCTCGGCGCCTATGTGCTGATCAACGCGCCGCAGGACCCGACCCAGATCGTGCTCGGGCTGTTCGTCATCGGCACCGCGATCATGATGCTGCGCGGCTTCCGCCTGGCCCGCACGCCGGGACCGGCCGCCTGCACCGGCACCGGCGTCGCCTCCGGCCTGCTGAACGGCGCCTTCGGCATCGGCGGGCCGCCGGTGGTGCTGTTCTATTTCTCGACCCCCGCGGCGGCGGCCATCGGCCGCGCCTCGGTGATCTTCTTTTTCCTGTTCACCGATCTGCTCGGCATCGCCTATTTCGCGACGCAGGGAATCGTCACGCGGCAGAGCTTCGTGCAGTTCCTGGTCTGGATTCCGGCCTTGCTGATCGGCGTGTGGATCGGCGCGCATGGCTTCCGCCACATGAACCAGGCGGCGTTCCGGCGCTGGGTGCTGATCATCCTGATCGCGCTGGCCGCGCTCGGCATCGGCAAGGCGGCGTTGAACCTCGCCGGCGGCTTCTAGCCGGCAAGCACGCGCCGCGTGTGGCGCGCGATGGTCAGCTCCTCGTCGGTGAAGACGATCCAGGCGGCGAGGCGCGATCCGGGCCTGGAGATCAGCGGGCCGCCCGCGGCATTGGCAGCCGCGTCGAAATCGAGCCCCAGCCAAGCGGCGCTGTCGCAGATCGCAGCCCGGACCGGTGCCGCGTTCTCGCCGACCCCGCCGGTGAAGACCAGCGCATCGACGCCGCCGAGCGCCGCCGCCAGCGAGCCCAGCTCGCGCGCCGCGCGGTAGCAATACATCGCCACCGCCAGCTTCGCCCGGTCGTCGGCGCTGTCCAGCAGCGTCTTCATGTCGGAGGTCAGGCCGGAAACGCCCTGCAATCCGCTCTCGTGGTAGAGCAGCTTCTCCAGCCGCTCCAGGCTCATGCCGTCGCGCAGCAGGTGCAGCAGCAGGCCGGGGTCGATCACGCCTGGCCGGGTGCCCATCATCAGGCCATCAAGCGTGGAGAAGCCCATGGTGGAAGCGACGCATCGGCCGTCGCGGATCGCCGCCATGGATGAGCCGTTGCCGAGATGGGCGACGATCAGCCGTCGCGGGATGCCGCCGGCGACCTTCGGCAGCGCGTGCAGGATTGCCTCGTAGGAGAGGCCGTGGAAACCGTAGCGGCGCAGGCCCTTGCGCCAGTATTCGTCCGGGATCGGGAAGCGCACGGCGACTTCCGGCTGCGTCGTATGGAAGGCGGTGTCGAAGCAGGCGACCTGCGGCAGCTCCGGCAGCAGGCGGTGCAAAGCGCGGATCGGCGTGACGTTGTGCGGCTGGTGCAAGGGCGCCAGCGGGATGAGCGCCGCCAGCGCCTCGATCGCGGCGCCGTCGATGCGGAGCGGCGCGGAGAAGCGCTCTCCGCCATGCACGACGCGATGCCCGGCGCCGAGCCAATCGGCGCGCCGCGCGGCGATGTCGAGCCGGTCGATCAGCAGGCCAAGGGCGTCCTCGTGGCTGGCGAGGTTCGCGGCGCCGCCCCAGTCGAGCTTCTTCCCCGTGGCGTCCGACACCGACAGCTTGGTCGTGCCCTGGCCGATGCCGGCGACCTGGCCTTTCAGTTCCAGCGCCGGGTCGCCGCCGTCGCGCAGCGCGAAGGTCGCGAACTTGACGCTGGAAGAGCCGGCATTGAGGACGAGGATGCGCTGGGTCATGCGATGAGGTTTGCCGAAAGTGCCGCGAGGCGGTCCAGATAGGCCGAAGTGCCGCGGGGATCATGCCGCAATTCGTGACAACAGGCGATTGTGTAGGCGGCCCGGCGCCGGTCGCATAGGTCCAGCCGCCTCGGCGCAATTGGGCCAGCACCGCGCCGCCCCGACCCGCATCGTCACCCCGGACTTGATCCGGGGTCCAGGGTCGGGCCCGGCGCGATGTTGGCATGAACCCCGGCTCGGTGGCCGGGGTGACGAACGAGAGGCGACGAAGCTTGTGCGCGTTCTATCCGCGCTTCTGCTGCTCGCGCACGGTCTCGGCCAGCAGCTTGATGCCGGCCTCGATCTTCTCGGTGGGAATGGAGGAGACGCCGAGGCGGAAGAAGTTCGCCGGTCCCGGCTGGTCCATGAAATGCACGGCGCCCGGCTCGATGACCACGCCGCGTTTCAGCGCCGCGGCGCCGACGGCGCCCATGTCGATCTGCTTCGGCCCGCGGATCCACAGCGCCGTGCCGCCGGCCGTCAGGTTGACGGAAAACTCGGGCATGTGCTTGACCAGCGCGGTGACGGCCGCCGCCAGGCGCTCGCGATAGACGTTGCACAACCGGCGCAGCAGCGCGTCATGGTGGCCGTCGGCCAGGAACATGGCGATGGTACGCTGGTTGTTGGCGGCCGGGTGGCGGATCATCAGGCGGCGTAGTGCCCGCGCCTCCTTGATCAGCGCCGGCGGCCCGACCATGAAGCCCATGCGCAAACCCGGCGCCAGGGTCTTCGACAGCGACGAGATGAAGATCACCCGGTCGTTGCGGTCGAGGGATTTCAACGCCGGCTGGGGCGAGCCCTGGTGGGCGAGTTCGCTTTCGTAGTCGTCCTCGATGATGACGACGTCGGAGGCCGCCGCGCGCTCCAGCAGGGCGTGGCGCCGCTCCAGCGACATGGTCACGGTGGTCGGGAACTGGTGGCTGGGCGTCACATAAACGTAATCGCAGGAATCGAATTCGGCGGACAGCACCATGCCCTGGTCATCCACGCCGATGCCCAGCACCTTGCCGGCATGAAGGGACGCGATGTTGCGGGCGTCGGTGTAGCCGGGGTTCTCGATGCCGAAGACGGTCTCGCGGTCGAACAGCAGGGCGGCCAGCAGGTAGAGCGCGTTCTGCGCGCCGATGGTGACCAGGATCTCGTCGGCGCCGACCCGGATGCCCCGGCGCGGCAGGACCCGGGTGCGCAGCTGCTCGATCAGCGCGGGGTCGTCCTCGGCGAAACGGTCCTTGGACCAGTCGCGCACGGCGGTGACGCTCAAGGCCTGGCGCGAGCATTCCCGCCAGGCGGCCAACGGGAACAGCCCCTGATCGACCTGGCCGTAGATGAACGGATAGGGGTAGTCCTGCCAGTTGGCCGGCTTGACAATATTCCTTTGCCGCGACGGATGCAGGCGGAAGCGCTGTGGCCAATCGGGGGCAGTCTTCGCCCCGGTGCCGCGCGCGCCTTCGTCGGCTGCCTGGGGTGCGCCGCCCCCGGCCTCGCCCGGCCTGACCCGCCCGGTCAGGATCTCCGGGTTGGCGAAGAAGCCGCTGCGCTGGCGCGAGATGAGGAAGCCTTCCTCGACCAGGTCCTGGTAGGCCAGCACGACCGTATTCCTGGCAATTTTCAGCGTTTGCGCCAGCGAGCGGCAGGAGGGGAGTGGCGAGCCTGGCGGGATCTGTCCGTCCAGGATGGCCGAGACCAGCATGCGGCGCAGCTGCGCCTGCAAGGTGGTGGTCTTGTCCGGCTCCAGATGGAACAGAAACGTGCGCGACGGGTGGCCCAAAGGTTTCTCCGGCTCTGGCCCTATTTCATGCGGTCACGGGCGCCGCGGGGCCTGCCCATAAAGCCGATAGCATAAGGAAAACTCACTATAACACCTGTGTGAAACATTCGTGAACTAAGTTGCCGGTCCCTGGCAGTTCATTTACGCTCAATCGTGGCATGAAAGTTCGGGGAGCGGCGCCAGAGCGTTGCAAATCGGGTGGGGACCTGACTTCGTTTCAGCCTCGCCCGGTGTCTCAGCGCCGACTTCCGAAACACCGGCCGGCCCTTCGGCCGCCGGGCCAGATCGTCGAGGGAGGTATTCGATGACGAAACTGACGAAGGAACAATTGCGCACGCGGGATCTGCTGATCACCGCGCGCAATTTCAATCGCCGCACGATGCTGAAAAGCGCCGCCGCGGTGGGCACGGTCGCCGCTGTCGGGCCGATGTACGTGAAAGAGGCGTTCTCGTCCTCGGGCGAGCTCAACCTGCTGATGTGGTCGGACGAGTTCCCGGATCCGGTGATCCCGAATTTCGAGAAGAAGACCGGCATCAAGGTCAACCAGACCCCGTTCTCGCAGAACGAGGAGCAGATCAACAAGCTGCAGGCGACCGGCGGCGAAGGCTTCGACCTGTGCCAGCCGACCTGCAACCGCGCGCCGCAATACAAGGATCTCCAGGTCCTGGCGCCGTTCGACACCAACAAGCTGAAGAACATGTCGGCGCTGATCCCCTCGATGATCGGCAACTCCAAGGGCCTGTGGACCTGGGATGACGGCCTCTACCACCTGCCGCATTGCTGGGGCTCGGAAGCGCTCTCCTTCCGCACCGATCTCTACAAGGGCGACCTGACGAAGCTCAGCTTCGGCTCGCTGTGGGACGACGACGTGAAGGGCCACACCCAGGGCCGCGGCCATTCGTTCCTGCTCGGTATCGGCCTGTGGTGGGACTACACCGGCAAGCAGCCGTCCAACCGCATGGTCGACGGCTACAAGGACGAAGCCTCGTTCAAGAAGCTGTGGGATCCGATCCTGGCCTTCGCCATCGAGCACAAGTCGTGGGTGAAGCAGTTCTGGGATTCGGCCGACAACACCAAGTCGGGCCTGATGGAGAACGACGTGTGGCTCGGCCAGACCTGGGACGGCCCGCCGCTGTCGCTGAAGAAGGACGGCAAGCCGGTCAGCTACCAGGCGCCGGTCGAAGGCGCCATCGTGTGGCTCGACGGCCTGTCGCTGATGAAGTCGGCGAAGAACATTGATCAGGTCTACGAGTTCATCAACTACCTGCACACGCCGGAAGTCTCGGCCCAGGTTTCCGACGGGTCGAACTACAACCCGGTGGTGACCGGCGCCGATGCGCTGACCTCGGATGCCTTCAAGAAGAACTTCCAGGAGGCCTATCCGGGCGATTCGCTCGACCACGTGTGGCCGTGGCCGGCCGAGCCGGGCTGGTACGCGGAAATCCGCAGCCAATACGTCGACCAGTTCACCGCCGCTTAAGCGGAAACCGGTCAAGGAACGCCGTCAGCCCCGGTTCGCCGGGGCTGACGTGTTTCTGGGGGACTTCATCCCGCTTGATCTCAAGCAAGCTTGCGTGGAAACTTGCGCAAACGGGATGCAACAAGAAAATTTGACAGGGCAGGCAGATGAGTGCGGGTGTCGAACTCGACCACGTCACGGTCCGATTCGGGGATTTCACCGCCGTCGATAACGCGACCTTGGACATCCGGGGCGGCGAGTTCTTCTCGTTCCTGGGCCCATCGGGCTGCGGCAAGACGACGATCCTGCGCACGGTTTCGGGGTTCCTCGAGCCCTCGGAAGGCGCGGTGAAGATCGGCGGCCAGAACATGGCCGGGATCGGGCCCAACAAGCGGCCGACGGCGCTGATCTTCCAGAACCTGGCGCTGTTCCCGCTGATGAGCGTGGCGGAGAACATCACCTACGGCCTGCGGGTGCAGGGCGTCGACAAGGCGACCCGGCAGAAGAAGGCCGACGAGCTGCTGCAGCTGATCGCCCTGCCGGGCCAGGGCAAGAAGCTGGTGAGCGAGCTGTCGGGCGGCCAGAAGCAGCGCGTGGCCATCGCCCGTGCGCTCTGCGTGCAGCCCAACGTGCTGCTGCTGGACGAGCCGCTCTCGGCGCTCGACCTCAAGCTGCGCCAGCACATGCGCAACGAGCTGCGCAGCATCCAGCGCCTGGTCGGCATCACCTTCATCTACATCACCCATGACCAGGGCGAAGCGCTGACCATGTCGGACCGCATCGCGGTGATGAGCGATGGCGTCATCCAGCAGGTGGCCGACGGCAAGACCATCTATGACGAGCCGGCCACCGCCTTCGTCGCGTCCTTCGTGGGCGAGAACAATCCCTTTGCCGGGCAGGTGGTCGCGGCGGATTCCTCCTTCGCGGTGGTGGAGACCAAGCTCGGAAACCTGCGCGGGCGCAACATCAAGGGCCTGAAGGCCGGCGACAAGGCGATCCTGTTCGTGCGGCCGGAATCGGCGAAGCTGCAGCCCGGCGGGGCCGACACCACCTTCACCTCGGCGGTGAAGAGCGTCGCCTTCGAGGGCAACATGACCCATGTGTTCCTTGAAGGGCCGACGAAGAAGGACATCACCGTGACGGTGGGCCGCCACGGCGCGGTCGACATTCCGGAGCAGGGCCAGACCGCGACCATCTCGTACGACGCCCAGCTCGGCCTGGTGCTGCCAGAGGGAAAGATGGCCCGTGAGTAGTCGTCTTTTCGTCCTGATCGTTCCCTTCGTCGTCATCGCCATCTTCTGGTGGATGGCGCGGCGGGAATCGAAGCTCAAGCACGATCCGACGCACAAGGGCTATTTCGAGCGCAACGGCCTGACGCTCGGTATCATCTTCATCGTGCTGGTGGCGCTGTGGACGCTGTTCCTGGTGACGCTGCCCTATCTCTACATGGTGGTGGAGAGTTTCCATCCGACCCTGCGGCCGGTCGAGCGCGGCGGCCCGTTGGATGTGCTCACCCTGGCGCAATACGAATCCTTCTTCGTCGCCCATACCGGCGAAGGGATCAACAAGGTCCATATCGGCGCCTTCGTGTTCTCGATCCTGGCCTCGATCGCGGTGACGGCGCTCAACTTCGCGATCTGCTATCCGATGGCCTTCTACATGGCCCAGGCGGGAACGGCGCAGAAGGTGCGCCTGATCATGCTGGGCCTGATCGTGCCCTATTGGGTGAACGAGATCCTGCGCGCCTTCTCGCTGCGACTGATCCTCGCCACCAAGGGCCTGATCAACCAGGTGCTGATCGCCGCCGGCATCATCGACACCCCGTTCGATTTCCTCGGCAACAATGTCGGCCTCTATGTGGGCCTGTCCTACGCCTACCTGCTGGTGATGATGTTCCCGCTCTACAACGCGATCGAGAGCCTGGACAAGAACCAGATCGAGGCGGCGCGCGACCTGGGTGCGCCGTGGTGGCGGATCCACAAGGACGTGGTCATTCCCTATGCCAAGCCCGGCATCGCGTCGGGCTGCACCATGGTGTTCATGCTGTCCGCCGGATCGCTGGCGGCGCCGCAGTTCCTCGGCGGCCCGCGCACCCTGTGGTTCACCTCGGTCATCTACAATTTCTTCTTCCAGAACTTCAACTGGGCGCGCGGCTCGGCCTATGCCTTCATCCTGCTCGCCGCCTGTATCGCCCTCGTCATGCTGATGCTGCGTCTCTTCAAGGTTTCGCTCGGGGAGACGATAAAATGAGGTCGGCCTGGATCATGCGGGGGATGGTCGGGTTCTACATCTTCCTGTTCTTCGCCTACCTGTTCGGGCCGCTCATCGTCATGAGCGTCACGGCGTTCAACACGCCGAACTACCCGCAGGCCTTTCCGTTCGAGAACTTCACCTTCGACTGGTTCGTGAAGCTGTGGAACGACCGTGCCATGATGGAGGGCCTGCGCAACTCCATCATCATCGGCTTCGGCGTCATCGCCATCTCGGTGCCGGCCGGGCTCGCCGCCGCGATCATCATGAGCCAGATCTATCACCGGGCGCGCGGGCTGTTCTATCTCATCACCATCTCGCCGCTGCTGACGCCCGGCGTCATCATCGGCATTTCCACGGTGATCTTCTGGAAGGACGTGCTCGGCATCACCGACTTCACCAAGGCGGTGTTCTACAAGGGCATCATCCTGGCGATCCTCGGCCAGTCGAGCTTCGTGTCGGCCTATTGCCTGCTGATCTTCATGGCGCGGCTCACCCGCTTCGACCGGGCGCAGGAAGAGGCGGCGCTCGACCTCGGTGCATCCTATCCGCAGGTCTTCTGGCACATCCTGCTGCCGTTCCTCAAACCCGCCGTCGTCTCGGCGGTGGTGATCGGCTTCCTGTCCTCCTTCGAGAACTACAACACCACCACCTTCGCCATTCTGGCCGACAAGACCCTGGTGACCGTGTTGGCCGGCCAGGTCCGCCAGGGCACCACGCCGGCCCTGTCCGCGCTCGCCGTCATCATCATCAGCATCTCGCTGGTCGGCGCCATCGTCTACGAGGTGATGAAACGGCGGGAACTGGCGCGCGCCGCGCTGGCCCAGCGCCAGGCGATCATGGCCGAGCGGATCGAGGCGGAGGCGGCCGCCTGACCGGACGCGACTCCGGGAGGAGGGCTCCCGGATAAGGCTCCCGGGCGCCGGCGCGGCGCCCGG
>JBGAGP010000034.1:0-34050 GCA_044226685.1 Dongiaceae bacterium
CCAGCCAACGGCAAGGCCGGCGACCGGGTGCGCTACTTCATCAAGCATGAGGACCTGGAGATCATGCCCGCCGCGGCCAACGGCCATGTGGCGAACGATTTGAACCAGATTGCCGGCACGCTGCGCGACATCATCTTCAAGGGCCAGACCGCCAACTACATCATCGCCCTGCCCCAGGGCAGCGACCTGGTGGTGAGCGACACGCCGCGCACCATCGCCCTCAAGCCCAGCGATCCGGTGGTCGTGCGCTGGCCGGCCGGCAGCGGCTCCTGCTTCGCGGCGGAAGGCGCCTGAGCGGTCATGGCCGAGGGCGCGTCGGGACTGCGATCGGGCAAAAGGCTGCATCCGGAGCTGCGCTTCCTCGGCCTCGCCGGGCCGGGTGCGGCCTTCATCGTCATCTCGCTGCTGCTGCCGCTGCTCTCCATCGTGGTGTTCAGCTTCTGGCGCACCGAGAGCTATGAGCTCTACGCCGACTGGAACCTGGACAATTACCGCGTCCTGCTGGGCGAGGCGGCCTATCGCACTTTCTTCCTGCGCTCGCTGGTCACGGCGGCGATCGTGACCGCGATCTGCCTGGTCTGCGGCTGGCCGGTCGCCTATTTCATCGCCCGCTGGGGCGGCCGCTACCGGCTGCTGCTGGTGCTGCTGCTCGCCGCCCCCTTCTTCACCGGCGCCATCCTGCGCATCACCGCCCTGCAGGGCCTGTTCGGGCCGATCGGCCTGGTCAACATGACCCTGACGACCCTGGGGCTGCCGCCGATCGAGGCGCTGATGTATACCCAGCTCGCCTCCGGCCTGGGCCTGGTCTACCTCTTCATCTCCTTCATGGTGACGGCGATCTACCTGTCGCTGGTCAACTTCAATTTCGAGCTGCTGGAAGTCGCCAAGATCAACGGCGCCAAGCCGTGGCGCGCCTTCCTCGAGATCACCTGGCCGCTGAACTGGATCGGCACCGCCATCGGCATCGTGCTGGTGTTCATTCCCTGCCTCGCCAATGTGGTGACGCCGCGCTTCCTCGGCGGGCCGAACGCGACCTCCTTCGGCATGAGCCTGTCGCAGCAATTCGGCGAAACCGGCACCTGGGCCCTGGGCTCGGCCATGGGCGTGTTCCTGTTCCTGGCGTCCTTCGCCGTGATCCTGGCGATCTGGCCGACCATCAGGCTGAAGCGCAGCGGCTTCACCGGCGCGGTGCAGCAATGATGCTCGCCGGACGCCGCATCGCCCCCGCCGCCATTGTCCTGGCGCTGGCGCTCGCCCTGCTCTACGTCTTCCTCTACGCGCCGATCCTCTACGTGATCTACACGTCCTTCGCCGCCGACATCGTCTGGCCGTTCCCGCCGAGCTTCACCCTTGCCGCCTACACCGACCTGTTCGACAGCTCGCTCTATGGCGAGGCGCTGTCGAACAGCCTGAAGCTCGCCTTCGGCAGCGCGATCATCTCCACCTTCCTGGCGGCGGGCGGCGCCATCGCGGTGCTGCGCTACCGCTCGCGCCGGCGCGGCCTGGTGCTGTTCCTGTTCATCGCGCCGCTGTTCGTCGCCGACCTGCTGATCGGCATCTCGATCCTGGCCTTCAACGCGCGGGTGCTGGGCCTGCCGGGCAACCTGTTCTCGGCCATGGCGGCCAATGCGGTGCAGGGCACGTCCTTCGGCTTCCTCATCATCCTGGCGCAGCTGGTGCGCTACAACTGGAGCATGGACGACGCGGCAATGGTGTTCGGCGCCGGACCCTTACGCTGCTTCGCCGAGGTGACGCTGCCGACCATCTGGCCGTCGCTGTTCGGCGCCTTCCTGATCGCCTTCATCCTGGCCTTCAACAACCTGGAGATCAGCTTCTACAACCTCGGCGCCATTCCGACCCTGCCCTCGGTGGCCTGGGGGTCGCTGCGCTTCGGATTGGGACCGGAGCTGTTCGCGCTCGCCGCCCTGGTCAACGCCTTCGTCTTCGTCATCTTCGCGGTGATGTACGGATTGATGAAGACCGGCCTGGTGAAGTTCGGCTATCGCGGGCAGTGACCAACCCCTCCCCCGGAACGGGGGAGGGTGAAGGGAGGGGGCGGCCGCGCCCCGGTGTCCATCAATCTTCGCTCGCTGCCGCCACCCCAACCCTCCCCCGTTTCGGGAGAGGGAGTCAGAAGGCATTCGCCAGGTGCACCTGAACCTTGGCGCGGGCGAGGGCGTGGCCGAGTTCGCCGCCAGGCGCCGTATCGCTGATCAGGTGACGCAGGTCCTTCAGCGGACAGACGATCTCGAAGCCACGGCGGTCGAACTTTCCGTGGTCAAGCAGCAGCATCGGCACCTCGGCCCGGCGCAGCATGGCGCGTTTCACCGCGGCGGCGGCGGTGTTCGCCTCGCTCACCCCTTCGGCGGTGAGGCCGCTGGCGCCGATGAAGGAACGGCTGACATGGAAGCGGTTGATGAAGTCCACCGTGTCGGTGCCGGTCACCCCGCCTTCCTGCGGATCATGGCGGCCCGGGCAGACATGGATGGCGATGCGCGGATTGGTGCCCAGCGCCATCGCCACTGCGTAGCAATTGGTGACGACGGTCAGCTCCTTGTCGGCCAGCGCCAGGCGGCGGGCCAGATGCAGGGTGGTCGACCCGGCGTCGATCATGACGATCTCGCGCGCGCGGACAAATTGCTCGGCGAGGCCGCCGATGCGCTCGCGCTCCGCCACCATCAGGTTGTCGCGCTCCATCCAGCCCGGCTCGACGCCGAGTTGCGATACCACCGCGCCGCCATAGGTGCGCATGATGAGGCCGTCTTCGGCCATCTCCTCGAGATCGCGCCGGATGGTCTCGGTGGAGACGCGGAAACTCTCGGCCAGTTCCGGGATGCGGATGGCGGAGGAGAGCCGGAGCTCGGCCAGGATGCGGTCCTGGCGTTCCTTTTTCTTCGCGCGTTTCATGCCGTTCCGGTTCGTGTCTGCCGAAGGCGCGCCGGGGCGGGGGCCGAAATTGCATCCCGCCGGCGCGGTAACCCCGCCACCGATCCATTGCCGGGGGAATCGCTCCCCTAGCGCGCCGCGAGCAGCGCTTCCGCCACTTCCAGGAAGCCCTGGCCACCCCTGCCCCGGGTCACCCAATGCGGCTCCGCCGCCAGGCGGCCGCGATAATCGAGCACGTTGGCGACGCCGATGGCGTTGGGAAAGAAGGCGAACATCGGCGCGTCGTTCGGCGAATCGCCGACATAGACGATGCGCGCCTTTTCCGCCTCCATGTCGATGTGGAAGATCTCGTCGAACAGGTGGCGGCTCATGCTGAGCTTGTCGTACTGGCCGAACCAGCCGTTGACGTGGATCGAGCTGATCTTGGCGGTGGCGCCCTGCTGCTGGAACAGCTCGACGATGCGGTCGACGTCGTCGCGGCCGAGTTCCGGCACATCCTCGCGGAAATCGACCGCCAGGTCGGCCTCGCGATAGGCCTGGTCGGAGGCGACGGCCGCCCCCGGCACGTCACGGGTGATGACGGTGGCGAGGTCGGCCAGCTTCTTGCCGTCGCGCGCCCGTTCCGCGGCGCTCTTGGCGTAGCGGCGGATCATGCGCCGCGCTTTCTCGTCGTAGCGGAAATAGAAGGCGCCGTTCTCGCCCACCACGCCGTCGACCGGCCAGAAACGGGCGATCATGTCGCACCAGCCGGCCGGCCGCCCCGTCACCGGGATGACGATGAAGCCGGCCTGCTTCAGCCGCTCCAGGGCCTGATAGGCGGCGGCGGTGAGCTTGCCGTCATCGGTCAGCGTGTCGTCGATGTCGGTCAGCACCGCGCGCACGGCGCGGCGCTGCTCCGCATCGAAGCGCGCCAGGGGCAGCAGCGTGGGGAGCGCGTCGGCCATGCTCAGCCCGCGCAATCGGCCTGGATCGCGGCGAGTTGCGACAGCAGGTGGCCGCGATCCGGCGCGTAGGAGCCGTCGAAGGCCGCCGAGCCGATGGTGAAGGCATCCGCACCGGCCTTCCGCAGGTCGTTGATCTGCTTGGCGGTCGAAACGCTGCCGGCGACGATCAGGTATTTGCCGGCGCCCAATCCGCGGCGCGCCGCCTTCACCAGGTCGAGCGGCTCGGCCGCCGTGGCCCGGTAGGCCAGCAGGTCGGTGCCGGCGCAGCCCTTCTCGACGAAGCGGCGGCAATGCTGCTCCACCTGGTCCGGCCGGCCGCCGAGCTTGGTCGGATGGCCGGTGGGAAAGCCGCAGAACGGGTAGTACTCCATCTTGGTGCCCTTGATGATGCCCTGCACCGCCTCGACATCCGTGCCGCCGAGCAGGCGGTCGATGCCGAGTTCCACCGCGACGCGGGCCGAGTTCAGGCAGGCCTCCGGCGTCGTGCTCACCACTTCCATGTAGGTGATGGCCCCGGCGGCGCGGATCCGCTCGGCCAGCTTGTGCAGGATGGCCGGCGGCACGCCGACATCCTTGAACCCGACATGCTTCAGTTTCGCCGGCGCGATCAGGTCCATGACCTCCAGGCAATCGGCAATCGTGCGGTCCTGGCGCGTGAGCATGAAGATGAAATCCAACACCTATCCCCTTCTCTCGATGACATTAATGTTGCAGACGCAACATTATTCTTTTTTGAAGTGTTGGAATATACAGACATTCTTGTTGAGTTACAACATTCCCACTGCTAGCGTCCGAGGGGTCCGCAGCTGGCTCCACAGGATCCAGCGAGGCGGAAAATCGGCGCGGAAATTTTTTGCCGGCGCCGGCGAACGGGTCCGAGCGGGCCCTTGAGGAAGAGGGGAAGCATGATGAGGAAGACGTCTGCGTATCGGGCGGGACTGTGCCTGGTCTCCGCCCTGGCGCTGCTGGGCAACGCCGCGGCCGCCAGCGCCGAATCCATGGAAGAGCTGATCGAGGGCGCCAAGAAGGAAGGCGAGCTCACCATCATCGCCGTGCCGCACGACTGGTGCAAATACGGCGACTCGATCGAGCTGTTCAAGAAGAAGTATCCGTTCCTGAAACTGAACGAACTCAATCCCGACGCCGGATCGGGCGACGAGATCGAGGCGATCAAGGCCAACAAGGACAACAAGGGCCCGCAGAATCCCGACGTCATCGATGTCGGCCTGTCCTTCGGCCCGTCCTCGAAGAAGGACGGCCTGCTGCAGCCCTACAAGGTCTCCACCTGGGACAGCATCCCCGAGGGCCGCAAGGATCCCGAGGGCTACTGGTACGGCAATTACTACGGCGTGCTCGCCTTCGAGGTGAACACCGACCTGATCCCCAACCCGCCGCAGGACTGGCCCGATCTGCTGAAGCCGGAATTCAAGAACTCGGTGGCGCTGGACGGCGATCCGCGCTCGTCCAACGAATCGATCCAGAGCGTCTTCGCCTCGGGCCTGTCGGCCACCGGCGGCGATGCCGACAAGGCGCCGGAGGCCGGGCTCAACTTCTTCGCCGAGCTCAACAAGAGCGGCAATTTCGTGCCGGTCAGCGGCGGCGCCTCGTCGCTGGCCCAGGGTGCCACGCCGATCGTCATGCGCTGGGACTACCTGGCGCTCGGCGACCGCGACACGCTGAACGGCAACCCGCCGGTGCAGGTCGTGGTGCCGAAGACCGGCATCGTCGCCGGCGTGTACGTCTCGGCGATCAGCGCCTACGCGCCGCATCCGAACGCGGCGAAGCTGTGGATGGAGCATCTCTATTCCGACGAATCGCAGCTGATCTGGCTCAGCGGCTATTGCCACCCGATCCGCTTCCTCGACCTGGTGAAGAACGGCAAGGTGCCGCAGGAGATGCTGGACAAGCTGCCGCCGGCCGACGCCTACGACAAGGCACTGTTCCCGCCGCTCGAGGTGCAGGCCAAGGCCAAGGAAACCATCACCAAGCAGTGGGACAGCGTGGTCGGCGTCAACATCCAGTAACGGGCTTTTCCTCTCCGTCACCTTGGGGCCCTTCGCGGGCCCCATTTTTTTGCCTGGGCTCAGCCGCGCCGCGCGCGGCGCGGCTCGGTGTCCGCGGCATCGCCGGGATAGACGCCGCGCAAGACCTCGTCGAAGTGACGACGCACCGATTCGTTGCAGCCGCAGGCCCTGGCGCGCAGGCCGTCCGTGTCCGCGACCTGGATGGCGCCGCGCCGGGTCCGCAGCAGGTTCTGCGCCTTCAGCGACTGGACGACCCGGCTGATGTAGGAGCGGCCGACCCCGAGCATGGAGGCCAGCTGCTCCTGGGTCAGCGGCACCTCGTGATCGCCGGTGCGGTCGAGCGCCGCCAGGATCCATTTCGCCGTGCGCTGCTCGATCGAGTGCGCGGCATTGCAGGCGACCGCCTGGAACACCTGCGCCATCACGCAATCGGCGTAGCGGGCGAAGAGATGATGCAGGGTCGCCGAGCGTGCCTTCGCCGCGTCGAGCTCGCGCAGCTCGATCCGCAACAGCAGGCCCGGGAACTGCACCATGGCGCGGGAATAGGCCGGCAACCGGCCCTGGCTGACGACGCCGCCCACGGCGCCTTCGCGCCCGATCAGCGCGGTCTCGACGCCGCGCCCGTCCTCCAGCATCACCACGAACGAGAGCAGCGAGGGTCCGCAGGGGAAATACGCGTGGCGCACGTCGTCGCCAGGCTCGAACAGGACATCGCCGGCATTGACCTGGACCGGATCGAGATGCGGCTGGAGAAGGGCGAGGTCGGCCGGCCGCAGGGCGCGCAGCAGGTTGTTCGCCAACGCGGTCTCGCCGCCGCCGATCTGTTCGAGATTCCGGGTCATCGCGGCAGTTCCCTCGACCTGTCCGCCCTTTGCCGCGCCACCATATCCGCTTTGTCCTTGTGTGCACTAGTAGGCAGACGGCTTGGCCGGCGGCGCCTAGTGTCGCGCCGAACCGGTGAGAGGCGCTGCGAGATTGACCCAGACGACGGATGGCGGCCACGCAGGCGCCGGAGCGAGTGCCGGAACAGGCATTTGCGATGGCGACTTACCCGGACTGGTCGCCAGCGAGCTGGCGCACCGGCTCAAGAACATCTTTGGTGTGATCACCGGTCTGATCGCCGTCTCGGCGAAAGCCGAACCGGCGGCGGCCGAATTCGCCCAGGCGCTCATCGCGCGCATCGGCGCGCTGGCGCGCGCCCACGAACAGCTGCAGCCGCCTGGCCCGGATGCGGCGGCGCGGCGGGAGCAGACCATGCAGGGCCTGCTGCTCGGCCTGCTGGCGCCCTATGCGATCGATCTGCCGGGGCGCATCACCGTCGGCGGCGTCGATGCCGCGATCGGCCCGCGTTCGGCCATCGCGCTGTCGCTGATCGTGCATGAATGGGCGACCAACGCGATCAAATACGGCGCGCTGTCGCTGCCCGAGGGGCGGGTCGTCATCGACGGCCGCAACCGCGGCGAATCCTACGAGCTGATCTGGCACGAACGCGACGGGCCGCACCTGGCGGGAGCCCCCCATCACAAGGGCATCGGCTCCGACCTCTCCGACCGCATCGCCGCCGCGCAGCTGCAGACAACCATCATCCGCGACTGGGCACCGCACGGCCTGACTCTGCGGCTGGCCGTGCCGGGCGATCTGCTGTCGGAATAGCGGGGCGCGTCGGCCCTGGCGCCCAACCGTGGCGCTCCCGTGGTGCCCCCGTGGTGCCCCTGGCCGGACTCGAACCAGCACTTCCTTGCGGAAACCTGATTTTGAGTCAGGCGCGTCTACCAATTCCGCCACAGGGGCCGACCGGGTGGGCCGGATTCATGCCGCGACCGCACAGGCGGCCCCGGAATCGCGCGGCATCATAGATAAGATTTTCCCGCTGGCAAGGCCGGCAGGTCTTGGAATAACAAGGCTCATCGGCCGCTTGCCGTTGCGCCGACTATGCTTTTTTGCGTTGCAGCAATTTGTCGCGAGTTCGAGACGAATTGTGGTCCGGCGAGAGATTAAGAATTCGTTTACTTCCTGGGGATAGGCTAAACCTATCTTATTATTGTAATTGCGAGATTTGACGCCTATCGTATCTCTGAGGGCACGGAAGGCGACAGTTTAGGAACCCAAGGTGGCCCGTATATCGCAGCGCGACGTAGAGCTTTTGGCGGCAGATCCGAACCCGGCCAACCGGCAGGCGACGATGCTGCGCGTCGGCGAGTTGTACAGTTCCGAGCCGCTCTCGGCCTCCGAACGGCAGATCGCGCTGTCGATCGTCCAGACCATCCTGCCCGAGGCGGAGCTGGAGATCCGGCGGCGGCTCGCGGAAACGCTGAAGTCCACCCCGCACCTCGACCGCGAGCTGGCCAAGCGCCTGGCGCAGGACGTGCTCGACGTGGCGACGCCGATCCTGGTCCATTCGCTGGCGCTCAGCGACGACGATCTGGTGCAGGTCATCCAGAATTGCTCGATCGATCATGCAAGGGCGGTCGCCATGCGCCCGACCCTCAACGTGACGGTGACCGACGCGTTGATCCGTACCGATGACGAAGTCGTCGTGGTGCGGGTCGCCGCCAACACCAATGCCCGCATCTCGGCCGGCGGCTTCCACCACATCCTCGACCGCTTCGGCGACCATGCGCGCATCGCCGAGGCCGTCGGCAACCGCCCGGCCCTGCCGCTCGCCATCGTCGAGCGCCTGGCGACGCTGGTTACCGGCCGCACGCTGGAGCGCCTGATCGGCCGCTACGCGGTGCCGGCGCATCGCGTCGGCCTGATCCTGCATCACTCGCGCGAGCATTTCCTGCTGCAGTCGATCGCCGGCGAGCCGGCCGAGGAACTGCGCGCCTTCGCCCAGCGGCTGGAGGACAACCGCCTGCTGAGCCCGACGCTGGTCATGCGCGCCATGGCGATCGGCCAGTTCGGCTTCCTGCTGCAGGCGCTCTCGATCAAGGCCAACGTGCCGATCAGCAACGTGCGCAAGCTGATGGCCGACGAGGGCGGCCGCGGCCAGGCCGAGCTGTTCGAGCATTGCGGGCTCGACAACATGTTCCGCGCGCTGTTCGTCGATCTCGCCTATGCGGCGCGCAACTTCCCCGCCACCCGCGACGGCAAGGCGCCGATGGGCTGGCTGGAACTGGCAACACCGATCCTGCGCAAGCGTGTGCAGAACTACGATCCCGACTGGTCGTTGGAGCAGGTGGTCACCGAGGTCCTCATCGAGCTAGAGGAAGAGCGTGCCACGGGCCCTAATGTCCACCGCGCGGATCTGCTGGCCGGCAAGCTCGGCCGGTAGGGCCACGCCCCGATCCAGCCCCTCGATCAGCGCAATGTGAAGCCGCGCCGGGCCGCCGCCGCCCATATCCGCTTGTGGGCGGATTCCCGCCATAAATCCGCCGCCTCGGACCGCTATCGCGGTCACCGAGAGGTTGCTTTGGGCGACCCGGACGATCTGGTAAACAGCGCGCATGAGCGTCCCCGAGTCGAATTCCCCGACCAGCCGCCCCAGACGCGGCGGCAGGCGCCGGGCCTGGGCCTGGTTCCTGGCCCGCTGGAGCCTGGTCGGCGCCATCTGGACCGGGTTCCTGGCGCTGCTGTTCGTCGCCTGGTGCGCCTATGACCTGCCGGGGCCGGAGCGGCTCAACGAGCTGCAGCGGCGCCCCAGCGTCACCCTGCTCGCCGCCGACGGGTCGCTGATCGCCTCCTATGGCGATCTGTTCGGCGACACGGTGCGGCTGGCCGACCTGCCGCCCTATCTGCCCGAGGCGGTGCTGGCCACCGAGGACCGCCGCTTCTACGACCATTTCGGCCTCGATTTGCGCGGCATCGCGCGGGCGATCTACGTCAACCTCAGTTCCGGCGAGCTGGTCCAGGGCGGCAGCACCATCACCCAGCAGGTGGCCAAGAACCTGTTCCTCACCCCGGAGCGCAGCCTGCACCGCAAGGGCCAGGAGATGCTGCTGGCGCTGTGGCTGGAAAAGACCTTCACCAAGGACCAGATCCTCGAGCTCTACCTCAACCGGGTCTATTTCGGCGCCGGCACCTACGGCGTCGATGCCGCGGCGCGCAAGTATTTCGGCCGCTCGGCGCGCGAGGTGAGCGTCTTCGAGGCCGCCATGCTGGCCGGCATGCTGAAGGCGCCGTCGCGCTACAACCCGTTCAACGACAAGGACCTGGCGCGGTCGCGGGCGCGGCTGGTGATCGCCAACATGGTCGCCGCAGGTCAATTGAGCGAGGAGGAAGCCCACGCGATCTCGGAAGCCTCGGCGCCCTCGGTGGCGCCCGAGACCAGGAGCCAGATCGGCCAGTATTTCGCCGATTGGGTGATCGACCAGGTGTCGTCCTATGTCGGCGCCGCCGACCAGGACCTGGTGGTGCAGACGACCCTGGACCCGAAGCTGCAGCGCGAGGCCGAGGCGACGCTGAACCAGGTGCTGGCCGAGCGCGGGGCGCAGATGAAGGCGAACCAGGGCGCGCTGGTGGCGATGCGGCCCGACGGCGCCGTGGTGGCGCTGGTCGGCGGCACCGACTACCGCACCACCCAATTCAACCGCGCCACCCAGGCGCTGCGCCAGCCGGGTTCGGCCTTCAAGGCCTTCGTCTTCCTCACCGCCTTCGAGAACGGCTTCAGCCCGACCCAGAGCTTCGTCGACGGGCCGATCCGCATCGGCAACTGGTCGCCGGGCAACTACCAGGACAAGTTCTACGGCAAGGTGACCCTGCGCGAGGCCTTCGCCCGCTCGCTCAACAGCGTCGCCATCCAGCTCTCGGAAAAGGTCGGCCGCAAGCGCGTGATCGAGACGGCGTTGCGCCTCGGCATCACCGAGCCGCTGGATGCGACCCCGGCGGTGGCGCTGGGCGTCAGCGAGACCACCCTGCTGGAGATGACCGGCGCCTATGCCACCTTCGCCAATCGCGGCAACGGCGTGTGGCCGCGCGGCATCGACCGCATCACCGCGCGCGACGGCACGGTGATCTACGAGCGGCTCGGCTCCGGCCCCGGCGAGGTGGCGAGCGGCCAGGCGGTCAACAAGATGCTCGACGTGATGCAGGCGACGGTGGAGTGGGGCACCGCCAAGAAGGCCAAGCAGGACCGCCCGGTCTATGGCAAGACCGGCACCAGCCAGAGCTTCCGCGATGCCTGGTTCGTCGGCCTCAGCCGCGACCTGGTGGCGGGGGTCTGGGTCGGCAACGACGACAACACGCCGATGGACAAGGTCACCGGCGGCACGCTGCCGGTCGCCATCTGGCACGATTTCATGGCCCAGGCCCTGGCCGGCACGCCGCCGGAAGATGTGCGCCGGCCGCAGGCGATCGAGGCGGTGGCCATCGCCACGCCCGGCGACACCGGCCAGGCGAAGACGCCGGAGGAAGACGGCTCCTGGATCGAGAAGCTGCTGAACGGCGGGTCCGACGACAGCACCAAGCAGAAGCAGCAGAAGACCGGCCTGCGCCCGACCCAGGGCAACAACAAATGACCCGAAGGGTCACCCCGGCCTCTTGCGCCGGGGTCCATGGCGCAGCCGCGAGGACGGCGCAAGAGACGATCCGTTCGTGCGCTGGAGACATGGATCCCGGCTCAAGGCCGGGATGACGATCGCGGCGGGCGCGGCCTAGTTCTGCGCCGCCGGAGCCTTCACCACCTCGGCGCCGTCGAGCGGGATCTGCGCCGCCGGGCCGACGACGATGAAGCTGAGCTGGTCGGCATGCAGCAGCCTGGCGGCGACGCGGCGGACGTCGTCCTCGGTCACCGCGGCGATCTCCTTCTGCCGGCGTTCGACATAGTCGATGCCGAGCTCCTCAAGCTGCAGGCCGCGCAGGGCCTGCGCCGCGCTCATGGTGCTGGTGAAATTGCGCGGGTAATAGCCCATCAGGTAGGTCTTGGCGTCGGCCAGCTCCTGGGCGCTCGGGCCTTCCTTGGCCATGCGCGCCCATTCCGTGCGCACGATGTCGATGGCGCCCACCACCTTGTCCGGATCGGTCTGGAACTGTCCGGCGATCAGCCCGCCGGCATCCATGGTCCACAAATCGCTGCCGATGCCATAGACCAGGCCGCGCTTCTCGCGCACCTCGTTCATCAGGCGCGAGGAGAAGCCGCCGCCGCCCAGCACGTAGTTGGCGAGATAGGCGGCGAAGAAGTCCGGATCGCTGCGCTTGATCCCGGGCTGGGCGAACAGGATGGTGGCCTGCGGCGCGGCAAAATCCACCACCCGCGCGCGGCCCTTTTCCGGCAGCTTCAGCGGCGGCAGGTCGCCCAGTTCGGCGGTCTGCGGCAGCGCGCCGAAGGCGGCATGGGCCCAGGCCTTGGCCGCGGCGGCGTCGATGTCGCCGACGATCGACACATGCAGCCGGTCGCGCACGAAACGGCGGGCGACGAAATCCTTGAGGTCGGCGGCGGTCAGCGCCGCGACGGATGCCGCGGTGCCGTTCGCCGGCCGGCCATAGGGATGGCCGTCCAGCATCATCTCATCCAGGTTGCGGCCGGCGATGGTGCCGGGGTCGCCCTCGCCCTGGGCGATCTCGATCAGCAGGCCATTGCGGATGCGCTCCAGCGGCTCGGGATCGAAGCGCGGTTTGGTCAGGGCGAGATTCAGCAGGTTGGCGGCGGTATCCTTGTCCTTGGACAGGAAGCGCAGGTCGCCGGTGAAATCGTCCTGTCCGGCGGAGAAGCGGAAATCGATGCCGTGCTCGTTCAGCTGCTTCTGGAAGGCGGCGGAATCGAGATCGCCCGCCCCCTCGTCGAACAACCCCGAGGCCAGCTCCGCCAGGCCCTCCTTGCCCGCCGGGTCATAGCCCGAGCCGCCCTTGACGCCGAAGGCGACCGAGACGATCGGGTTGGCGTGATCCTCGACCAGCCACAGCTCGATGCCGGCATCGTTGGGGATGTTGCGGATCTCCAGCGCCACGGCCCAACGCGGCGCCAGCAGCAGCGCCAGGACCAGCGCATATTTCGCCATCACGCGCATCATTGGCTGGCCTCCTGCCGCGCCTTGGGCAGCAGCGTGCCGGTCACCGAATTCTCCACCCGCAGGTATTTCCGCGCCGCGTCCATCACCTGGTCCTTGGTCACCGCCTCGATCCGCTCCGGCCAGGCCTGCACGTCCGCGAGCTTGCGGCCCTTGGCCAGGGCGCCGGCGATCAGGAAGGTCGGCCCGCCGATGCTGTCGCGCGACTTGATGGCGTCGATCTGCAGCCGCTGCTTGGCGTCGGCCAGCTCGGCATCGGTGATGCCGTCCTTCAGCAGCGCGGCAATCTCGCCATCCAACGCCTGTTCCATCGCCGCCATGTCGCCGCCCTGGCGCGGCGTGCCGTAGAAGGTGAAGGTGTCGAGATCGTAGTCGTCGCCGCCATAGCTGGCGCCGGCGCTGAGCGCGGATTGCTGCTCGACCACCATGTGCTGGTAGAGCCGGCCGGCCGAACCGCCGCCGAGGATTTCCGAAAGCACCGTCAGCGCATAGGGCTCCGCCCGCCGCGCCGCATCGGATGGCGCCGCGTCGCTCTCGACCACGCGGAAGCTCGGCACCAGGTAGCGGCGCAGCAGATAAGGCTGGCGCACCCGTTCGTCGGCGAGGGTCAGGCGCCGCGCCGCGGCCGGCGGCGGCTCCTGCAGCCGGTTGCGGGTCACCGGATCGTGCGCCGGGATGGGGCCGAAATTCTTCTCCGCCAGCTTGCGCACCTCGTCCACGGTGACGTCGCCGCCGATGACCAGCACCGCGTTGTTGGGCGCATAGAAGCGGTGATAGAAGTCGATCGCGTCCTGGGTGGTGTACTGCTCCATCTCATGCCGCCAGCCGATCACCGGCAGGCGATAGGGATGGTTGAGATAGAGCGCGGCGTCCATCGCCTCCTGCAGCCGGGCGCCGGGCTCGTTGTCGATGCGCTCCAGCCGCTCCTGGATGATGACGTCGCGCTCGGGCAGGACGATCGGATCGCTCAGCTGCAGGTTCACCATGCGGTCCGCTTCCATGCTCATCACCAGGTCGAGATGCTCCTTGGCGATCTCCTGGTGGAAGACGGTGACGTCCTGGGTGGTGAAGGCGTTGTCGCTGCCGCCGCGCTTGTCGATCTCCTTGCTGAACTGGCCCTGGGCCAGTTTCCTGGTGCCCTTGAACATCAGATGCTCGAGGAAATGGGCGATGCCGTTCTTGCCCGGCAGGCCGTCGGCGGCGCCGACCTTGTAGGCCACCGCCTGCACCACCACCGGCGAGAGATGGTTGGGCACCACCACGACCTCCAGGCCGTTGGCGAGGGTGAATTCCTCCGCCTCGAAGATCTGCGCGCTGGCGTCGTGGACCGGCAGCGGCAGGGGCGCGAGGGAGATGGTCACGCCGATGGCCAAGGCGGCAAACAAAAGGCCGGCGGCCCTTGCCGCCGGCCTGAACCGGATTCGCTGTGTCATGATTCTAGAATATGCCTTCCAGCATGCCGCGCTTCTTGCGCACGATGACCGGGGTCTCGCCCTCGGTGGTCGGCTTGCCGAGCGCCGCGTTCTCCTGCAGGCGCTTCTGCTCCGCCGCCGGGTCGACCACCTCGCCATAGGGCTCCGGATCGCGCCAGAACACCAGCGTATCGGCCAGCGTCCGGGAATCCGCCTCGTCGGCCGACGTCTCGCTGTCCACCACCTGGCGGATATTGGGATCGACGCCGCTGGCCCCGGCGCTCTGCAGCAGGGCCGATTCGCCTGAGGATTGCGCGGATTCCGATTCACCTTCGCCGATCGGCGGAATCTGGTCGGGCTGCAGGGTGTTGCCCGAATACTGGAACACCGCATTCGCCGCCTGGTCGCGGGTGGTGCCTTCCTGCGGGCGTGGCGCACCCGGTGTCGGCGGGCGCAGGTTGTAGTCGGGTGGCATGGACAAAGGCGCACGCGAGACGACCTTGAATTCGTCCGGCGATTGCTTGGTCAGGCCGAGTTGTTCCTTGACGCTGCTGCAGCCGCCAGCCAGCGCGGGAAGCGCAACGGCCAGAGCGGCGAGCACGAATTTACGATTCATGGGCAAATCTCCTCACAGGTCGCGACCTGGGAGCCATACCGGCTGGCAGGTTTTTACCGCGATCCGGGGCGCCAAACAACCCACCCTGTCGGGCAGGTTAACCCGTTCATACAAATGTGATTTCCGGCCCGGCTCAAGCCGCCGAGCGGCGCCGGCGCTCGCCGAACACCCCGTCATAGATGAGCAGGGCGACGCCCACCGTGATGGCGCTGTCGGCCAGGTTGAAGGCCGGCCAGGCCCAGTCGTGCCAATAGAACAGCAGGAAATCGAGCACCGCGCCGATCCGCACCCGGTCGATGACGTTGCCGATGGCGCCGCCGATGACCAGCGCCAGGCCCGTCGCCGGCAGCCGGTCCGTCGTCTGCGACAGCCAGACCAGCAGGCCGAGCGCGATGGCGGCGGCCAAGGCGGCGAAGACCCAGGGCCCGACATCGTGGTCGGTGGCGAACAGCGAGAAGCTGATGCCGGTGTTGTAGCGCTCGACCAGGCTGAAGAACGGCGCCACCGGAATCTCCGACGTGTCCTTCAGCAGCCAGTTGAACATGGCGAACTTGCTGAACTGGTCCAGCAGCACCACCAGCGCCGCGACGCCGGACATGGCATAGAAAAGCTTCGGCTCGGCCAGGCGCATCTTCATGCCGTCCCCTCTCCCACCGCGTCGGCGCAGCGGTTGCACAGGGTCGCGTGATCCTGGTGCGATCCGACCTCGGGCAGCACCTGCCAGCAACGCTCGCACTTGCCGCCCTCGGCCAGCTCGACCTGCACCGCGATGCCGGCGACGTCGGCAAGGGTGAAGGCCCCCGCCGGCGCGGCCGCGTCGCTCAGCGTGATGCCGGAGGTGATGGCGATCTCGCCGAGGTCGAGGCCGTCGAGCAGGGCGCGCTGTGCGGCGCCGAGATAAACGACCGGGTGCGCCTGCAGGCTGGCGCCGATCTTCTTGTCGGCGCGGGCCAGCTCCAGGGCGCCGGTGACGACGCGGCGGATGTCGCGCAGCTTGGCCCATTTCGCCGCCAGCTGGTCGTCGCGCCACGTCGCGGGAGTCTCCGGATAGGTGCGCAGATGAACGCTCGCCGCGCCCTCCTGCCACGGACGGGCGCGCCAGGCCTCTTCCGCGGTGAAGGCGAGGACCGGCGCCAGCCAGGCGGTCATGCGGGTGAAGATCTCATGCAGCACGGTGCGCACCGCGCGGCGGCGGGCGCTCTTCGGCGCGTCGCAATAGAGCGAATCCTTGCGGATGTCGAAATAGAAGGCGGAGAGATCGACGGCGCAGAAATTGTGCAGGTCCATGTAGCAATCGTGCAGCTCGAAATTCTCCGCCGTGTCGCGCACCTTGGCGTCGAGCTCGGAGAGGCGGTGCAGCACCCAGCGCTCCAGTTCCGGCATCGCCGCCGGCTGCACCCGCTCGGCCTCGCTCCAGCCCTCGAGCGCGCCCAGCACGTAGCGGAAGGTGTTGCGCAGCCGGCGATAATGGTCGGCCATGTTCTTCAGCATGTGCTCGCCGATGCGCTGGTCCTCGGCGTAGTCGCAGCCGATGGCGACCCAGAGGCGCAGGATGTCGGCGCCGTACTGCTTCATCACGTCCTGCGGCGCCACCGTGTTGCCGAGCGACTTCGACATCTTGCGGCCCTGCTCGTCGAGCGTGAAGCCGTGCGTGACCACCGTCTTGTAGGGCGCGCGGCCGCGCGTGCCGCAGGATTCCAGCAGCGAGGAATGGAACCAGCCGCGATGCTGGTCGGAGCCTTCGAGATAGACGTCGGCCGGCCAGGCGAGATCGGCATCCTTGCGCGGCTCCAGGCAGAAGGCGTGGGTCGAGCCGGAATCGAACCAGACATCGACGATGTCCTTCACCTGCTCGAACTCGTCCGGATCATAGTCGTTGCCGAGGAAGCGCGCCGGCGGCGATTCAAACCAGGCATCCGCACCCTCCGCCTTGAAGGCGGCGACGATACGGTCCATCACCGCCGGATCCTTCAGCAGCTGCCCGGTCTTCTTGTTGACGAAGACGGCGATCGGCACGCCCCAGGCGCGCTGGCGCGAGATGCACCAATCGGGCCGCTGGGCGATCATGGAATTGAGCCGCGTCTTGCCCGTCGCCGGGACGAAGCGCGTCTCGGCGATCGCCTTCAGCGCCACGTCGCGCAACGCATTGGTGTTCATCGAGATGAACCATTGCGGCGTGTTGCGGAAGATGAGCGGCGCCTTCGAGCGCCAGGAATGCGGATAGGAATGGGTGAGCTTGCCGTGCTTCAGCAGGGCGCCGGCTTCCTCCAGCGCCGCGATCACCGCCGGATTGGCGTCGCCTGCCTTGCCGCGATGATTGAGCACCGCCTTGCCAGCGAAGAGCGGCACGTGGTCGTAGTAGCGCCCGTCGGGTCCGACCGTCTGCGGCATCTCCACGTTGTTGGCGAGGCCGAGCTCGTAGTCGTCGGTGCCGTGGCCCGGCGCGATATGGACGAAGCCGGTGCCGGCCTCGGTGGTGACGAAATCACCGGCGAAGACCTTGACCACGAAATCGTAGCCCTTCCCGTGGAAGGGATGCCGCGTCTCGGTGCCGACCATCGCGCTGCCCTTGCCGCGCCAGAACACCTTCGACGCGGTGATGCCGGCATCGTTCTGGAACTGCTCGAGCAAGGCCTCGGCCACGATGAGCTTGTCGCCGGCCTTTGCCTTGGCGCCCTCGGCCACGCCCTTCACATCCAGCGCGACGTAGTCGATGGCCGCGCCGGTCGCCAGCGCGCGGTTGCCGGGGATGGTCCAGGGCGTGGTGGTCCAGATGACGACCGCGGCGCCGACGAGTTCCTTCACCGGCGAGGCCGTAATCGGGAACTTGACCCAGATGGTGTCGGAGACGTGGTCCTCGTATTCGATTTCCGCCTCGGCGAGCGCGGTCTTCTCCACCACCGACCACATGACCGGCTTGGAGCCGCGATAGAGCCCGCCATTGGCGACGAACTTGCCGATCTCGGCGGCGATCACCGCCTCGGCCTCGTAGGCCATGGTCAGGTACGGATTGTCCCAGTCGCCCTCGACGCCGAGGCGCTTGAACTCCACGCGCTGCACGTCGATCCATTTCTGGGCGAAGTCGCGGCACTGCTTGCGGAACTCGTTGATCGGCACCGCGTCCTTGTCCTTGCCGGCCTTGCGGTACTCCTCCTCGATCTTCCATTCGATCGGCAGGCCGTGGCAGTCCCAGCCGGGCACGTAATTGGCGTCCTTGCCCAGCATCTGCTGCTGGCGGTTGATGACGTCCTTCAGGATCTTGTTGAGGGCGTGGCCGATATGAATGTTGCCGTTCGCGTAGGGCGGGCCGTCGTGAAGAATGAACTTGGGCTTGCCCTTCGACTGCTTGCGCAATTCCTGGAACAGCTGCATGTCCGCCCAGGACTTCAGGATCGCCGGCTCCTTGTTGGGCAGGTCGCCACGCATCGGGAAGTCGGTCTTGGGCAGGAAGACGGTCGCCTTGTAATCCACGAAAACCCTCTGGTCTCAGCTCACAACGAAAACGGGCCGCACTGGAATTGACCCACCTAGAATTGACCGGGACCGAGCGGCCCCGGCTTCGGCCCTTCATACCGCGCCAGGAATTGCCGCGCCTGGTCGCAATCGGCGGCGATCTGCGCCTTCAACTCGTCCAGGCCGGGGAATTTCAGCTCGGGCCGCAGGAAGTCCAGCATCGCCACCCGCAGGTGCCGACCATACAGGTCGCCGGAATAGTCGAACAAGTAGACTTCGAACTGGATTGCGTCGCCACCCACCGTCGGGCGGTAGCCGAGGCTGGCGACGCCGTCGATCCACTGCGGATGGTCGGTTTCGTCCACCGCCGCGCGGACCGCGTAGATGCCAAGCTTCGGCAGCAGGTAGTCGCCGAGCGTGATGTTGGCGGTGGGGTAGCCCAGCTTGCGCCCCAGCTTCTGCCCGTGTTCGACGCGCCCGGCGATCTCCCAGGCGCGGCCGAGGATCGCCGCCGCCGCCTGCGGATTGCCCGCCTGCAGATGCTCGCGCACCAGCGTCGAGGAATGCACCGCGCCCTTGCCGTCGACGGCGGCGGAGACCGCCTCGACGCCGAAGCCGAGCTCGGCCCCCAGGGCCTTCAGCGTCTTCACGTCGCCGCTGCGGCCCTTGCCGAAGCAGAAATCCTCGCCCACCACGATGTGGCTGGCATGCAAGCCGTCGCGCAGCACGGCCACCGCGAATTCCAGCGCGGTCATGGAGGCCAGCGCCTGGTCGAAATGCAGGCAGCAGGTGTAGTCGATGGCCATCTCCTGCTCCCGGCCCAGGGCCTGCAGCAGGCGCATCTTCAGCCGGAACGGGGTCAGGCGGAACGGCGGCTGATCGGCGCGGAAGAAGCTGCGCGGGTGCGGCTCGAAGGTCAGGATCCCGGTCGGCCCGCCCTGTCGCCGCGCCAGGTCGAAGGCGCGCCCGATCACCGCCTGGTGGCCGAGATGCACGCCGTCGAAATTGCCCACGGCCACGGCGGCGCCACGGCATTCGGGCGTCACCTCGTTGGGATGGCGGAACAGGCGCATGATCGGAATATAGCGGGAGGGCTCAGGCCAAAGGCATCAGCTGGGCCGCTTCGGCACCAGGATCTGCGCCTCGCCCTCGATGACCAGGGTTTCCCCGACATGGACCAGCGTGGCGAAGGTGCAGCGGCCTTTCTCCTTGTCCACCGCGGTCGCGGTGACCCGCGCCACGGCGGTGTCGCCGATCTTCACCGGCGCCTTGAACTTGAGCGTCTGGCCCAGATAGATGGCGCCCGGTCCCGGCAGCTTGGTGCCGAGCACGGCGGAGATGAAGCCGGCGGTCAGCATGCCGTGGGCGATGCGGGTCTTGAACATGGTGCCCTGGGCGAAGCTCTCATTCAGGTGCACCGGGTTGGTGTCGCCGGAGATGCCGGAATAAAGCACGATGTCGGCCTCGGTCACCGTCTTGGCATAGACGGCTGTGGCGCCAACCTCGATCTCGTCGACATACTTGCCGCGCAGTTCCTCTGCCAGGCTCATCCCCGACCCCATCTGTTGCAGTGCGAAAACGGCCGGCACTATAGGGCGGCGGGGGTTCCAGGGGCAAGGCGCGGCGGCTTCCCGGGGCGCCGTGAATCCGGCGGAAAGCCTGGGAATTGCCGCCTTTAATGCTCCTGGATCGGGCAGATTTCCGGGCGGCAGCGGCCTTCGTCGCAGACCCGGCAGACCATGTCGCCCTCCCGCTTGGTGGTCACCGCCCGGTGCAGGATCGTCGCAACGGCCTTGCCCAGGGCCTGGCCCTCGGCCGGAGAGACCAAGCCGAGGAGGTCGTCGGTCACCCGGTTGCGGATCTGATGCAGCTGTGCGGCCAGCTTGCGGCCGGCCTTGGTCAGCTTCAGGCTCTGCGCCCGCTGGTCGTCGCGGGCGCGGTCCTTGCTCACCAGGTCGCGCTCCACCAGCTTGTCGATGAGGCGCACCGTCGCCGAATGGCTGAGGCCGATGCGGGTCGCCACGGCATCGATGGCGCAGCCGGATTCCTGCTCGATTTGGACCAGGGCGGCGGCCGACATGGGCGAGAGGTCGAGTTCAGCCTGCCAGCGCGCCTCGACCCGGTCCTGGATGAGGATTGCCAGGGTGCCCAGCCAGTTGGCTGCCCCCAGCGGGTCCACCGGCCCCTGGTTCTTGATTCCCTGGCTTTGGATTCCCTGGTTTTGGTTTCCCTGGCCTGGAGCGCCTTGGCCCTTGGCGTTTTGCGCCGCGCCGGCCGGCGCCTTGTCCTGCTTGGTCCCGGATGTCATCTCAGCCGCCTTTCGCGCCGCATCCTGCTATCCCCCGCCTGCGCCCGCAAGCATCCGGCCATCCGCCGGCCCCCTGAAAACTCGGTTGAAGATTCCGCTTGCTTTATATGCAGACTGCATACATATAATACGTCCAGGCCCGGCGGTAAAGGGCGAACCAGCGAGAAAGGTGCGAGATGACCGATTTCACCCTGATCGAAGCCCCGTCCTGCCTCGGCCTGAAGCCGGGCGTGGAGCGCCTGCCCGAGGCCCTGCTGCAGGCGGGCCTCGCCCGCCGGCTGGATGCCACCCGCCATGCGCGCCTGGCGGTGCCGCCCTACGGTGCCACGCGCGACCCGGCGACCGGCATCCGCAACGCGCCGCGCATCCGCGACTTCGCGGTCATGCTGGCCGACCTGGTGGGGCCGGTGGTGGCGCGCGGCGGCTTCCCCGTGGTGCTCGGCGGCGATTGCTCGATCCTGCTCGGCAACCTGCTGGCGCTGCGGCGGACCGGCAAGCGCCACGGCCTGCTGTTCCTCGACGGGCATGCGGATTTCTACCAGCCGGAGACCTCGCCCACCGGCGAGGCGGCGGACATGGACCTGGCGCTCAGCACCGGGCGCGGCCCCGATCTGCTCACCGATTTGGAGAACTTGCGCCCGCTGGTGCGTGACGCGGACGTGGCGCTGCTCGGCCATCGCGACGCGGCGGAGGCCGCCGGCAATGGCTGCCCGCCTTTGCCGTCGACGATCTTCGCCCAGGACCTGGCGACGCTGCGGCGCAAGGGCGCGGACGCAGCGGCACGCGAGGCGGTGTGGCACCTGGCGCGGCCGGAACTGGCCGGCTTCTGGATCCACCTCGACCTCGACGTGCTCGACGACGCGGTGATGCCGGCGGTCGATTACCGCATGCCGGACGGGCTCTCCTGGCAGGAGCTGGAAACCGTGCTCAGCGCCGCCTTGCGCAGCGGCAAGGCGCTCGGCCTCGACATCACCATCCTCAACCCGGACCTCGACCGCGACGGCCGCATCGCCCGCAACGTGGTGGAAAGCCTGGGGCGCGCGCTGAAGCCCTCGCCCGACGCCAGGCTGGAGCTCTGCGCGCAGCGGCAGCGACGAATGGGGTTGCGCTGGCCGGCATTGCGCTGGGCGTGAATCGCCGCGCTCAATTCGTCATGGTCGTGCTTGGCACGACCACCCACGAGTTCAAGTGCGACAGCTTGTCTTGGCCCGGCAAAACTCGTGGGTGGTCGGACTAAATCCGACCATGACGAACTGAGGCGCGGACAGGGTCGAGAGTTACCGCACGAACACCCGCAGCTTGTCCCTGATCGCGGCTTCGAGTTTCTGGTCGAGCTCGCGCATGGCGCTTTCGGTCATGGCGAACCACACCGCCTCGCGCTGGTTGAGGGTCATGTTCTCCGCCACCGTCTGGCTGCGCGTGGCGGTCGCCTCGGCGCTGCCGGTCGTCTGCAGCAGCGGGTTGCCCACCTCGAGGCGGATGGCGATCCTGAGGTCGTAGCGGTCGGATTGCTCGGTCTTGAAGACCTGGGTGAGGCCGGTCGAGCGCGGCAGCGGCGTGTCGATCGCGCTGGCGTCGAGGATGGTGTAGGTCGCCATGCCGCGCTCGCCCACCGCGCGCAGCACATCGCGGCCCCAGGCGGTGGCGACGTCCACCGGCTTCTGCGGGAACAGGTGATCCACGTTCGGCGATTTGCCCGGCGCCTTGTAGGCCTGGACGATCTCGATCTGCGCCACGTCGAGGCGGATGTTCGGCCGGTCCTGGAAGGTCAGCGTGGCGAAGCTCTGCCGCTCCGGCGGCGTGTCGCAGCCGGAGATCGCGGCGGCGGCGAGGAAGCCGAGCGGAGGAAGCAGCAGGAAATCGCGCCGACGCATGTTCACAATACTCCACCCATCATCACACTCGTTCGTCATCCCGGCCTTGAGCCGGGATCCACCGGGCCGCCGCTGGAGCGGTTGAAGGATGGACCCCGGGTCAAGCCCGGGGTGACGATTGTGGGGCGGCGGCGCCGTGCGTCAATAGGCGCGAAAAATGACGATTGTGAGGCGGAGAGCGCGCGTCGATAGGCAGCGAAAAGGGGAGCCCGGCCGTGCCGGTCAATTCTGCGGCACGAAGTCGGTGACCGGGAAGTCGTACCTGGCATTGCAAAACTCACACGTAACTTGCAGCTGGCCGTCGATCTGCAGGTCGGCGAGCTCCTCGGCGCTCATTGCCTTCAGCACCACCTCGACGCGCTCGCGCGAGCAGCGACACTTGGCCTGGACGCCTTGGGGGTCGGGCACCCGCACGCCGTCCTCGTGGAACAGGCGGTAGAGAATCTCCGTCGCCGGTGTCGCGGTATCCAGCAATTCGCGGTCGGTGCAGCTCGCCATCAGGATGAAGGCGCGGCGCCAGGCGTCGTCGGCCACCTCCGCCGCCATTTCGGTGACGTTCTCCTGCGGCAGGCGCTGCAACATGATGGCGCCGGCGCGCCAGCCGTCGTCGCCGCGCGTCGCCGCCACCTTGAAGCCGGCCTGCAGCTGCTCCGATTGGCGGAAATAGTGGTGCACGCACTCGCTCAAGGTGGCGCCGTCCAGCTCGACGATGCCCTGGTAGCGGTCGGTGTGGCTGCCCTGGTCCACTGTAAATGCCAGGTACCCTTTGCCGTGGAGCCGCGGCAGGCTGGCGTCCTTCAGCGGAATCGCCGCAACCTTGTCCTTGTCGAACTGGGCATAGCCGCGCATGGCGCCGGCGCTGGTCAGATCGACCACCATCAGCTTGACCGGCCCGTCGCCCTTGGTCTGCAGGGTGAAGACGCCCTCGTATTTGAGGGCCGCGGCCAAAGCGGCGGCGAGCGCCATCATCTCCGCCAGGAGGCGGGCCACCGCGTCCGGGTAGTCGTGCTGGCGGATGATGCGGTCGGCCACGTCCGACAGGCGGACCAGCCGCCCGCGCACGCCGTGGCCTTCGATCGAAAATGGCTGGATGAAATCGCGCGTATCGCCCGCCGGCAATCCAGTGTGCATGGTCTTGAATTTCTACGGCTTGGTTCGAGTCTGCTGCAACCGCCCCCTCACCCTATCCCTCTCCCGAGTTCGCGGATGCGAACATCCGTTCGCGTGGGGGAGAGGGAACTGGTGCGAGTCTAGACTGAAAGCCCCTCTCCCCCCGCCGACGCATGTCGGCCTTCGCCGACGGGGTGGGAGAGGGGTTGGGGTGAGGGGTGGCAGCGCCTCGGTGTCAGATGGGGTTGCGCCCGCCGCCGGTCAAATCTTCCGCGCCTCAAATCTTCCCGAAGCACCACAGCAGGATGCCCTGCTGGGCGTGCAGGCGGTTTTCGGCTTCGTCCCAGACCACGCTGTGCGGGCCGTCGATGACGCTGTCGGTCATCTCCTCGCCGCGATGGGCGGGCAGGCAGTGCTGGAAGATGGCGCCGGGCTTGGCCAGGCTCATCAGGCGGTCGTCGACCTGGAAGGCGCGCAGCATGTTGTGGCGATCGGAGGTATCCGCATCGCCCATGGAGACCCAGGTGTCGGTGACGACGCAATCGGCGCCCTCCACCGCGCGGGCCGGGTCGGCGACCAGGTTGACCTTGCCGCCCCGGGCCTTGGCCCAGTCGACAACGTCCTGGGGCGGCATCAGCATCTCGGGGCAGGCGACGTTCAGCTCGAAATCGAACATCACCGCCGCCTGGATCCAGGAGGTCGCCATGTTGTTGCCGTCGCCGGACCAGGTGATGCGCTTGCCGGCGATGGGGCCCTTGTGCTCCTCGAAGGTCATCACGTCGGCCATCAGCTGGCAGGGATGGGTGCGGTCGGTCAGACCGTTGATCACCGGCACGCTGGCATATTCCGCCAGCTCCAGCAGCTTCTGCTCCTTGGTGGTGCGCACCATGATGCAGTGGACGTAGCGCGACAGCACGCGGGCGGTGTCGGCCACCGTCTCGCCGCGGCCCAATTGCGAGCTCTCGCGCTCCAGCACCACGGCGTCGCCGCCGAGGCGCTTCATGCCGAGCTCGAAGGAGACGCGGGTGCGGGTCGAGGGCTTCTCGAAGATCATCGCCAGGGCCTTGCCGTCGAGCGGCTTCGACTTGGCGAAGGGGTGGGTGCCGGCCTTCAGCTGCTTCGAGACGTCGATGATCTTGCGCAGGTCGGCCTTGGAGACCTTGTCGAGATCGAGGAAGTGCCGGGGCGCCGGCCTGGTGTTCTGGTTGGCGGAGAGGTTGGACATGATGGGTCAGACTTTCTTCCCGCCCCCTCCTGTCGTCATTGCCGGGCTTGACCCGGCAATCCAAGTTCCAACGCAGCGGCTGGGGCAAATTTGGATGGCCGGGTCAAGCCCCGTCGGCGAATGCCGACATTCGTCGGCGGGGCATGACGAGCAAAAGGAGGCAAACTAACGCTTGTGTCTAGGCACCGGTCTCTTTCGCGGCTGTCTCGAGCATGGCGAGCGCCTGATCGACTTCCGATGCGGTGATGATGAGGGGCGGCAGCAGGCGAACCACGTTGTCGCCGGCGCCCACGGTCAGCAGCCCGCATCGTCGGAGGCGATCGACCATCTCCAGATTGGGGGTCACGCATTTGAGGCCGAGCATCAGCCCCTTGCCGCGCAGCTCCGCGAAGACCTTCGGATAGGCGGCGATCAGGCGCTCGGCGCCCTTTTTCAGTTGCGCGCCGCGGGCCACCACCTCGTCGAGGAAGCCGGGGGCGAGCATCACGTCGAGCACGGCATTGCCCACCGCCATGGCGAGCGGGTTGCCGCCGAAGGTGGTGCCGTGGCTGCCGGGGCCGAAGGCCTTGGCCACCTTCTCGGTCGCCAGGCACGCGCCCAGGGGGAACCCGCCGCCGATGCCCTTGGCGGTCGCCACGATGTCCGGCGTGACGCCGGCCCATTCATGGGCGAAGAGCTTGCCGGTGCGGCCCATGCCGCATTGCACCTCGTCGAAGAAGAGCAGCAGGCCGAACTCGTCGCAGACCGCGCGCAGGCCCTTCAGGTACTCGACCGAGCCGGCGCGCATGCCGCCCTCGCCCTGCACCGGCTCCACGAGAATGGCCGCCGTCTCCGGCCCGATCTTGGCGCGCAGCTCGTTGAGGTTGCCGAAGGGCACATGGTCGAAGCCCTCGACGTAGGGCGCGTAGCCCTTCAGGTATTTCTCGTTGCCCGCCGCGGCGAGGCCGGCCAGCGTGCGGCCGTGGAACGAGCCTTCGCAGGCGATGACGCGGTAGCGCCCCGGATCGCCGAAATCGTCGTGATACTTGCGCACCAGCTTGAGGCCGCATTCGATGGCCTCGACGCCGGAATTGCCGAAGAATACCTGGTCCGCGAAGGACGCGGCGGCCAGCCGCTCGCCAAGCCGCTCCTGGCCCGGCACCCGGTACAGATTCGAGGTGTGCCAGATCTTCTGCGCCTGGTCGGTGATGGCGGCGACCAGATGCGGGTGGCAATGGCCGAGCGCCGTCACCGCGATGCCGCTGGCGAAATCGAGGAAGCGCCGCCCATCCGTCGCGATCAGCCACGCCCCCTCGCCGCGCTCGAAGGCCAGCTCCGCGCGCGCATAGGTGTTCATCAGCGCCGCCCCGGGCGCGGAGCCGGGGGCGGTGTTGGCGGGGGCGGGAGCGGAGACCGCAGCACTCATCGCACACACTCCTGAAAGCAATTCAGCGGGCCGCTGGCCCGCTGGAACGGAGAGAGAACGCCGGAAATTCGAAAGCGACTATTGGAGGACCGTCGGTGGAGTGTCAAGTGACCGCGCCGGCTCCCCTGACCGGCGCGCAATCAAGATATTGAACTCACAGTATCCCGTTAGCTTTCCGCCCCACCCAACAGCTTCACATTCAGCTTTCCGCCGCTGAACAGCATGTCGTCCAGCGCCTCGGCCAGATCCGCCTCCGCCACCGCCGCCTTCGCACCCGCGCTCCGCGCAATCGCCGCCTGCGCGGTGCGGCGCATCAGCTCCTTGATGAAGGCGGCGCTCACCCCTTCGGTGCGCTTGGCGGCTTCCGCCACCAATGCGTCGCTCAGCTTCAGGCCGCTGCCGTAGAGGCGAACCAGCTTCGTGCGGCTTGCCGCGTCGGGCAGCGGCACCTCGATCGCCTGGTCGATGCGGCCGGGGCGGTGGCTCAAGGCCGCCTCCAGGTCCTGCGGCCGGTTGGTGGTGAGGACGAAGAGGATATCGGTATTCTCCTGCAGCCCGTCCATCTCGTTCAGCAGGCGGTTCAGCAGCACCTCGTCGCAGGCGCCCTTCATCTCCTCGCGCGAGCGGGCGATGAGGTCGACATCCTCGATCACCACCATCGCAGGCTGCAGCAGGCGCGCCAGGGTCATGTAATGCGGCAGCAGTCCGACCTGCTCCGCGGTGATGATGAGCGTGGTGTGGCCGGGCAAATTGCCGGCGAGGTAGCGGATGGTGTGGGTCTTGCCCGTGCCGGGCGGGCCATAGAGCAGGATGCCCTTCTTGGTCTGCTGGCCCAAAGCGCGCAGCGACTCACGCGCGCGGACGAAGGCGAAGACGTTGCGGTCGAGCAGCTTCAAGGTCGCGGGCGGGAGGATCACCTCGTCGGCCGCGACGGTGCCGAGGCGATGCACCTTGATGCCGCTGACCATGCCGCCGTAGTGCAGCGACTGTTCCAGCGACAGCACCTTGCCGCGATAGGCGCGCGATTGCGACACCGCGCGCTCCAGCGCCGCGAAGGCTTCGCGCGCGGTGGCGAGGCCGGCTTCGCCGGCTGGAGCGGCAATCTCTACCCGCAGGCCAGCCTCATGATTGAACTCACGGTGGCGCGACAGCAGCACGGCATAGGGCGTATCGTCCGCCGCACGGCACAGGCTCCCGATGACGCGACAGCAGCACGGCATAGGGCGTATCGTCCGCCGCGCGGCACAGCCACAGGCCGTTCTCCAGGCAGCGCACCGGCTCCGCCTCGCCGATATCGACATCCTCGTATTGCAGCGGCGCGATCATGTAGGCGTGCTGGCCGTCCATCAGCAAAGCGGAGAAGGTCAGCGTCTCGTAGCGGTGATGCTCCAGAATGCCGACAAAGCGGGCGGCGCGGGCGGAGAACAGCTGCTCCACCACTGGCTGAATGTCGGCGCGCATATGGCCTGGGAAAATGCGGTGCGAGGCGACGATGTGCTCGCGCGGGACGCCGGGGAAATGCGCGCCGATCGCCAGATAGGCGAAGCGCTGCTCGGGCGCCTGGGTCGTGGACGGCGGTGGCGCCGCGGTCGGCTTCGGTGCTGCGGGTTGCTGCGACACGGCGGCAACGGGCGCCGGCTTGAAGGGCCGCGCCTTCTTGCGCGCTGGCGCACGGTTGGCGTTGGCAGCGGGGCTCTTGGCCAGCTTCTGCTTGGCCTTGGCTTTCGACAATCCGGGGATGCGGCGCATGATGGCTCCTCAACCAGGGGGCTACACCCTAGCGGAGGGGCAACCGGCGGCAAGAGCAGGCGTGCCACATCATCCGTGAATTTTATGGTAAACAGAAATGTGACGGCTTCGGTGGCGTGATTGCCGCGCAGTTGTATGGGAAGAAGAACGAGCCTGGAGTCGACTTCTCTACGCCCCGCTCCGCAGGCCCTTCGGCAATTCCTCCCGCGCCGCCGCGCGATAGGGTGCCAGAAACGCTTCCGCCTGCTGCTGCCCGGCTGCGATGTCCTTCTCCGCGCTGTCGGCAAGCTGGCCGAGGTAGATGCTGAGGGGGCGCAGCATCTGGGCCATCAGCGCCAGCTTGTCGGCCACCTGCTCGTGCTTGTTGATGTCGCGCCACGCGCTGGCAAGGAAGACCGGCTGCTGGAGATAGGCGATGAGGCGGTGGAACACGTCGTCGAGCCCGTCGAGGTCGACGGACAGCTCCTCCTCCGGCAGGACCGCGCGTAGGCGCTGCGCCGCGGCAATCGCATCGGCGATACATTCGCGCGCCAGGCCCGAGATGCCCAGAGACAGCAGAGACGGCGTGGCAATTGCCCAGACCTGCTGGCTAAACTCCTGGTCCGCCACCGGGCGGCACCGCGCGGCGCCCCGGTCCATGACGGTCACCGCCTCCACCGCCAGCGCCTGCCATTGGCGCAGCCGGGGGGCGAGCGACAGGAGATCGAGATGGCGCAGGGCCTGCGCGGCGCTCCAGGGTAGGGCGGCGCGGTCGTCTGCCAGCAATTCGCGCGGACGCCGCTCCAGCCAGGCACGCGCCATCGCCGCCGCCTCGGCGCGGCACTGCGCCAGATCGGCTTCGGCCGCGGCGACGGCCTTCTCCGCCGGGGTCCTGGAGACCGCGTCGACCAGGCGGCCGAGCAGGGCGCGGCCGTCCTTGTCCACGGTCAATTGCCGCGCGGCATTGGCGAGATGCGCTTCCGCCTGTTTCAGGCGCCGCGCCACGGCATCGAGTGCCGCCGCCGTCACCGCTTCCGGCTCGCCGCCGCTGTCCAGATTGTCCGCCAAGGCATCCCCCAAGCGCGCCTGCGCGATGGTCGCGCGAAGGCGGTGGCGGGTTCAAGGCCAAAGCCGGCCTCCGCTGGCCGCCGCTGCCGCCCGGGCCGGCGCCCTTCCCGCCTTATCCACAGGGGCGCCCGATTCTGCTATGATCGGCGCAATCGACTCGCGCGCGGGCAACGCGCCGCTTGGGGCAAGGAGCAGGAGCATGAACAGGATCGCGGCCAGGATCGGCATCGGCACCGAACGCGCCACCAGTATCGCCGCCAACTTCGCCACCAGTATCTCCGCTGGCATCGCCGCCCACCTCACCGGCGGGCTGGCGCGGCTTTCGGCCGGCGCGCGGGCGCAGGTCGCCGCGTCGCGGCGGCGGATCGGGAGGCGGGCCGGGCTGCGCCGGGGATTGGGCCAGGGGTTGAGGCTGGGCGTGCTGGGCGGCGGGGCGGCCGCGGTCAGCTTCGCGCTCTGCGCCGCCATGCCGGCCGGGGCGCAGACGCAGCCGCTGCAATACGTGCTGCCGGGCCAGCAGGCCGGCGTCACCCTCACCATCAAGGCGGGACCGGTCACCTATAGCGGCGCCACGCTGGCGGTCGCCGGGGCGCAAATCGGCCCGTTCCGCGCGCAGCCGCGCTTCGCCACCAGCGTCGGGCATTTCGCGGTGGCGCAGCTGCCCACCCGGCCGCAGCAGATCGTGGCGCCGAGCGGCAACGCCTATGGCTGCCCGCCCTGGGGGTCGTCGTCCTACAGCGTGCCTTTGTATGACTACCGCGCCGACCGCTACGCCCGCCGCGGCTACGCCTATGGCTACAATTACGGCTATGGCTACGCCCAGGGCGTGGCGGCGGGGCAGCAGGCCGCCGCCGTCGCGAGCGGCGCCTTCAACGAGCCGGCGGGCTACACCTATGTCGGCCTGACCGAAACGCCGCGGCCGAGCTTCGAGCCGCTGATCGTGCGCATCGCCGGCGCGCCGGCGAAGAGCGGCCCGATGCCGGTGGTGCACCGCCCGGCCGGCAAGAACTACATCCACATCGACTAGACCATGATGCGATCGGAATGAATCGCATCACGGTCCATTCCTGTTGATTGGTCGCATTTTCGACGCCGAACCGGTTTCCACTTCGGCGGAAAATGCTCCCGGCGCCGCAAGGTCACGGCACGCCGCGCGGCGATCGCCGTTACGCGGCTGTTCGTTTTGCGCGCGTGACTCCGCGCAATCGAGCCCTTGCATCCGAAGGCCTGCACCCGGGCGCTCGAATTTGAACTGGCGCGTTAGAACCGACGCGTAGCGTGTTTTTTCACGCAACTGTGATTCTTGTGCCGGGTCGCGCGGCGCGCGGCGTTCATGATTCGAGTTGCGCGCGCGCCATATTCCGCGTGACGCGGGAAAGGCCCGCGCCATCGGCGCTACCCGCGGGTTCGCTGCGCGCGCATCCAACGCGATGCGCGCGCCGGTTCAATTCCCGTTCATCCGCCGTTCAGCTTGCCGCCACAGCTTGGTCACAGGGGACGGCGCGCGCCCGGCCGTTACAGTCGTGTTGGTAGACCCAAGAGCGAGCGACGGCATCGTGCCGGCGCCGCTGTAAAGGAAGGGTGGGGACCATGACACCGAACGACACCGAGACGAAGCGCCGCTCGCCGCTCGCGAAGCTCGCAGGCTGCTCGCTCGTCGCCTGCGGGCTGCTGGCGGCGGCGATCGCGCCGGCCAGCGCCGACAACGACGATTGGTACGGCCACGGCAACGGCCATCACAAGCATCACCGCTGGAAGCATTATCCGCAGGGCCCGGCCTATGGCTATTACTACGCGCCGCCGCCCCCGCCGGTCTATTACGCGCCGCCCCCGCCGCCGCCGGTCTACTACCAGCCGGCACCGGTCTATTACCAGCCGGCCCCGGTGGTGGTGTATCCGCGCCGCCCGTCGGTCAGCATCGTGTTCCCGATCGACATCCACTGACGTCTTTCCCGCGCCGCCGGCGCTGACCCGGCGGCAAGCAGAGAGGGGCACCGTGCTGCGCGGTGCCCCTTTTTTCTTGGCGCTCCGCTATCCTCGTCATCCCGGGCTTGCCCCGGGATCCACTCATCCGCCGCAAGGGCCGCAGAGACAGTGCACCGCCGGACCCGTCCTTGCGACGGCGCGGTGGATCCCGGCGCTCGCGTTGCTCGGCCGGGATGACGAGAGAGAAAGTGACGGGCGCGGCCGGGAGGACGGCTCGCCTGGCGAACCGTCAGCTCTTCAGCCGGTAGCCGCTGCGGAACCAGCGGTGCACCCAGAGGAACAGCGCCAGGTTCATGGCCAGCGCCACCAGCACCGAACGCAGCGGGTCGGCGGCGGCCACCCCGCTCATGCCGTAGCGGAAGCCGTCGATCAGATAGAAGATCGGGTTGAGGCGGATGAGCGTCTGCGCCAGCTCGGGCATCTGGTCGACCGGGGCGAAGACGCCGGAGAGGAAGGCGAGCGGCAGCAGCACGAAGGTGTGCAGCGCGGTGTACTGGTCCCATTTCATCGCCCAGATGCCGAGCAGCGTGCCGATCAGGCCGTGCATCATCCCGGTCGCCAGCGCGAAGAAGATGAGCGCGCCGGGATGCGTCAGCGCCGGCAGCGCAAACAGCAGCGTCATGACGGCCACCGCGCCGCCCACGACGACGCCGCCGATGGTCGAGGAGAGGGCGTAGCAGGCGGCGCGCTCGGTCGCGGTCAGCGGCGCCATCATCCAGTCGTTGTGGGTGTTGTGGTGCTTCTCGAAGATCAGGTTGGCGCCGGAGACCTCGAAGGCGCGCTCGGCGATGGCGAAGCAGATCAGGCCCGGCGCGATGAAGCGCACCAGCGCAATCGGGTCCAGATTGGTGAGCGAGGTCGAGGCGATGACGAAGAGCAGCAGATAGAGCGCGTTGGAAACGACGGGGCCGAGGATCGTGTAGTGCAGGTCGGAAAAGCCGGACTTGAATTGCCGGCGCAGCAGGCTCCAGCAGCCGATCCAGTTGACCCGGCCGAAGCGCCTCGGTCGCAGCGATGGGGGTTGCAGCGTCACGGCGGGGGCATCCATGCTCACGCCTTCAGGTGATAGCCGAGCGCGAACAACCGGTGGGTCAGCCAGATCAGCACCAGGTTCGCCCCCAGCATCACCGCGATGCCGGCGCCGAGCGAGCCATCGGCATGGCCGATGAAGCCGTAGCGGAAGCCGTCGATCAAATAGAAGAGCGGGTTGGCATGGGCCACCTTCTGCCAGAATTCCGGCAGGCGCTGGGCCGAATAGAAGGCGCCGGAGAGGAAGGCCGCCGGCGTCACCACGAAATTGGTGATCGCCGCCATGTGGTCGAACTTCTCCGCCCAGACCCCGGCGATCACCCCCAGCAGCGACATCATGAGGCTCGCCATCAGCGCGTGGAACAGGATGTAGAGCGGATGCGCCATCGGCATCGGCACGAAAGGCAGCATGGCGACCCAGGTGGCGAGGCCCACCACCAGCCCGCGGGTGAGGCCGCCGCCGGCGAGGCCCACCGTGCGCTCCAGCGGCGACAAGGGCGGCATCAGCAGATCGACGATGTTGCCCTGGATCTTGGAAATCAGGATCGAGGACGAGGTGTTGGCGAAGGAATTCTGGGTGATCGCCATCATGATCAGCCCGGGCGCCAGGAAGCTCATATAGCCGACGTCGCCGACCCTATCCACCGCATGGCCGAGGGCCAGGACGAAGACCGCCAGGAACAGCAAGGTGGTCACCATCGGCGCCAGCACGGTCTGCGTCGCCACGCTCATGAAGCGGCGCACCTCCTTGGAATAGAGGGTCCACAGGCCGACCCAGTTCACCGCCTGGTAGCGGCGCGGGCCCAGGGTGATGGTGGGGGTCATCGCGGGGGTGGCGGCGGTCGCGTCGGGGGACATATCGGACATTGCGCCGGACCATACTGAGGCCGCGACAGCGAGGCAAGGCGGCAGCCTCTCCCCATCGTCATCCCGGGCGCGAGCGCACGGCCGCGCAGCAAACGCGCTCGTCACCTCGGCCTCCGAGCCGGGGTCCATTCCGCCGTCGCACGGATTCCCGGCCCCGCACGCGCGCCCTGCCCACCGCTCCAGCAGCGGCGCGATGGACCCCGGGTCAAGCCCGGGGTGACGCGTGTGGATGCTGATGCAGCGCGCGACGCCATCACCCGGTCGTCAACCGCGCGTTCACCATGCCGCGCGCTTGGCAAAAATCGCGGCTTCTGTCACCATACGGTCATATCGCAGCAGACGTTTCGGGGAACGTTGGCACAGACGTCGCACATCGCGTTGCAGGAGATCGCGCCGGAGGCGGAAGCGCCGGCCGGGGCGTCCTCTGCCGGCCGCAAGCGCAAGGCGCCGCGCCGCGTCACCGCCGCCGACCTCAAGGGCCTCGCCCTCGATTATCTCGACCGCTTCGCCGCGTCGCGCCAGCGCCTGCGCCAGGTGATGCTGCGCAAGATCCGGATGTCGGCGCGGCTCCATGGCGACGACCCGGAGCCGATCATCGCCGCCCTCGACCAGGCCATCCTGTGGCTCGAGGGCCGTGGCTTCCTTTCCGACAAGGCCTATGCCGAGAGCAGGGCCCGCGCGCTGGTCGATCGCGGCACCTCGCGCGCCCATATCCTCGCCAAGCTCGCGGCCAAGGGCGTCGGCGGCGAGGATGCCCGCGCGGCGCTGGACAGCGTCGCCCTGGAATACGAGGAGCCCGAGCTGGAAGCAGCCAAGCGCTACGCCCGCCGCCGCCGCCTCGGCCCCTATCGCCTGGATGCCGAAGCCCGCGCCGCGGCGCGCGACAAGGACCTCGCCGCCATGGCCCGCGCCGGCTTCGCCGGCCGCGTGGCCCGCCAAGTCATCGATTCGGAGCTCGGCTCCTAGGCGCTGCGGCGCGCCCCGAACAGCAGCGGCCACTGGGCCTGGTCCGCAACCGCCTTGGGGTCGCGCAGGATGCTGACCCGCGGCCCGACCAGCAGCACATTGAACCCCGCCGGCACCCGCAGCGGCCGCAGCGCCTCGCCCGACGCTTGCGGGATGGTCTCGTTCTCGGTCATCGCGGCGCTCTCCCATCCTTGCCGGGACCGGG
>JBGAGP010000035.1:0-32915 GCA_044226685.1 Dongiaceae bacterium
TCGGCCAGGATCTTCGGCCGGGTCCAGCCTTCGGCGGCGGCCAGCTCGGTGAGGCCGGCGGCGACGTCGTTGAGCGCCAGCGCGTTCGCCGCCTTGGCGATGCCCTCGGCGCGCGCCGTCACCTCGCCCACCAGATCGGCGAACAGGCGCAATTCGAGCGCCACCGCCTTGTCGGCGGCCTGGGAGATCTTCGTTTCCAGCTCGCCCAGCTCCACGGTGGTGAAGCGGATGGCGTTGGCGGTCGACTGGCGCTGGATGAAGCGGGAATCCTGCTTCACCTTGTCGGCCTGCACCGAGGTCGCCTCGACGAAATAGCCCAGCACGTTGTTGTGCTTGATCTTGAGCGAGGCGATGCCGAGGTCGGCTTTGTAGCCCGCCTCCAGCTCCAGGATCAGCCGGCGCGAATCGTCGCGCAGGGACCGCCACTGGTCGAGCTCGGGCAGGTAGCCTTCCGCGATGAAGCCGCCGTCGCGGCTGAGCAGCGGCAGCTCCGGCGCCAGGGCGCGCTCCAGCCGGTCGACGATGTCGCCGTGGCTGCCGAATTCCAGCAACGTCTTCTGCAGCAGGGCCGGCGGCGCGCCGAAGCGGGCCAGGGCGTAGTGCGCCTTGAGCGCCGTCGCGGCGCGCAGGCCGTCGCGGATGGCGGCGAGGTCGCGCGGGCCGCCGCGATCCAGCGCCAGGCGCTGCAAGGCGCGCTCCAGATCGGGGGCGGATTTCAGGGTGCCGCGGATATCTTCGCGCAGCCGCACCTCGTTGGTCAGGTATTCGACCGCGTCCTGGCGCGCGGCGATGGCGGCCACGTCGGTCAAAGGTGCCGCCAGCCAATCGGCCAAGAGGCGGGCGCCGCCGCCGGTCACCGTGCGGTCGATGATCGAGAGCAGGCTGCCCTGGCGCGCGCCGCCGAGGGTGCGGCTGAGCTCGAGGTTGCGCCGCGTCGCCTGGTCGATCTCCAGGATGGCGCCGCCGGCGACCCGCGCCAGGTTGGAGAGGCGCGGCATCTTGCCCTGCTGGGTCAGCTCGACATAGTCGAGGATGGCGCCGGCGGCGGCGATCTCCGCCCGGCCGAAGGCGCCGAAGGCGTCGAGCGCCGCCGCCTTGTGGAAGTTCTGCAGCCGCAGCTTGGCGTTCTCGCTGTCGAAGCGCGCATTGGGCAAGGGCGACAGCGCCGACTTCCAGTCGCGGAACAATTCATAGAGGTCGCTCTGCGCCAGCAGGCGTTCCGGCAGAAGGATCTCGGTCGGGTCGAGCCGCGCCAAGGCGGCGGCGAGGCCGGCGCGCGCCAGGCCCTGGGCGCGGAACTGGCCGGTGGAGATGTCGACCCAGGCGAGGCCCAATTCCTTGCCGGCATCGGCCAGCGCGCAAAGGTAGTTGTGGCTGCGCGATTCCAGCAGCCCGTCCTCGGTCAAGGTGCCGGGCGTCACCACGCGGACGACCTCGCGCCGGACGACCGCCTTGCTGCCGCGCTTCCTGGCTTCGGCCGGGTCCTCGACCTGCTCGCAGACCGCGACCTTGAAGCCGGCGCGGATCAGGCGGTTGAGATAGCCTTCGGCGGCGTGGATGGGGACACCGCACATGGAGATCGGCTCGCCCAGATGGGTGCCGCGCTTGGTGAGGACGATGTCGAGGGCGGCTGCGGCCTTCACCGCATCGTCGAAGAACAGCTCGTAGAAATCACCCATGCGATAGAACAGCAGCGCCTCGGGATGCTGCTTCTTGACGCCGAGATACTGCGTCATCAGCGGCGACGTGGCGCCGTCGAAGGACGGCTCGGGCGGGGTGAGGGGGGAGTCGTTCATGCGCGGGCTTGTCGTTGGATGGTCGTACCACCCTGGCCAAGATCCATCCCGTCACCCCGGCCTTGAGCCGGGGTCCATGGTTGGGCCTGGTGCGGGCGGCGGGATGGACCCCGGCTCAAGGCCGGGGTGACGAGGGAGCGGCGGCGAGGGGCGACGCGCATGTTCGCGCTGTCATTGGAGGCGACGAGCCGTGCGGCGCTGCAGCATGGGGCCGGCCTTTGCAAGCGGGACCAATTCATGCAAGCCTGATGGTTCGCGCCGCGTTGCGCCCGCAATCGTTGCGCCTGTAACCGAAGGGGAGCTCGTTTCCGTTCCATGTCCGCCAACACGCCGCGCATCACCGAAGAGGAAGCGCTTCTATTCCACTCGCAGGGCCGCCCGGGCAAGGTGGAAATCGTCGCCACCAAGCCGCTGACCACGCAACGGGACCTGTCGCTCGCCTATTCCCCGGGTGTCGCCTATCCCTGCCTCGCCATCGAGAAGGACCCCGACACCGCCTACGATTATACCGCGAAGGGCAACCTGGTGGCGGTGATTTCCAACGGCACGGCGGTGCTCGGCCTCGGCGATCTCGGCGCGCTGGCCTCCAAGCCGGTGATGGAGGGAAAGGCCGTTCTCTTCAAGCGCTTCGCCGACATCGACTCGATCGACCTCGAGGTCGACACCCGCGATGTCACGGAATTCGTCAATTCGGTGCGCTTCCTCGGCCCCTCCTTCGGCGGCATCAACCTGGAGGACATCAAGGCGCCCGAATGCTTCATTATTGAACAGCAATTGCGCGAAATGATGGACATCCCGGTGTTCCATGACGACCAGCATGGCACCGCGATCATTTCGACCGCAGGTCTCATCAACGCCTTGCACCTGACCGGGCGCAGCTTCAAGGACACCAGGCTGGTGGTGAACGGGGCGGGTGCCGCCTCGATCGCCTGCGTCGAACTGGTGAAGGCGATGGGCCTGCCGCCGCAGAATGCCATCCTCTGCGACACCAAGGGCGTCATCTACAAGGGCCGCACCGAGGGCATGAACCAGTGGAAATCCGCCCATGCGGTGGAGACCAAGGCGCGCACCCTCGCCGAGGCGATGGAAGGCGCCGACGTGTTCCTCGGCCTCTCGGTCAAGGGCGCCGTGACCCAGGCGATGGTGAAGTCGATGGCGGCGAAGCCGATCATCTTCGCCATGGCCAATCCCGACCCGGAGATCACCCCGGAAGAGGTGAAGGCGGCGCGCTCCGACGCCATCGTGGCGACGGGCCGCAGCGACTACGCCAACCAGGTCAACAACGTGCTGGGCTTCCCCTACATCTTCCGCGGCGCCCTCGACGTGCGCGCCCGCACCATCAACGACCAGATGAAGATCGCCGCCGCCGAAGCGCTGGCGGCGCTCGCCCGACAGGATGTCCCGGACGAGGTCGACGCCGCCTATTCCGGCCGCCGCCTGCGCTTCGGGCCGGAATACATCATCCCGGTGCCGTTCGATCCGCGCCTGATCTCCTGCGTGCCGTCTGCCGTGGCGAAGGCGGCGATGGATAGCGGCGTCGCCCGCCGGCCGATCATCGACATGGAGGAATACAAGGCCTCGTTGGCCGCCCGGCTCGACCCGGCGGCGGGCTCGCTGCATTTGATCTTCGAGCGGCTGCACCATTCGCCGCGCCGCGTCGTCTTCGCCGAGGGCGAGGAGGAAAAGGTGATCCGCGCCGCCATCGCCTATCGCCAGGCCGGCTACGGCACGCCGGTGCTGATCGGCCGCACCGAGCGCATCCAGGACACCATCAAGCAATCCGGCCTGGGCGAGGCGGCGGGCCTCGAGATCGTCAACGCCGCGGTGTCGCAGCACACCGAGCTCTATCGCGAGATGCTCTACAAGCGCCTGCAGCGCCAGGGCCTGATGCAGCGCGACGTGCAGCGCCTGGTCAACCAGGACCGCAACGTGTTCGGCGCCTGCATGGTGGCGGCCGGCCACGCCGATGCGATGGTGACCGGCGTCACCCGCGGCTTCGCCGTCTGCCTCGACGACGTGCTGAAGGTGATCGACCAGCGCAAGGGCCAGACCCTGATGGCGCTCAGCATCGTGGTGGCGCGCGGCCGCACCGTGCTGATCGCCGACACCTCGGTGCATGAGCTGCCGACGCCGGAGCAGCTCGCCGACTTCGCCGTGCAATCGGCCTCGATCGCGCGCCAGCTCGGCCACGAGCCGCGCGTGGCGCTGCTCTCCTTCTCCAATTTCGGCAACCCGCCGCGCGAGAAGGCCGAGCGCATCCGCGAGGCCGTCACCGTGCTGGATGGCCGCCGCGTCGATTTCGAATACGACGGCGAGATGCAGGCGAACGTGGCGCTCGACTACGCGCTGATGCGGCAGCTCTATCCGTTCTGCCGGCTGAACGGCCCGGCCAACATCCTGATCATGCCGGCGCTGCACTCGGCCAACATCTCGGCCAAGCTGATGCAGCAGCTGGGCGAGACGGTGGTGGGCCCCGTCCTGGTCGGCCTGGCGAAGCCGGTGCAGATCGTGCAGACCGGCGCCACGGTGAACGAGATCCTCACCGCCGCCGCCTTCGCCGCCCTGGCGACGATGGTGCATGCGCGCTAGAAGCGCGCGGGGGGCCATGCGCGCTGGTCGCGCATGGGAAGTCCATGCGCGCTGAGACCAGGGCGCTTGCGCGGCGCCGATTCTGCAAGATCGGCGCCGCATCCGTGCTGAGCCTGCTGGCGCCGGTCGGATGCGGCGGGCCAGCCCATCCCGCCGATGTCGCCGCACTGATTCGCACCGGCGATTTCAATGCGGCGCGAGAAGCCGCCGAAGCCATCCTGAAACGAAGCCCGGACGATGGGCAGGTCCTGCTCGAGGCCGGGACCCTGGCATTCGCGCAGGGCGACTTTTCCCGCGCGCACGCCTTGTTCGCGGCGGCGCAGGATCATGCCAGCCTCGCCGCCATCGTGCCGAGCGGCATGCTGCCGGCGCATTGGCTGTTCTTGACCTGGCTGCGCAGCGGGCAGACGCCAGCGGTATTGCGCATCGATCCCATCAACGACCCGCTTTGCAAGGTCCTCGGCGGTGCAATGGCAGTCGATGCGTATGTCGAGGCGGAAGTCGCCGCCGCGCGCCAGGTTGCGGACGCGACCCTGCTCAGCATCGCCGCTTCGCCGGGAAGGGACGCGGCGCTCGCATCCCTCGCCCGGCGCGATGCGCCGCAATTCCGCTGCACCGCCAGCTTTGCCGGTGGAGAGCGCGAAGTGATGCTGGGCGACCGGGCGACGGCGCGCGGATTGTTCGCCGCCGCCGCCGATGCCAAGGTGGATCTGCTCGAACGCTATGTTGCCGGCGCCGAGCTCGCGCGCCTCGCCTGATCCCGTGCCGATTGTTGCGATGCTGCGGATCGCCGTGTGTGGTGGGCGGCGGATCGTGTGTCGGGGGCCGACCGCGCATGGCAATTGCCATTTTCCGCCTTCCGGCGCAGGCTTGCGCGATCGCATGCTGCCCATGAGCAAAGCAGGGGTGGGGGAAGCGTGGCGGACAGCAGGAAAACCACGGAAGGGTTCGATCCGGCGCAGGCGGCGCAGGGCGTCGGGCCGTCCGGCGAAGCGCTGAAGCCGGGTCCGGAAGGCGAATCCGTTGCGGCCGACGCCGCATCGGCCAACGCCGATACAGGCGGGGTCGAAGATGAACCGCTTTCCGCCGTCCGTGTCGCCGGGCGGCGCAACTGGGCGCGGCTGTGGCGCCGGCTGCTGCCGCTGCTGCTGGGCTGGGTGGCGGCGCTGATCGCCGGGTTCTATTTCAGCCTGCAGCCGCTGGGCGGCAGCTTGCCCGATCCGCTGGGCTGGGCCCTGACGCCGCTTTCGGCCAATTCGTTCAGCGCCTGCCGCGCCGAGACGGCGACGCTGGCGCCGGAGACCCCGGCGGCACCCGCGGCGCCATCCAAGGCCAGCCTGTTGATTCCCGCCGCCAACGCCCAGGAGGCGATTCCGAACGAAGCGCCCAACGCCGCGCAGGGAATCGAGCAGCAGCAACTGCAGCAGCAGCAACTGGCGCCGCAGCAGCAGGGACCGCTGGACAGCGGCTCGACCGGCGGCGGATTCTCGTCGCCCTTCGACATCGCCGCGCCCGTCGGCTGCGGCGAGCTCGGATTCGGCGACCTCGCCGACGTGGCGCTCGACCAGAGCGGCCAGTCGGCCTGGGTGATCAACCGCTATGGCCCGCTCTATCACAGTGCCGATGGCGGCCGGACCTGGGAGCGCCAGGCGCTGCCCGACCTGCCGGCGGGTACGGTGCTGTCGGCGATCGCCGCCGACGATGCGGGGCGGCAGCTGGTGGTGGCGGCGCGCGATGCCAGTTTCCAATTCACGCTCTATCGCAGCGACACGGGCGGGCAAAGCTGGCGTGCTGCGCCGGAAATGCTGCTGGTCGAGCAAAAGGGCGGACCCCCGATCCGCGAGATCGGCGGCCTTGCCATCGGCGCCGAACGCGCGGGCACCCAGGGGAATGCGGGAATCTATGTCGTCGCCAACATCATCGGCGACGGGCCGGAGGTGCTGCCGGCGGTGTGGCGCGACTCCGCCGCCGCCTGGACCATCGGCTATGACGGCCTCGACGCCGAGATGGTCCACCGGCTGCGCGGGCACGATTTCGGCATCTTCGGCCTCGACCTCGGCGCCACCGGCCCGGCGACGCCGCCGATCCCGTCCTGGGAACGCTGGCAGGGCGATGCCGCCTTGCGCTATTCGCTGCAGGCGCGCGACCCCAAGGACCCCACCGGCGCGCTGACCGGCGATCTGACGCCGGCCGTCGAATACCTGGTCGGGGCCGGGGCTCTGCGCGGGCTGGCGGCGTCGGATGACGGGCAGGTCGTCTTCGGCGCGGAGACCCAGGCGATCCTGCGCGGCGACAGCCGCGACGAATCTTGGACCCGCATCTCGCTGCCGGCCGCAATCGGCGCCGATGTCGCGCTCAGCGCGATCGACGTGGCGAACGGATCCCAGGCGATCCTGGCGGTGGGGCGCAACGCGCTCTTCGTCAGCCAGGATGGCGGCGCGAGCTTCTTCCAGCCAACGCTGTCGCGCTATCCGGCGCCCTGGTTCTACCTGCTGCTGCTGAGCGGGCCGCTCTTCGCCTTTTTCGTGGTGCGGCCCGGCGCGCCCGAGACGGTGATCGTCGACGCCGACGAGAGCAAGGGCTTGTCCGACCGCGCGCTCGGCCTCAAGGACGCCGATGCGCTGAACCTGCGCGCCTATGCCGAGGGCCTGTCCAACCTGCTGCGCAACGCGGAGACCAGGCCGCCGCTGGTGGTCGGCATCACCGGTCCCTGGGGCTCGGGCAAGAGCAGCGTCATGCAGATGCTGAGCGAGCTGCTCGGCCAGCGCCAGATGCCGGTGGTGTGGTTCAACGCCTGGCATCACCAGAGCGAGGAGCATCTGCTGGCCTCGCTGCTGTCCAATATCCGGCGCCAGGGCATCCCCGGCATCTTCACCCGGCCGGGCCTGCGCCTGCGCTGGCGCCTGACCCTGCAGAAGCTGCGGCCGCATGAGCCGATCGGCGGCTTTCTCACCTCCTGGCTGCTGCTGCTGCTCGGCGTCGCCCTGCTCTCCGGCTCGCTTGCGCTGTGGCTGGCGCCGCCGGTTCCCGCCGGGTCGATCCCGGAAGACGGCAAGGCGCAGACCGAGACCGCGGATTCCTCCACCGAGACCCCGGCGCAGAGCGAGGCGCGCAGCGCGGTGGTGGCGATCCAGGGCATCGTCTGCGACGACGACAACAAGGACTGCAACCAGCTGATCGAGGCCAGCGCCAATCTCCTGCTGTCGCTGAAGCTGGGCGCCGTCATCACCCTGCTGCTCGGCCTTGTGCCGCTCAACCGGCTGAAGCAGGTGGGGCTGATCACGCGGAATTTCGACCCCGCCAAGCTGATGACCAGCGTGCTGCCGGCCAGCCGCAACCCGAAGCTCGACGAGCAGCTGAGCTTCCGCCACGGCTTCGGCGAGGAGCTGCGCTCCACCATCGCGGCGCTGGCGCCCTATCGCCTGGTGATCTTCATCGACGACCTCGACCGCTGCCGGCCGGAGAACGTGGCGGCAGTGCTTGAGGCGGTGAATTTCGTGGTCTCCTCCGCCGATTGCTACGTGGTGCTCGGCATGGACCGCGCCTATGTGCTGCGCGCGATCCGCCAGGAATTCGAGAAGTTCATCGCCATGGAGCGCGAGGAGCGCGTCGATCCGGGCCTCGATTCGCCGGAGGACGACAAGGGCCGGCCGCGCGACTTCGCCGAGCATTACCTGGAGAAGCTGGTCAACCTCATCGTTTCGGTGCCGAAGATGACGCCGGAGGCGCGCAGCCGGCTGCTGGAGTCGCTGGCCAGCCGGCCGCAGCACCTCGAGGATCCGGCGCCGCGCTTCGACTGGCAGGCCTGGCTCCTGCGCAGCACCGCGGTGGCGGCCGTCCTCGCCGCGCTGCTTGGTCCGGCGCTCTATGTCGCGTCGTTCTCGCCGCCGGTCGAGCAGCTGCCGGTGCAAGCCGAGCAGGGCGCGACGAACGCCGTCGTGGTGCAAGGCGGCGGCGCGGCCCCACCGCAGGGAGAGGTCCGCACCGTGACGCCTGACGTCACCGAAAGCGTCGCCGCCACCGCCAGGGAAAATCTGCGCGCCAGCGGCGCCAGCCCGATCCTGCTCGGGCTGTTCGGGCTGCTGGCGCTGGCCGGCATCGTCTGGGCGGCGATCCGCGCGGTCTCGGTGCCGCCCAATCTGCTGGTGCGCGATTCGAAGGCGTTCAAGTCGACCCTGCGCGTCGTCGAGCCGGGCCTTGCCGCGTTCCTCACCACGCCGCGCCGGGCCAAGCGCTTCGTCAACCGGCTGCGCCTGTTCGGCGCCATGCTGCGGTCGGCGCGGCACAAGCTGGGGGCGGAGCGCGAAGCAGCGCTCGATCGCGCGACGGTGCAGGCCGGCGCGCTGCATGCCCTGGCGCGGGAAATCTGGCTGGCGCGCCAGGCTGCGGCGGAAAGCACCGGCGCGCCGCCCGCCGATCCCGCCGGCCGCGCCGCATGGGAGCAGCTGCGCAAGCTGGCGACCGAGTCGCAGGCGGCCTATCGCACCGCGCTCACCGGCCTCTATCAGGCCGTCGATCGCTCGAGCCGGCCGCTGGTCGATGCGCTCTACTGGCGCTTCTGGCAGATTTCCGACGGCGCGACGCTCGGCGATCCGGTCATCGTGCAACTGGCGGCGACCGCCCAGCCGACAACGGCAGGGACCACGCCAGATATCCTGCGCCCCGGCAAGACCGAGGACATCGAGGATCTGCTGCCATAGTCCGTTATGGAAGTATTTTGATCCGCAATGGCGCGGCGCCGAGCGTTGCTTTCCGGGCACATTCCACAGCCCGACGCGCGGCCGCCATCGAATCGCTTCACGGCCCGGGATTGTCGCGCGCCGCCATTGCCGTCATCTTGAGGCTCTGCTCACCGGGGGCGCACACGCCTGTATTCTTCGTAGCGGAAATGAGACCGGCAGGACCATGGCGCGGATTCTTCTGATCGATGACGAAGCGTTGGTCCGCGAGACGATGCGGATTACCTTGAGCGAGGCCGGCCATGCCGTCACCGTCGCGGCCGATGGCGCGCAGGGCTTGCGCCTGACCCTTGAACTGCTGCCCGACCTGATCGTGACCGACATCGTGATGCCGGCGCAGGAGGGCATCGAAACGATCATGGCCATCCGCAAGGCCAAGCTGACGACGCCCATCATCGCCATCAGCGGCGGCAACACCGGAAAGGTGGATTTCCTGCAGGCCGCCGCGGCGCTCGGCGCGACCAAGGTCCTGCGCAAGCCGTTCGGCGGCGCCACCTTGCTGGCGCTGGTCGACGAATGCCTGGCGGAGCGGCCGGCGTGACGGCGCGGCGCGTTCGAGCCGCGATTGGCCGGCCCGTTTTGGATCTATCCGCCCTGGGCAGGCGCGCGTGAGCCTGCGCAATCGACTCCTGCTGCTGGTCGCGCTTGCGGTGCTGCTGCCGGCCTTCCTCATCGGCCTGCGCTTCTTCAATGAGCGCAGCAAGCAGGTCGAGGTCGCCATCGGCAGCCTGTCGGGCAAGGCCAACGACCTCGCGACCACGCTGAACGAAAAGGTCCTGGGCAGCGTGCAGCTGCTCTATGGCCTGGCGCGGGCCCGCGACCTGGACACGACCGATCGCGTTGCCTGCTCCGAATTCCTGGCCGCGGTGCTGCAGGAGCATCCGCAATACACCGGCATCCTGACCATCAATCCGGATGGCAGCCTGTTCTGCGATTCCATCCAGACCGGCCGCAACCTGGACCTCAGGGACCGCAAATACTTCCAGCAGGTGTCGGGCGGGCAGGATGTCGCGCTGCAGCCGGTCTTCGGCCGCCTGACCGGCATCGCCGTGCTGCAGGTTGCCTATGCCGTACGTGGTGCGGCGGGCGAGCTGAAGTCGGTGCTGCTCGCCTCGCTCAATCTGGAGAAGTTCGTCACCGACCGCGGCCAGGACGGCCTCGAAATCCTGCTGGTGGATCTCGACGGCAACGTGATGGCGTGGTCGCCGGCGGCGACCCGGAGCACGTATCGCGGCACCTCGCTGAAGGGGCAGCCGCTATTCGACTTCATCTCCGCGCATATCGACGGCGGCTCCGGCGAGGTGACCGGCATCGACGGCACCCGCCAGATCTGGGCGGTCGACCGCGTCGGGGCGATGCGCGCGGCTGGCCTCCGCGTTCTGGTCGGGCAGTCGCAAAGCGCGCTGGTGGCGCCGGCGAACGATCGCCTGGTCGAGGACATGGCCACCCTTGCCATGATCGCGTTGCTGTTGTTCCTCGGCGTCTGGCTGCAGGCCGAGCTCGGCATCCGCCGGCAGATTTCCCGCATCGTCGCGATGGCGCAGCGCCTCGGCGCCGGCGAACAGGGTGCGCGCATTGCGCCGCCCTATCCCGGCAACGAACTGGGCGGGTTGATGCGGGTTCTCAACGGCGCCGCCGAATCCCTCGAGCGCCAGAGCCGCGATATCAAGGAGCTGAACGAGAAATTCCACCAGACGCAGAAGATGCAGGCGATGGGCCAGCTGACCGGCGGTGTCGCCCACGACTTCAACAACATGCTGACCGTCATCCTCGGCTGCGCCGAGGACATCGCGGCCAAGTCTGCGGACAATCCGTCCGTCAGCGAACGCGCCGGCCTGGTGATCGCCGCGGCCGAGCGGGGCGCCAGCCTGACCCGCAGCATGCTGGCCTTCGCCCGCAAGCAGCCTCTGGTGCCGAAATCCATCGACGTCAACCATCACATCCTGGAAATGGAGACCCTGCTGCGCCGTACCTTCGGTGAAGGGATCGATCTGCGCCTGATGCTGGCGGCGGATCTCGCCCCGGCGCTGGTCGATCCGACCCAGATGGAGATCGCGATCTTCAACCTGGTCATCAACGCCCGCGACGCGATGCCTTCCGGCGGGCAATTGTCGATCGAAACCGGCAATGTGCATCTCGACGGGATCTTCGCCGGCGACGCGGACGATGTCGCCGCCGGCGACTATGTCATGGTCGCGGTCGCCGATAGCGGAACCGGCATGGCGCCCACAATCCTGGCCCAGGCCTTCGAGCCGTTCTTCACCACCAAGGAGGTCGGCAAAGGCACCGGTCTCGGCCTCAGCATGGTCTACGGTTTCGTCAAGCAGTCCGGCGGCCATGTGAAGATCTATTCCGAGATCGGCTCCGGCACCACGGTGAAGCTCTATCTGCCGCGCTCCGGCGCCGCGGCCAGCGGCGGTCGCGAACCGGCGCGCGAAATCCGGCCGGGAACCGGGGAGGCGATCCTGGTGGTGGAAGATGACGACCTGGTGCGCAGCCATGTCGAGAGCGAGCTCGGCGCGCTGGGCTATGCCGTCAGCTCGGCCAGGAACGGCGCCGAGGCGCTGGCGATGCTCGGGAGCGGGCGGAGTTTCGATCTGCTGTTCAGCGACGTGATGATGCCCGGCGGATTGTCCGGCCTGGAGCTGGCACGCGCGGCCTTGCGCCTGCGTCCTGGGCTGCGCGTGCTGCTGACCTCCGGCTATACCGAAGCCTCAGTCCTGCAGCGCAGCCAGGACGATGTGCAATTCCCGGTGCTGAGCAAGCCGTATCGCCGCGACGAGCTTGCCGCCAAGCTGCGCGCGGCCCTCGAAGCCGGGCGCCGCTAGAGCGCCGCCATCGCGGCGCCATGACCATCGTGGCGCCACGACCATTGTGGCGTCATGACAGGGCGCCACGATGGCGGCCGTCGACTACATGCCCTCGACCTTGATCTCGCGGATCCAGTAGCTGCCGCCCTGGTTGATGTTGAGCCAGCCGTCGAGATTGCCGGCGATCTTGGTGTCGGTGGCGATGATGAGCTGCTGGTTGTCGAGATAGACCCGCATCTTGCCGGTCGGCTCGCGCTGCCATTTCAGCTCATGGACCTTGCCGTCCTCCAGGTTGACCGGATCGTTATAGGCGCCGATCTGGGTCACCTGGTTGCCGACCACGCGCTGCAGCACGAAGCCGACCTCGTTGCCCGGCTGATAGACCAGGCGATAGGCGCTGCTGGCCGCAGCGCCCTGGTAGGGGCCGATGTTGAGCGCGCCGTTGGTGTTGCCGGAGACGAACTTCATCGACATCTTGAACACGTTCGACATCGGCACGGCGGTGTAGATCGAGGCATAGGTGGATGCCGGCTGCTCCTGCTGCTGCACGCCCAGGATCGCCTTCAGCACGTCGTTGCCGGTGACCTTGTTGCTGGCGGCCTGTCCGATGGTGCTGGAGAGGCCGATGGTCGAGCCCTTGGTGTCGACCTTCCAGGTGCCGGCGCTCACCTTCCACACCGGATTGGCGGTGTAGTTGCCGTCGGCGAAATTGTCGTAGAGGAAGACCACGCCGGGACCGCCCAGCGCGGCCACCGCGGCGGCGACCGGATACTGCGCCGACAGCTTCTTCAGGTCGGCGAGGAAGTTCGGATCGGCGGCATTGGCATCCTCCGCCTTCTTGATCAGGGCATTGAGATCGGTGACCAGCTTCTGCAGCTTCTGGTCGCTGGTCTGGTTGGCCTGCGCCTGGCTGCCGCCGCCCCAGGGCTGATAGGTGCTCTCCTCCGCCAGGGCCGGGTGCGAGGCGGCACCGGCCAACCCTGCCGCCAGGCCGCCCGTCAAGGCGAGGCCGGCGAGCAGGTTTACTCCCAGTCTTGATCTTTTCATGACACTCATCCGTCTGTGGGGAAATCTGAGTATAGTGACAACGCGCCGGACCGCCGGAGGCTCCCGCCCCGCTTGCCCCCACGGCCGACGCGGTCGAATTATGCCGGAAAGTGGTGATCTTGCCGAAGCCTTTCCTTGTCCTGCTCGCCTACAACCTCGTGATCTGGGCGGGGCTGCTCGCGGCGGTGGGCTGGACCGCCGGTGGCGATCCGGCCTGGCTGGCGGCGATCGGCATCGGCGGCACCGGTTTGACGACGGCTGCAGGCTGGCTTGCGCTGCGCGGCCGGGCCGATTCCGGCATCGCAACCGCCGAAATCCCGCAGCCGGCGGCAAATGCGACGGAACCAAAGGTAACGGATTCCTATGCGGTGCTCGAGGCGGTGCCCCTTGCCGTGCTGGTGGTCGACCGCCAGCGCGACATCCGCTGGGCCAATGAAGGGGCCCGCGCGCTGTTGAGCGAGGCGGCAATCGGCCGCTCGCTGCTCGGCGTGCTGCGCCATCCGCCGCTGATCGACGCGCTGGACCAGGTGATCGCCGGCGCCGCGGCGGTCGACGGCATCGAGACGCCGGTCGGCCAGGACCGCCTGCTGATCGCCGACCTGCGCCGGCTGGGGGCCGAGCGCGCGCTGATCGCGCTGCGCGACGACAGCGCGGCGCGGCGGCTCGAACGGCTGCGCAGCGACTTCATCGCCAATGTCAGCCACGAGTTGAAGACGCCGATCGCGACACTCATGGGCTTCATCGAGACCCTGCGCGGCCCGGCCAAGGGCGACCCGGCGGCGCATGAGCGCTTCCTCGGCATCATGCAGGAACAGGCCGGGCGGATGAGCCGCCTGGTCGCCGATCTCTTGTCCTTGAGCCGCATCGAGCTCAACGAGCATGCCAGGCCCTCGGGCAATGCCAATCTCGCCGACATCCTGGGCCATGTCGCCGACGCGCTGTCGCTGCGGGCGGCCGAGCGCAAGATGCGCATCGAGCTGCCGAAAGGAGAGGTGGGGCGCGTCCTCGGTGACGACGAGGAGCTGACCCAGGTGTTCCAGAACCTGATCGACAACGCCATCAAATACGGCCGCGCCGGCACGCCGGTGACGGTCGAGGCCGAGCGCATCGCCGATCCGGTCGAGATCAAGTCGCGCCTGCCGGGCGCGCGCCAGGCCAAGGCGATGATCGCCATCAGCGTCGCCGACCATGGCGAGGGCATCGCGCGCGAGCACCTGCCGCGGCTGACCGAGCGCTTCTACCGCGTCGACGCCGCGCGCTCGCGCGACCTCGGCGGCACCGGCCTCGGCCTCGCCATCGTCAAGCACATCGTCAACCGCCATCGCGGCAGCCTGGAGATCGAATCCACCCCGGGCGAGGGCAGCCGCTTCACCGTCTATCTGCCGCTCGACGAAGGCGCCGGCAAGCTGCGCGCCGCGTCCTAGGCAGATCGCGCGAGGCAGCCGCCATGACCAAGGCCGATCTCGTCGACCTCTATCGCGACTACATTGCCTGCCTGAACCGGCGCGATTGGGCGCAGCTCGGCCGCTTCGTCCACGATGACGCCATCCACAACGATCACCGCATCGGCCTCGCGGGCTATCGCGTCATGCTGGAGCGCGATGTCGAGGAAATCCCGGACCTATTCTTCCATGTCGCGATGCTGGTCGCCGATCCGCCCTATGTCGCGAGCCGCATCAGGTTCGACTGCGCGCCAAGGGGAACCTTCTGCGGCCTTGCGGTGAATGGCCGGCGCGTGTCCTTCGCCGAGCACGTGATCTACGAATTCCGCGCGGCGAAGATCGCCCAGGTCTGGTCGGTGATCGACAAGGCGGCGATCGAAGCCCAGCTTTAGCCGAACGCCGCCTCCTGCGCCGGTTCCCGGACGCGACAGGCGCCGCGGGTGACGCCCACCGATGTCATCAAACTGACGCCGATTTGTCGGAATTCGCCCTCTGCCAAGGGCTTAGCGGGGTTTGTTGCCCGACGAATTCAGCCGCGGGGCGGGCATCGTCATCAAATCGTCACATCACCGTAGAGGCGCTGTCATCGGAACGACCTAGGTTCCGGCCGGGTAGAAGCCCACGCATTTGGGCGGGCCGGTGATGCTTTGGGGTCGCCGCTTTCCGTCCGTCAACCAGGAGGAGAGGCTATGAAGCGCATTTCCGTTGCACTCGCCGCTTTCGCGGGTCTGGCGATCACCGCCGGCGCCGCCGAGGCGCGCGACCAGATTCACATTGTCGGGTCGTCGACCGTGTTCCCCTTCACCACCGCGGTGGCCGAGAGCTTCGGCAAGGCCGGCAAGTTCAAGACCCCGGTCGTGGAATCGACCGGCACCGGCGGCGGCATGAAGCTGTTCTGCGCCGGCGTCGGCGAGGACACCCCGGACATCACCGGCGCGTCGCGCAAGATCAAGGACAGCGAGATCCAGACCTGCAGCCAGAACGGCGTCACCTCGATCACCGAGATCCTGATCGGCTATGACGGCATCGCGCTCGCCAGCTCGAAGTCGGGCCCGGCGGTGGACCTGACCCGCAAGCAGATCTTCCAGGCGCTCGCCAAGCAGGTGCCGGTCGATGGCAAGCTGGTCGACAATCCGTACAAGACCTGGAACGAGATCGACCCCAGCCTGCCCAACGAGAAGATCGAAGTGCTCGGCCCGCCGCCGACCTCCGGCACCCGCGACGCCTTCGTCGAGCTGGTGATGGACAAGGGCTGCGAGGAGTTCCCCGAGCTGAAGGCGCTGGAAGGCGACGCCAAGAAGGCGGCCTGCCAGTCGATCCGCGAGGACGGCGGCTACGTCGAAGCCGGCGAGAACGACAACCTGATCGTGCAGAAGCTCGAATCCAACCCGGCCGCCTTCGGCATCTTCGGCTACTCCTATCTCGAGCAGAACGCCGACAAGCTGCAGGGCGCCAAGATCGAAGGCGTGGTGCCGACCTTCGACACCGTGTCGGACAAGTCCTACCCGATCGCCCGTGAGCTCTACGTCTATGTGAAGAACGCCCATGTCGGCGTGATCCCGGGCATCCGGGAGTTCATCGCCGAATACGTCTCCACCCGCGCCATGGGCGAGGAAGGCTACCTCGCCGACAAGGGTCTGATCACCCTCGAGCCGGGCAAGCAGCAGGAAGTCGCCAGCAAGGCGATGTCCCTGTCGCCGATGAACTAACACACCAGTGCGTGGGGGTGGCGGATGTACCCACCCCCACATCTGGTTGTCACACTAGTGTAATATAAAAGAAATAAAGTCCGTTCCGACAAGGAGCGGCGGCCTGGACAGGAGTGGCGTTGGGCATGAAGCGGCTTTCGATCATCGCGATCGGTCTTGCGACGCTGCTCTCCGCGGCCCCGGCCGAGGCGCGCGACCAGCTGAACATCGTCGGCTCGTCCACCGTCTATCCGTTCTCCACGACCGTCGCCGAGGCCCTGGCCAAGCAGGGGGTGCTGAGCGCCCCGGTGGTCGAGGCGACCGGGACCGGCGGCGGCATCAAGCTGTTCTGCGAGGGCGTCGGCGAGGCGACCCCGGACATGGTCGGCGCGTCGCGCAAGATGAAGGACAGCGAGGTCCAGGCCTGCGCCCAGAACGGCGTCGACAAGATCACCGAGATTCCCATCGGCCATGACGGCATCGTCATCGCCAACAGCAAGACCGGCCCCGATTTCAAACTGACCCGGGCGCAGCTGTTCCTGGCGCTGGCCAAGAACGTGCCGCAGCCAGGGTCCACCGGGGGCGCACTCGTCCCCAATCCCTATCAGTCCTGGAACCAGATCGACCCGTCGCTGCCGGCGGAGAAGATCGAGGTGCTGGGCCCGCCGCCGACCTCGGGCACCCGCGACGCCTTCGTCGAGCTGGTGATGGACAAGGGCTGCGAGACCTTCCCCCAGATCGCGGCACTCGATGCCGACGCGAAGAAGGCGGCCTGCCAGCAGCTGCGCGAGGACGGCGCCTATATCGACGCCGGCGAGAACGACAACCTGATCGTCCAGAAGCTGGACGCCAACCCGGCCGCCGCCGGCATCTTCGGCTATTCCTTCCTGGCGGAGAACGCCGACAAGATCAAAGGCGCGCAGATCGAAGGCGTCGCCCCCGACTATGACAACATCGCCGGAAAGGCCTATCCGGTGGCGCGCGAGCTCTACATCTACGTCAAGGACGCGCATCGCAGCATCCTGCCCGCCATCGATGCCTTCGTGCGCGAGCTGGTGAGCGACCGCGCCATGGGCGCCGAAGGCTACCTCGCCGGCAAGGGACTGGTGCCCTTCACCCCGGCGGAGCGCGCCGAGATCGAGACCAGGACGCTCGCCGCCTACGGCCTGCAGCCGCTCGGCGCCGGTGCCTCGGCGGAAGCGGAAGGCGAGCTTGGCGCCATGCTTGGCGGCATGACCCGCTCGACCGGGGCCACCGCCGGCGCCATCGTCATCGCGGTGATCGGCCTCGGCCTGGTCGGCTATTTCCTCGGCCGCAGCCGCGCCTTCGCCGTGGTCGGCGGCAATCTGCGCCGGCTGCACTCGCTGCCCAATTATCACGGCTTCTATGTCGCCCTGTGGTGCGGCCTGCCGGCGCTGCTGATCTCGCTCACCTGGCTCGCGGTGCAGCCGGCGATCATCACCCAGGCCACCATCGCCGCGATGCCGACGGAGCGCGTGGCGCCGCTCGACGAGAACCAGCTCTCGCTGCTGCTCTCCGAAGTGCGCCAGGCGGCGGCTCACGCCGATCTGAGCCAAGTCACCGACGCCGCGGTCAAGGCCGGGGCGGAGACCTACCGGGCCTGGAGTTCTGCCAGCAATCTCGGCGCGCTTTGCGCGGCCATCGGGCTCGCCCTGCTCGGCATCGCCTTCGCCTTCAGCCGGATCGCGCCGGACGCGCGCTCGCGCAACCGGGTCGAGCGCATCGTGCTCGGCATCCTGTTCGCCTGCTCGTGCCTGGCCATCCTCACCACCGTCGGCATCGTCGCCTCGCTGCTGTTCGAATCGCTGCGCTTCTTCGCCAAGATCCCGGTGACCGACTTCCTGTTCGGGCTGCAATGGAGCCCGCAGATGGCGCTGCGCGCCGACCAGGTCGGCTCCTCCGGCGCCTTCGGCGCCATCCCGGTGATGGGCGGCACCCTCCTGATCACCGCCGTCGCCATGGTGGTGGCGGTGCCGACCGGCCTGATGATCGCGGTCTACCTCTCCGACTACGCCGGCTCGAAGGTGCGCACCTATTTCAAGCCGCTGGTGGAGATCCTCGCCGGCATCCCGACGGTGGTCTACGGCTTCTTCGCGGCGCTCACCATCGGTCCGATCCTGCGCGACATCGGCGGCGTGGTCGGCCTGAATGTCGCTTCGGAAAGCGCGCTCGCCGCCGGCCTGATCATGGGCGTGATGATCATTCCCTTCATCTCCTCGCTCTCCGACGACGTGATGAACGCGGTGCCGCAATCGCTGCGCGACGGGTCCTATGCCCTCGGCGCCACCAAGTCGGAAACCATCCGCCAGGTGGTGTTCCCGGCGGCACTGCCCGGCATCGTCGGCGCCGTGCTGCTGGCGGTCTCCCGCGCCATCGGCGAGACCATGATCGTGGTGATGGCCGCCGGCCTGGCCGCCAACCTGACCATCAACCCGCTCGAGGCGGTGACCACGGTGACGGCGCAGATCGTCACCCTGCTGGTGGGCGACCAGGAATTCGACAGCCCGAAGACGCTGGCCGCCTTCGCCCTCGGCCTGCTGCTGTTCGTCGTGACTTTGTGCCTCAACGTCGTCGCCCTCCGGGTGGTGCGCAAGTATCGAGAGAAATATGACTGACGCCGTGTTCTCCGGAGCGACCCCAGCCAATGGCGTGGCCAAGCTGCGCCGGCCCGATTTGTCCGAGGGGCGGATCCGCCGCCGCTATGCCGCCGAGCGCCGCTTCCGCTTCTATGGCGTGCTGGCGATCGGCTTCGCCGTGTTCATGCTGGGCTTCCTGGCGGTGACCGTGGTGGCCCAGGGCTATACCGCGTTCTTCCAGACCCGCATCGCCCTCGACGTCACCATCGACCCGTCCCTGGTCGACCCCACCGGCGACCGTTCGGCGGCTTCGCTCGCCAATGGCGACTACCAGGCGATGGTGCGCAACGCGCTGCGCGACCTGTTCCCCGAGGCGACGTCGCGCGCCGACCGCCGCGCGCTCTCCGACTTCCTCTCCAACGCCGCCGGCAATGTCGTGCGCGACGCGGTGCTGGCTGATCCCTCGATCGTCGGCACCACGGAGCGTTTCGAGGTGCTCGCCTCCAGCGACCTCGACATGCTGGCCAAGGGTCACCTCAACCGCAACGCCGACGAGGCCGACCGGCCGATGAAGGACCAGCAGATCGCCTGGTTCGACAAGCTGACGGCCGAAGGCCGCATGACCAGCACCTTCAACGTCAACTTCTTCACCTCGGGCGATTCGCGCGAGCCGGAGCAGGCGGCCCTCGGCGGCGCCATGATGGGCACCTTCCTCACCATCGTGACCGCCCTGCTGCTGTCGCTGCCGATCAGCGTGGCGGCGGCGATCTACCTCGAGGAGTTCGCGCCGAAGAACCGGATCACCGACATCATCGAGGTCAACATCAACAACCTGGCCGCGGTGCCCTCCATCGTCTTCGGCCTGCTCGGGCTGGCCGTGCTGCTCGGCTTCTTCGGCCTGCCGCGCGGCGCCCCGCTGGTCGGCGGCATGGTGCTGGCGCTGATGACGCTGCCCACCATCATCATCGCCACCCGCGCGGCGCTGAAAGCCGTGCCGCCCTCGATCCGCGAGGCGGCCTATGGCGTCGGCGCCTCGAAGCAGCAGGTGGTGTCGCATCATGTCCTGCCGCTGGCGATGCCCGGGATCATGACCGGCGCCATCATCGGCACGGCGCGCGCGATGGGCGAATCGGCCGCGGTCCTCATGATCGGCATGGTCGCCTTCATCGTCGACGTGCCGCATTCGATCACCGATTCGGCGACCGTGCTGCCGGTGCAGATCTACCTGTGGGCGGATGCGCCGGAGCGCGGCTTCGTCGAGCGGACCTCCGCCGGCATCATGGTGATGCTGGTCTTCCTGGTGCTGATGAACGCGGTGGCGGTGGTGATCCGCCGGCGGTTCGAGCGGCGCTGGTAGGAGGCGGGGTCATGGCAGTGGCATTGGAAAGAACGGACAAGAGCATGGATATCGCGACCCTCCCGGCCGGCGCCGGCGTGAACCCAGCGATCGCCTCGCGCGCGATCGAAGGGGCGAAGATGACCAGCCGCAAGGTCTGCGTCCACTACGGCCAGAAGCAGGCGCTCTATGACGTCGACCTCGACGTGCCGTCGCGCCAGGTCACCGCGCTGATCGGCCCGTCGGGCTGCGGCAAGTCGACCTATCTGCGCTGCCTGAACCGGATGAACGACGTGATCGACGGCTGCCGCGTCACCGGCGACATCCGGCTCGACGGCGAGAACATCTACGACCCGAAGCTGGACGTGGTGATGCTGCGCGCCCGCATCGGCATGGTGTTCCAGAAGCCGAACCCGTTCCCCAAGTCGATCTACGACAACATCGCCTATGGCCCGCGCATCCACGGCATGGCGGCCGGCAAGCAGGAGATGGACGAGATCGTGCAGCAGAGCCTGGAACGCGCCGGCCTGTGGAACGAGGTCAAGGACCGGCTGTTGCAGCCGGGCACCGGCCTCAGCGGCGGCCAGCAGCAGCGCCTGTGCATCGCCCGCGCCATCGCCGTCTCGCCGGAAGTCATCCTGATGGACGAGCCGTGCTCGGCCCTCGACCCGATCGCCACCGCGAAGATCGAGGAGCTGATGGACGAGCTGCGCGAGAACTACACCATCATCATCGTCACCCACTCGATGCAGCAGGCCGCCCGCGTCAGCCAGAAGACCGCGTTCTTCCACCTGGGCTACCTGGTCGAATGGGGCGACACCGAGCAGATTTTCACCAGCCCGCGCGACGAGCGCACCCAGGGCTACATCACCGGCCGCTTCGGCTGAGGGGGGCGAGGGCGCGATGCTGAACAAACAGGCGGACCACATCGTCAAGAGCTTCGACGAGGAGCTCAAATACCTGAACAACGTCATCGCCGAGATGGGCGGGCTGGCCGAGGCGCAGCTCGACCGCGCGGTCGAATCGCTGGTCCGGCGCAACAGCGAGCTGGCGGCGCAGGTGGTGCAGGACGACAAGCGCATCGACAACCTGGAGACCGAGGTCGGCGCCTTCACCGTGCGCCTGTTGGCGCTGCGCCAGCCGATGGCCCAGGACCTGCGCGAGGTGGTGGCGGCGATCAAGATCGCCGCCGACATCGAGCGCATCGGCGACTACGCCAAGAACATCGCCAAGCGGGCGATCGTGCTGTCCTCCGTCGCGCCGATGAAGCCGGCGGCGTCCATCCCGCGGATGAGCCGCCTGGCGCTCACCATCATCAAGGACGTGCTCGACGCCTATATCGCCAAGGATGCCGAGGCGGCGCGCGCCGCCTGGCGCCGCGACGAGGAAGTCGACGAGATGTACAACAGCGTCTTCCGCGAGATGCTGACCTATATGATGGAGGACCCGCGCAACATCGGGCCCTGCACGCATCTGCTGTTCATCGCCAAGAATATCGAACGCATCGGCGACCATGCCACCAACGTGGCGGAAATCGTCTATTACCTGGTCCACGGCCGGAGCCTGGACGAAGAAAGACCGAAAGGCGACACGACCAATGTTCCCATCGATGGCTGATCGAGCACGGCCCACTGCGCTGCCCGCGCGCGACGCGCAGGGCCAGCCCCTGGTCCTGGTGGTGGAAGACGAAGCGGCCCTGGTCACCCTGCTGCGCTACAACCTGGAGCGCGAAGGCTTCCGGGTGATCGACGCCGCCAACGGCGAAGAGGCGCTGCTGATCGTGAAGGAGCAGCGCCCGGATTTGATCCTGCTGGACTGGATGCTGCCCGCCCTCTCCGGCATCGAGGTCTGCCGGCAGATCCGCCGCTCGCCCGAACATCGCCGCACGCCCATCATCATGCTGACCGCGCGCGGCGAGGAGACCGACAAGCTGCGCGGCCTCGAGGTCGGCGCCGACGACTATGTCACCAAGCCGTTCTCGCCCTCGGAGCTGGTGGCGCGCTGCCGCGCCGTGCTGCGCCGGGCGCAGCCGCAGACCGAGACCGAGGTGCTGCAATACCAGGACCTCTCGATGGACCTGGCGACGCACCGGGTGCGCCGCGGCCAGGTCGACGTGCATCTGGGCCCGACCGAGTTCCGCCTGCTGCGCTTCCTGCTCGAGAACCAGGGCCGGGTGTTCAGCCGCGAGCAACTCTTGGATCATGTCTGGGGCCGCGACATCTATGTAGAGCCGCGCACCGTCGACGTGCACATCCGCCGCCTGCGCAAGGCCATCAACATCGAAGGCGCCGCCGACCTGGTCCGCACCGTGCGCTCGGCGGGTTACGCGCTGGATGTGAATATCTAGCGGCGCTTGCCGGCGAGCGTTGCATCGACTTTGCGGCGTCTCAGACCGTCATCCCGGGCTTGACCCGGGATCCATCCCTCAACCGCTCTTGCGGCGGCGCAGTGGACCCCGGCTCAAGGCCGGGGTGACGATCCGGTTTGAGGCTACTCCTCGCCCTTCTTGTCCGAATGGCCCAAATCGCGCTCCGGCGAGACGACGTCGCGCAGGCGTTGTTTCAGCTCCTTCAGCTCGGGGAAGCGGCCTTCGCCCTTGCGCGACCAGATGGTCGCTCCGTCCGCCCGCACCTCGAACACGCCGCCGGTGCCCGGCACCAGCGCCACTTCGCCCAGCTCGCCGTCGAAAGTGGTGAGCAGTTCCTGCGCAATCCACCCGGCCCGCAGCAGCCAGCGGCACTGGGTGCAGAACTCGATCTCGACGCGGGGCGTCCGGTGCGACATCAGCGTTTCTGCGCCGCCGCGCCGTCGGGATAGAGGCGCATGATCCAGAACAGCAGCGCCAGGCCCGGAATCGCGAGGAATGCGGTCAGGCTCCAGAAGGTCGCCCAGTCGGTATGGTCGGCGAGCCAGCCGCTGCCCGAGGACAACCAGGTGCGGCCCTGCGCCATGAACGAGGTCAGGAGCGCGTATTGCGTGGCGGTGAAGGCGATGTTGCACAGGCTGGAGAGGTAGGCCACCAGCGCCGCGCCGGCGGCGCCTCCGGCGATGTTGTCGGCCGTGATGGCGACGGCGAGCGCCGGCAGGTCATGGGGGAAGGCGGCGCACAGCTGCCGTGCGCTTCGTCCAGCATGCGGCGATGGCGCAGAAAGGGCACGCCCTTCATCGCCACATAGGCAAAGGCGAAATTGGTGACGGCCTGCAGGATGCCGCCGATCAACAGCGCGCGAAAGATGCCCCAGCGGGCGACCGCCACGCCGCCGATGAGCGCGCCCATCACGGTCATCCAGACGCCCCACATCTTGCTGACCGCGGCGATCTCGGAGCCGCCAGGTAACCCATCTCGTTATAGAACGGGTTCGCCATGGTGCCGCCCAGCGCATCGCCGAACTTGTAGAACAAAACAAAGGCCAGGATCACGATCCAGCCGCTGCGCGCCATGAAATCGAGAAACGGATCGATCACCGTTTCCTTGACCCAAAGCGCATAGTCGCGTTGGCGGCTGCGCGCCGGTGCCTGTGGTTCTGGTGCCAGCAGAGTTACGACCATGGATGCCAGCATGGCTGCCGCCAGGACACTGAAGACGACCGGCCAGGAGAAATGGTCCGAGAAGGCGAGCGCGCCGGCACCCGCCAGCAGCAGGCCAAGGCGATAGCCGGTCTGGGTAGCGCCGGCGCCCTGGCCCTGTTCGTCAGCCGGCAAGAATCTCGATGCGGTAGGCGTCGATGACGATGTCCTGGCTGGCCGACAGGAAGGCGACGACCAGGGCCGCCATGGCAGTCATCCACGGATCCACCGCCGGGTCGGTGGTCCCCATCCAGAAGATCGCGACCGCGAGCAGCCCCTGGGTCAGCAGCAGCCAGGAGCGCCGGCGACCGAGCAGCCGCGTCAGCACCGGCAGCGGCACCTGGTCCATGATCGGCGACCACAGGAACTTGAAGGTGTAGGGCGTGCCGACCAGGGCGAAGAGGCCGATGGTCGTCTTGTCGACGCCCACCTTGGACAGCCAGTAGGAGAGCGTCGAGAGCGTCAGCAGCAGCGGCAGGCCGGAGGCGAAGCCCATGGCCAGGATGATGAGCATGCGCGGGGTGAGATAGCCGGCGACGGCCGACATCCAGTCCTTATTCCGCGTCACCGTCGAATCCGCCATGTCGCCCCCCTGGTGGGCGCGACTCCGCCGCGCCTGGAAACGCATGGTGAATCAGGCGACGCGCGCGCGCAACGTCTATGCGGTAGCGCTCTTGCCGGGGTGCCGGGGCGCTAGCCTTGCAGCGCTTTCAGCGCCGCGATGTGCTCCGAGCCGATGCCGCAGCATCCGCCGATGATGTCGGCGCCGAGCTTGTGCCACGCCAGCGCGAAGCGGGCATAGGCCTCCGGCGTCAGGTCGGGGCGGATGTCGGACAGCCCCTCATTCGCCGCCTCGTCCTTCTGCGGCACGAAGGCATTGGCATAGACGCCGATCAGGGTGCGGGCCCGGGACTGTGACGGGGCACCATCCTGGCGCGCCAGGCGCACGGCCTGCGCCGCGTCGACCGCCCCGGCCATGATCTCCGGCTGGCTGCAATTGAACAGCACCGCGTCAATGCCGAGGTCGAGCGCGGCGCCGACCGCCGCGGCGACGCATTCGCCGGAGCGCAGCTTGGGCCGCGACAGATCCTCGTTCTCGTCGTCCAGGGTGAAGGAGGCCCAGAAGGGCCGCGTGTCGCCGGGCAGCATCTCCTTGACCGCACGGCGGGCGAAGCGCACCTCGGCCAGCGAACTCTGCGTCTCCGCCAGCCACAGGTCGACATGGGGCGCCAGGCCTTCGATCAGCGGGCGGATGATCTCCGGGGCCTGCACCTCGTCGAACAGGTCAGGGCGATAGGAGCCGAACAGCGGCGGCAGCGATCCGGCGACGCGCACCGGCCGCGCCACGGTGGCCGCGGCCTGCCGCGCCGCGCGCCCGGCGACATCGGCGAGGGCGCGGCCCTCGGCCCTGAACTTTTCTTCGCCGATATGGAACGGCACCAGGGCATAGGAATTGGTGGTGATGACCTCCGCCCCGGCGGCGACGAAGCGGCGATGCGCCTCCGTCACCGTCTCCGGCGCCAGCATCAGCGCGAGGGCCGACCATTCCGGCTGCCGGAACGGCGCACCCACCCGCATCAGTTCGCGGCTCATGCCGCCGTCGAGAAGGGTGAAGCTGGTGGTCATCGTTCTCTCTTGCCTTGCGGCAGCGGAACTCGCCGCTGCCCCCTCCCTCGCCGACGTATGTCGGCTTTTGCCGACGGGACTCTTCCCCGTTCCGGGGGAGGGGTTTCTGACGCGGCTCCCTCCACCAGCTTCAGCTGGGGGAGGGCTGGCGTGGGGCAGTTGCAGCGCCGGGTCTCGAATATCGAGTTCGCCGCTGCCCCCTCCCTAGCCCTCCCCCGTTCCGGGGGAGGGGATTGCGCCTACACCGTCTCCGTTTCCGCCTTCTTTTCCGCGCGCTTGCGCAGGTTCGGGTCGAGGATCGCCTTGCGCAGGCGGATGGACTTCGGCGTCACCTCGACGCGCTCGTCCTCCTCGATATAGGCCATCGCGTATTCGAGGGTGATCGGCCGCGGCGGGGTCAGGCGGATGGCCTCGTCCTTCGAGGTGGTGCGGATGTTGGTCAGCTGCTTCGACTTCAGCGGATTGACCTCGAGGTCCTGGGCGCGGCTGTTCTCGCCGATGATCATGCCCTCATAGACCGCCTCGCCCGGATTGACGAAGAGCTCGCCGCGTTCCTCCAGGAACCACAGCGCATAGGCAACCGCATCGCCCTGCTCGGTGGAGATGAGCACGCCGTTGCGGCGGCCTTCGATCGCGCCGCGATAGGGGCCATAGCCGTGGAACAGGCGGCTCATGATGCCGGTGCCGCGCGTGTCGGTCAGGAACTCGCCATGATAGCCGATCAGGCCGCGCGCCGGGACGTGGAACACCAGGCGCGTCTTGCCGCCGCCGGACGGGCGCATCTCGGTCATCTCGCCGCGGCGGCGGCCGAGCTTGTCGATGACGATGCCGGTGAATTCCTCGTCGACGTCGATCACCGCTTCCTCGATCGGCTCCAGGCGCTGGCCGTTCTCGTCGGCGCGGTAGAGCACGCGCGGCCGGCTGATCGACAATTCGAAGCCTTCGCGGCGCATGGTTTCCACCAGCACGCCCAGCTGCAATTCGCCGCGGCCGGAGACTTCGAAGGCGTCCCTGCCCTCGGTCTCCTTCACCTTGATGGCGACGTTGCCCTCGGCCTCGCGCATCAGGCGGTTGCCGATCATGCGGCTGGTGACCTTGTCGCCCTCGCGCCCGGCCAGCGGGCTGTCATTGACCGAGAAGGTCATGGCCAAAGTCGGCGGGTCGATCGGCTGGGCGGGCAGGGGAATCTCGATCACCGGATCGCAGATCGTGTCGGCCACCGTGGTCTCGGTCAGGCCGGCGATGGCGACGATGTCGCCCGCCTCGGCCTCTTCGACCGGGATTCGCTCGATGCCGCGGAACGACAGCAGCTTGGTCAGCCGGCCGGATTCGATGACGTTGCCGTCGGGCTGGATCGACCGCACCGGCATGTTGACCTTGGCGATTCCGGTCTGGATGCGCCCCGTGAGCACGCGGCCCAGGTAGCTGTCGTATTCCAGCGTCGTGACCAGCATGGAGAACGGCGCGTCGTTCTGCACGCGTGGCGCGTGCACGTGTTCGACGATCAAATCGAACATCGGCGACAGGTCCTTGCGCTCGTCATTCTCCAGGTTCTGCACCGCCCAGCCCTGGCGCGAGGAGGCGAACAGGGTCGGAAAATCCAGCTGGTCGTCATGCGCGCCGAGGATGGCGAAGAGATCGAACACCGCGTCGTGCGTCTCGTGCGGCTGCGCGTCGGGGCGGTCGCACTTGTTGATGACCACGATCGGGCGCATGCCCAAGGCCAGCGCCTTGGTGGTGACGAACTTGGTCTGCGGCAGCGGGCCTTCCGCCGCGTCGACCAGCAGGATGACGCCGTCGACCATGTTGAGGATGCGCTCGACCTCGCCGCCGAAATCGGCGTGGCCGGGCGTGTCGACGATGTTGATGCGGGTGCCCTTCCAGTCGACCGAGGTGCACTTGGCGAGGATGGTGATGCCGCGCTCGCGCTCCAGGTCGTTGGAATCCATGACCCGCTCGGCCACCTGCTGGTTGGCGCGGAAGGCGCCGCTCTGCTTCAGCAGCTGGTCGACATGGGCGATGATGGCAACATTGCGGCCTCTGGTTGGCGCGGAAGGCGCCGCTCTGCTTCAGCAGCTGGTCGACGAGGGTGGTCTTGCCGTGGTCGACATGGGCGATGATGGCAACGTTGCGGAGCTTCATGACGGTAGCTTTCGAACTTTCAAACGGGTGTGGCGGCGCGGCGCTACAGGCGGCGCGCGACGGAAAAGGCGGCGGTAGAGATCGCCGGGCTAGGCGTTCGTCGGCGGCGTGCCGGAGCTGTAGGGGCCGAAGGAGTGCATCGCTCTCTCCGGCCTAGCGCAGACGCTGCAGCACGAGCTCGGCCAGCGGCGTCTCCGGCCGCGCGCCGACGTGGGAAATGACCTCGCCGGCGGCCAAGGACGCGATGCGCCCGCAGGCGGCATAGTCGCGGCCATGGGTGTAGCCATAGAGGAAGCCGGCGGCATAGAGATCGCCGGCGCCGGTCAGGTCCACCACCTTGTCGACCGGCCAGGCGGGGATCTCGTGCACCTCGTCGGTGGTGACGATGACCGAGCCCTTCTCGCTGCGGGTCAGGGCGGCGAGGTCGCAATGCTGCCGCGTCTGGCGCACCGCCTCGTCCCAGTCGTCGGTCTGCCACAGCGCCAGGATCTCAGCCGTGTTGGCGAACAGGATGTCGACGTGGTTCTTCACCAGGTCCTGGAACTCGGCGAGGTAGCGCTGCACGCAGAAGGAATCGGAGAGCGTCAGCGAGACTTCCTGGCCGGCGTCATGGGCGATGCGCGCGGCCTTCAAAAAGGCTTCCTTGGCCAGCGGCGGGTCCCACAGATAGCCCTCCATGTAGGTGACCTTGGCGCGCTGGATCAGGTGCGGGTCGACATCGGCGGGGGTCAATTCCTGGCAGGCGCCGAGATAGGTGTTCATGGTGCGCTCGGCGTCCGGCGTCACCAGGATCATCGAGCGCGCGGTGGGCGTGCCGCTGGTTGCCGGGGCGATGTCGAACTGGACGCCGACGGCGCGGATGTCATGGCGGAAGATGCCGCCCAGCTGGTCGTTGCCGACCTTGCCGATGAAAGCGGCCTTGCCGCCCAGGCTGGCGACGCCGACCGTGGTGTTGGCGCCGGAGCCGCCGGAGATCTCCACCGCCGGGCCCATCGCGTCATAGAGGGCGTTGGCGCGCGCGGTGTCGATCAGCGTCATCGCGCCCTTGTTGAGGTCCATCCGGTTGATGAAAACCTCGTCGCAATGGGCGATGACGTCGACGATCGCGTTGCCGATGCCGACCACATCGATGACCTTGTCGGACATGAAGACCTGCTGCCGTTCCGGAAAAAGCGGCCGGAGTATAGTCAGGAAGGGTTACGGAACAACCCCCGCAGACGCATGAGGCCCCCCTGCATTGTGGGCGGCGCGGCGCTGAGAGGGGCGGGCGGCCTTGCCGGGGTCCCGCCGAGGGGCCATTTGCTTATCGTGCCAAACTCGCCTAAGGTCGCGGGCGAGTCGTTCCAACCCATTGTTCGGAAAGGCCTAATTCTGTGTTCAGTGCCGTCGCCAAGACCCTGGGCCAGATGAACGACCCGCGCATCCGCGGCGTCATCGGCAAGACCCTGGGCCTCGCCATCCTCGGCTATATCGTGTTCGTGGTGCTGGTCTACCTGCTGATCGGCTGGCTTTCGGGCCTGGCGGGGTGGCTGGAGAGCCTGGCCCAGTTCGGCGGCGCATTGGGGGCCATGGTCATCGCCTGGTTCATTTTCCCCGGCATCGCCGCGGCCATCGCCGGCTTCTTCGCCGACGAGGTGATCGACGCGGTCGAGCAGAAGCACTACCCGCTGCTGGGCCCGGCGCGGCATCTGCCGCTGTGGACGATCATGGTCGACGCGATGCAGCTGGCCGGCATCGCCCTCATCGCCAACCTGCTGGCGCTGCCCTTCCTGGTGGTCTTCCCGGTCTACGTCCTGATCACCTGGGGCGTGAACGGCTGGCTGCTGGGCCGCGAGTATTTCGAGATGGTGGCCTTCCGCCGCATGGATCACGAGGCGGCGCGGGCGCTTCACCGGAAGCACTTCCGCACCTTCACCGTCGCCGGAATCCTGATCGCGGTCTGCCTCACCATTCCCTTCGTGAACCTGATCGCCCCCGTGCTGGGCGCGGCTTTTATGGTGCATATAGCTCAGAATGTGGTAAATCAGCGGGATACAGGTGCGCATGCGCCGAGTCTCGGGCGCTGATTCGGGATTCGGAGGGCCGGCCATGAGCAGTCGCAGGAAGGCTTGGGACAGCCGCGATGAGGGGGCGGGTCGCTTGAGCGCTTACAGAAGGGGTTAAGATGTTCGGAAAAAAGAAGGACCAGGACGTGACACCAGCCGCCGACACCCCGGCCGCTTCCGCGGCCGATTCCACCGCGAAAACCTATCTGCGTCCGGACGCGCCCGCCGCCGGTGCCGCACCCGGCGTGTCCCGCCCGGCCACCCCGGAAGTCACGCGCCGGCCGCCTGACCTTTCCGCCTTCACCCAGCGCCGCGACCAGCCGGCCGCTCCGGCGACGCGCCAGGGCGAGGCCGACCACAAGAAGCTGATCGTCGGCCGCGAGATCATCCTCAACGGCGAAATCCGCACCTGCGACAGCCTGGTGGTCGAAGGCCGGGTCGAGGCGGTGCTGAACGAGTGCCGCTCCATCGACATCGCCGCCTCGGGCCAGTTCAAGGGCTCGGCCGACATCGAATCCGCCGACATCAGCGGCCGCTTCGACGGCGACCTCACCGTGCATGGCCGGTTGACCGTGCGCGCCACCGGCAAGGTCTTCGGCAAGGTCAAATACGGCCAGCTCGAAGTCGAGCGCGGCGGCATCATCTCCGGCACCGTGGAAGCGCTGCCGGAAAGCGCCACCTCCAGCGACGTGGCGGCGTAAGCCGCCAGGCCCCGCCGGCCGGAGCCATTACGGGCGCCGGTCGGGATGGGGCGGGACAAGCAGGTGCGCGTGACGGCGCGTCGCCAACGGCCATGGGGGGCCGCGACGGCGCCGGTTTCGGCAAGAGGGGGCCGAAATGAGTTCGAGCCGAAGACCGGCTCCGGTTTCATGCCTGACCACGATCTGCGCGCTCGCCGCTATTTCGGCGACGCTGGCCGGCTGCCAGTCCGGCGCCGACGCCACCGCCGCCCACGCGGCGCGGCAGAGCCAGCCCGCGGCACCGGTGCTCGGCACCGACAGCAATGCCTTCATCGGCCTGGCCGATCGCGAGCTCTCCAGCGTGCTCGGCAAGCCGCGCCAGGTGCGCAAGGACGCGCCGGCCGAGATCTGGCAATACAGCGGCGCCGATTGCGTGGTCGATTTCTATCTCTATGACGCCGACGGCCGCATGGAAGTCGCCTACGTCGAAGCGCGCGACGTGAAGGCCGAGGCCGCGCCGACCGAGCGCTGCGTCAAGTCGCTGTTGCAATCGGTCTCGACCGGACAAGGCGGCGGCGGCTCGCTCTAGGCGCGGCCGCAATTCCGCCACCGGCAAATCCGCCGCGCGCTGTCCTGCGCGCTGCCCCGTATCTGATGTCTGGCGCGGATTCCCTGTGGCGGTTCCGGGTGACGATTGGCGGCGAAGATGCCTGGCGAACATGCTTGGCGGGTGCGGAAAAAAGGATCGGGGCCGAAACCATCGCGCATGCCGCAATGCGGCGACGGTCTCGGCCCCGCGATGCCAGGTCGCCATGACTCGGGGGGATACAAGGCGATCCTGGCGCAGTTCTGTCGATCCGGTACGCGCCGGCGGCGGGTGGGATGCTTCCCGGCACCGGCAACCCTCGGGCCGCTGCGCTGGTCAGGGCGCCGTCGCGCCGCTGGTCGGGTCCAGCGCGGCCCGATCCGTCATCGCGCTGCCGCATTGGGGAGGAGGAGGAGCGGGATCGGCCTCGCGCTGACGGGTGGAGAATGCTCCAAACACGCCCGCCGGTCGATTGCGCGGCGGTATGTCCGCCCCATGCTTTGGCATGAGGCCCCCGATGCCCCGCCGGCGCTTTGGCCTGATCGCGCAAATTTTCGTGATATGCGCGGCATCGCGCCGCTGCCACGGGGCAAGGTTGGCCCTTGGCGCTTGGCGCGGCCGCAGCACCGGTTCTACCATTCCGCATCCTTGCATCGCCGCCCGAGGAGCAGCGCCATGATTCGCCTGTCACGCCGCAACCTGATCGCCGGAGCCGCCGCCACCGGCGGACTTGTCCTCGGCGGGCTTTCGCTCGGCACGGCGCGGCGTGCCCTGGCGCATCACGCCGGGCGCGACCTGGTCATCGGCACCCGCATCATCGAGGTGAAGGGCAAGGCGGCAAAGGTGTTCGGCCTCGTCGAGCGGCAAGCGGGCCACGATGGCGCGCGGGGCGTGCTGACGATGAACGCCGGGGAGCGTCTGCAGCTGCGCCTGCACAACGAGTGCGGCGAGGCGGCGCTGATCCACTGGCACGGCCTGACCCCGCCCAACGCGCAGGACGGCGTGCCCGGCGTGACCCAGGCGATGCTGCCGCCGGGCCAGAGCTACGACTACGATTTCCCGGTGGCGCTGCCCGGCACCAACTGGATGCACTCGCATCACTCGCTGCAGGAGCAGCGCCTGATGGCGGCGCCGCTGATCGTGCGCGATCCGCGGGAGGCCGGCAACGACGAGCAGGAAATCGTGATCATGCTGCACGATTTCACCTTCCGCGATCCCGACGAGATCCTGGCCCAGCTATCGCATGGCATGGCGCATGACCACGGCGCGACGGGCCAAAACATGTCCGGCCAGGGCGTGTCCGGCCAGGGCATGTCCGGAATGGATCCGAACATGCCCGGCATGGATATGAGCGGCATGGATATGAGCGGAATGGCTATGGGCGATATGGACCTGAACGACGTCGCCTATGACGCCTTCCTCGCCAATGACCGCACGCTGGACGATCCCGAGGTGGTGCGGGTGGAGAAGGGGCAGCGCTTGCGCCTGCGCATCATCAACGGCGCCGCGGCGACCAATTTCATGATCGATCTCGGCCAGCTTTCGGCCACGCTCAGCGATGTCGACGGGCGGCCGATCCAGCCTGTCGCCGGCAGCCGCTTCCCGCTCGCCATCGCCCAGCGCGCCGATCTCCGCATCAGCCTGCCGGCGGGCGAGGGCGCCTGGCCGATCCTGTTCCAGCGCGAGGGCGACGCGATCCGCACCGGCCTCGTCGTCGCCACCAAGGGCGGCGCGGTGGCGAAGATCGCCGAGCAGGCGGCGGCGCCGATCGGTGCCATCGCCCGCGACCTGCCGATGCTCTACACGGCGGCCGAGCCGCTGCCCGCGCGCGCGGCGGACCGCAAGCTGACCGTGGCGCTGACCGGGTCGATGATGACCTATCAATGGGGCATCGGCGACACCGCTTCGCCCGACGCGTTGGTCAGGGTGGCGGCGGGCGAACGGGTCGAGCTGGAGCTGGTCAACCGCAGCGGCATGTCGCATCCGATCCACCTGCACGGCCATCATTTCCAGGTCGTCGCGGTGAACGGCGCCCGCGTCACCGGCGCCGTCCGCGATACCGAGTTGGTGCCGATCGGCGGCAGCGTCACCATCGCCTTCGACGCCGGCAATCCGGGCCGCTGGATGTTCCACTGCCACAATCTCTATCACATGCTCTCCGGCATGCTGACGGAAGTGGACTACCTGTAGCGCCGTCTCTGGACGGCGGGCGAATGATTGCCGTC
>JBGAGP010000036.1:0-33328 GCA_044226685.1 Dongiaceae bacterium
TCGATATCCAGGCGCTGGCCGGCGACACCTCCGACAACGTGCCCGGCGTGCCGGGCATCGGCGTGAAGACCGCCGCCGAGCTGATCAACACCTATGGCGACCTGGAGACGCTGCTGGAGCGTGCCGGCGAGATCAAGCAGCCGAAGCGGCGCGAGAACCTGCTGGCCAATGCAGAGCTGGCGCGCATCTCCAAGCGGCTGGTGACCCTCGACGACAAGGTGCCGCTGGAAACGCCGCTGCACGGCCTCGACCGCCGCAAGCTGGACCTGGGGCCGCTGCTCGATTTCCTGAAGGCGAACGATTTCCGCTCGCTGGCCACCCGCGTCACGGCGCGGCATGGCGGCGAGGGCGGCGAAGGCAGCGCCGCGCCCGCCGCGGAAAGCGCGCCGGCCGCCAAAGGCGCCGGAGCCGCGCCGGCATTCCGGCAGCATGTGGCGATTCCGCAGCGCGGCTCCCGCATTCTCGCCGCCACGTCGCCGGTCAGCTTCGACCAATACGAGCTGGTGCAGGACGCGGCCGCGCTGCAGCGCTGGGCCGACGCGGCGCGCGACCAGGGTTCTATCGCCTTCGACACCGAGACCAACTCGCTGCATGTGATCGCCGTCGACCTGGTCGGCGTGTCGCTGGCGCTGGCGCCGGGCAAGGCGTGCTACATCCCGCTCGGCCACGGCGGCACCACCGGCGACCTGCTCGGCGGGTCCAGCGAGCGGCCGAAGCAGATTCCGCTGGACGATGCGCTCGCCATCCTGAAGCCGCTGCTCGAAGACCCGTCGGTGCTGAAGATCGGCCACAACATCAAGTTCGATCTCTGCATCATGCGGAAATACGGCATCGAGGTGGCGCCGATCGACGACACCATGCTGATCTCCTACGTGCTCGAGGGCGGCGCCCACGGTCACGGCATGGACGAATTGTCCGAGCTGCATCTGGGCCACAAGCCGATCTCCTTCACCGACGTGGCCGGTACCGGCAAGGCGCAGGTCACCTTCGACAAGGTGCCGCTGGACAAGGCGCTCAACTATTCCGCCGAGGATGCCGACGTCACCCTGCGCCTGCACCAGGTGCTGAAGCCGCGGCTGATGGCGGAGCGCCTGCTCACCGTCTACGAGACCATCGAGCGGCCGCTGGTGCCGGTGGTGGCCGACATGGAATGCGCCGGCATCAAGGTGGACGCCAAGGCGCTGCACGGCCTGTCCAGGGATTTTGCCGAGCGCATCGCCGCGCTGGAGCAGGAGATCCACGGCATCGTCGGCCATGAATTCAACGTCGGCTCGCCCAAGCAATTGGGCGAGATCCTGTTCGACGAGCTGAAGCTGCCGGGCGGCTCCAAGGGCAAGACCGGCGCCTATGGCACCGGCGCCGACGTGCTGGAAGAGGTGGCGGTCAATACCGGCCATCCGCTGCCGCGCAAGGTGCTCGACTGGCGCCAGCTCTCCAAGCTGAAAAGCACCTATACCGACGCGCTGCAGGAGGAGATCGACCCGACCACCGGCCGCGTCCACACGTCCTATGCCCTGGCGCTGACCTCGACCGGGCGGCTCTCCTCGAGCGATCCCAATCTGCAGAACATCCCGGTCAGGACGGAGGAGGGGCGCAAGATCCGCCACGCCTTCGTGGCGGAGAAGGGCCACAAGCTGCTCTCCGTCGACTATTCGCAGATCGAATTGCGCCTGGCCGCCGAGATGGCCGACATCCCGGCGCTCCGCGACGCCTTCCGCGACGGGCTCGACATCCACGCCATGACCGCGAGCCAGGTCTTCGGCGTGCCCATCGAAGGCATGGACCCGATGGTCCGCCGCCGCGCCAAGGCGATCAATTTCGGCATCATCTACGGCATCAGCCCGTTCGGGCTGGCGGCCCAGCTCGGCATCCCGCAGGCCGAGGCCAAGGCCTATATCGACGCCTATTTCGCCCGCTATCCCGGCATCCGCGGCTACATGGAGCGGACCAAGAAATTCGCCCATGAGCACGGCTTCGTCGAGACGTTGTTCGGCCGCCGCTGCCACATGCCCGGCATCAACGACAAGAACCCGGCCCGGCGCAGCTTCATGGAGCGCGCCGCCATCAACGCGCCCTTGCAGGGCACGGCGGCGGACATCATCAAGCGCGCCATGATCCGCGTGCCCCCGGCGCTGAAGGCGCGCGGGCTGAAGGCGAAAATGCTGCTCCAGGTGCATGACGAACTGATCTTCGAGGTGCCGGTGAAGGAGGTCGAGGAAACCTCCGCCCTGGTGCGCGAGATCATGCAGCAGGCGCATTTGCCCGCCCGCCAGATCGCCGTGCCGCTGATCTGCGAGGCAGGCGTCGGCGACAACTGGGCGGAGGCGCATTGAGCCGGCGTCACTCGGTGCAGCCATGAACGCCATCGTCACCCCGGCCTTGCGCCGGGGTCCATTCCTCCGGCGCTGGAACGGCTGAAGAATCGCACGATTCCTGCTCGCTCTTGCGGCGGCCCAATGGATCCCGGCGCAAGGCCGGGATGACGGGCGGAGTGGACGCGGCAGCGCGTGTTACTACAGGCTTACCTTCTCTCCCGAATACCTCTCGATCGCGCCCGTCGTCTGCAGGCTCAGCGCCTGGATGCGCTTGAACAGGCCCGCCGCGCTGGTCTCGACCGTGATGCTGGCGTTCGCACCGCCCATGTCCGTCCGCACCCAGCCGGGATCGAAGGCGGCGACCGCGATGCCGTCGCCCTTGAGGTCGCGCGCCAGGTTGCGGCAGAGGGAATTCACCGCCGCCTTCGACGCGCGGTAGGGATAGGCGCCGCCATTCGCCTCGGTGAGCGACGACATGCTGGAGGTGAGGAAAACGAGCTTGCTGGGCTTGGCTGCCTTCAGATGGGGCAGGAAATGCGCGGCGACCAGGTAGCTCCCCGCCACATTGGTCATCAGTACGTCGCGCCACGCCGCCTCGTCATGCGCGCCGCTCTCGATGCCGTCATAGGAGTTGAGGATGGCGGCATTGTTGACCACCACGTCGATCCGGCGCCCGGCCAGCGCCTGCGCGGCCTTGATCACGCTGGCTTCGCTGGCGACATCCAACTGCACGATCTCGACCGGTTTGCCATCGCGCTGCAATTCGGCCAGTGCGCCGCCGGCCTTGGCCGCGCGCTGGGCGGCCAGCACCGTATCGCCATTGGCCAGGAAGGCGCGGGTCAGTGCCAGGCCGATGCCGCGATTGGCGCCGGTGATCAGAATGATGGCCATGTGCTGCTCCGTCCCTGGGTTGCGGATTGATTTCGTTCCTGCAAGCTGCACAAATTGCGCGACCGCCGCAACGATGGGAACGGAAGTCACGCATGCCGGCCAAGCAGATCACCCCCGCGCTCAAGGCCATGATCGACGCGATCTTTCCGGCCGACGGGCCGGACTGGAAAAGCATGAGCCCGGCCGCCTATCGCAAGGCCCTGCAGGAGACGCGGCAGCCCGATCCGCCCTATCCGCTAGCCCGCGTCGAGGATGTGACCGTGGCGGGCGCCGCCGGGCCGATCGCGGCGCGGCTCTATGCCGACAGCCTGGACCGCAACCTGCCCTGCATCCTCTATATCCACGGCGGCGGCTGGGTGATCTGCGACCTCGACAGCCACGATCTGCTGGCCCGCGGCCTCGCCAAGCAATCCGGCTGCGCCGTGCTCTCCATCGATTACCGTCTGGCGCCGGAGCATCCCTTCCCGGCGGGGCTGCAGGATTGCCGCGCGGCGCTGCTCTGGGTGCGCGAGCACGGTGCGACCCTGGGCCTCGACGGCAGCCGCATCGCGGTGGCGGGCGACAGCGCCGGCGGCAACCTGGCCGGGGCGCTCTGCCTGCTGATGCGTGAGGAGCGGCCGAAACTGATCCGCCACCAGGTGCTGATCTATCCGGTGACCGACTGCGATTTCGATCGGCCGTCCTATCTCGACTTCGCCGACGATTACGGCCTGACGCGGGACGAGATGATCTGGTTCTGGCAGCAGTACTGCGCCCGGCCGGAAGACATGACCGATCCGCTGGCCGCCATCCTGCGCGCGCCCGATCTCGGCAACCTGCCGCCGGCCACGGTCACCAGTGCCGAGTTCGACGTGCTGCGCGACGAGGCGGAGGTCTATGCCGAGAAGCTGCGCGCGGCCGGCACCCAGGTGAGCCTGCACCGCGTCAATGGCACCTGCCACGGCTATGCGCATCTGCTCGGCATGGTGCCGGAGGCCGACGAGACCGCGAAGCTGCTGGGCGGGATCCTGAAAAAGGCGCTGCGGGCATGAGCGGGCTGCCGCGCGCCACCGACCGCGTGGCCATCGACAAGGTCGAGACGCTCAGCGACGACTGGTACGTGCTGCGCAAATATCATTTCCGCTACCGCCGCAAGGACGGCACCGAGCAGAGCCTGACGCGCGAGGCCTATGACCGCGGCAATGGCGCCGTCATCCTGCTTTACAACCGCCAGCGCCAGAGCGTCATCCTGACCCGGCAGTTCCGCCTGCCGGCCTTCATCAGCGGCCATGCGGACGGCATGCTGCTGGAGGCGCCGGCGGGATTGCTCGATGCCGACGATCCCGAATCGGCGATCCGCCGCGAGGCGGAGGAGGAGACCGGCTATCGCCTGGGCAAGGTGGAAAAGCTGTTCGCCGCCTATATGTCGCCGGGCTCGGTCACCGAGCAGCTGCATTTCTTCACCGCCGCCTTCGCCGATGCGGAGAAGGTCGGCGCCGGCGGCGGCCATGAAGGCGAGGGCGAGGAGATCGAGGTGCTGGAGGTGCCCTTCGTCGAGGCCCTGCGCATGATCGATGACGGCAGGCTCGTCGACGGCAAGACCATCCTGCTGCTCTACGCCGCCAAGGCGAAGGGCTTGCTCTAGGCTGCCCGACGATCGCCTATTCCGCGGCGTTTCCCATCCACTCAGAACTTTTGTGCCGTTCGAGGAAAGGCAGCACGTCCTCGCCGGCCATCGGGCGGGCGACGTGATAGCCCTGGGCCTGATCGCACCCCAGGTCGCGCAACACGTCCATGACCTCGGGGGTTTCGACACCCTCGCCCACCGCCTTCATGCCAAGGGCATGCGCCAGATCGATCACCAGCTTGACGATGCTGCGGCTTTCGCCGGAGGTGACGCAATCGGCGACGAAGCTGCGGTCGATCTTGATCTCGCTGAAGGGCAGGCGATGCAACTGCGCCAAGGAGGAATAGCCGGTGCCGAAATCGTCGATCGACAGCTTGAAGCCCTTGAGCCGCAGACGCGCCAGCACGTCGATCATCTGTACCGCGTCATGCATCGCCGCGGTCTCGGTCAGTTCCAGCGTGATCCGTTCCGGCGCGATGCCGTTGGATCGGCAATGTTCCTCCAATACTTCGGCCAGGCGTGCGTCGTGCAGATTGCGGGAGGAGAGGTTGATCGCGACATCCATAGGGTGACCGGCGCCGTCCCAGGCGCGCAACTGCCGCGATGCCTCTTCGGTCAGCCAGTTGGTCAGGCGGTCGATGAAGGTCGAACTTTCGGCGAAGGGGATGAAGTTGGTCGGCGGAACCGCGCCGCGGGTCGGATGCCGCCAGCGCATCAAAGCTTCGAAGCTCATGATCCTGCCCGAGGTGAGATCGAGCTTGGGCTGGTAGTGCAGATGGAATTCTTCCCGCTCCATCGCGGTGGACAGGCCGGCCACGGACAACCAGACCCCCTCGTGGCGCACCGCATCCAGCGCGGCGCAAAGATCGGCGACACGCATCGGCTTGGTCAACGCGCCGGCCAGCTTGAGGCCGCGGTCCAGGGCGACCCGCCGCGCCGCTTCGACCGTCGTGTGGTCGGCATTGTTCATCAGGATGATGTTCGACGGGCATTTCTCGGCGGCCAGATGCGACAGCAGCGCAAGTTCGTCGACGCCCGGCATGCCGAGATCCAGCATGATGTGGGTCGGCGCCCAGGCATGCACCTGCTCGAGGAATTCTGCAGCGCTCGAAACCGCGAGGATCTCGTAGCCCATTCCGCTGGCGATGCGAGTGATGAACACGCCGGTCGTCGGCTCGTCATCAAGAACCAGCAAGCGGTTGACGGACATGGGCACTCCGGTGTTGCCAGCGAAGGCCGAGCGGCCTGCAAACATCCTGGCCCGGAGCAGAATGATCAGCCTAGGATAAACTACCCTTTGAGACTCCACGTCAAGGACTATATCCAATGTCTATAGGTAGATAAGCTGGGTCTGGTTCAGCGAGGCGCGGGTTTGGCAGGGCTACTCGACCGCCGCGTCCAGCGCTTCCTTCGGCACCGGGCGGTTGTTCCGGCGCAGCAGCAGGATCAGCGGCGCGGCCGCCAGCGTGACCCACATCAGGATGCGGAAATCGTCCAGATAGGCGATCATCTGCGCCTGGTTGGTGAGTTCGCCATTGAGCGCCATCAGCCCATGCACGTTGTCCAGCGACCACATCGACGGATAGCCCGGCGTGCGCAGCGCGGGCATGAAGGGCGTCACATGCTCGGCCATTTGCGCGTGGTTCACCTGCGTGCCGCGGGTGAGCAGCGCGGTGACGATCGAGATGCCGACCGAGGACCCGATATTGCGCATCAGGCTGAACAGCCCGGCCGCCTCGGTGCGCAGATCGGCGGCAAGCGTCGAGAAGGTGATGGCGCTCAGGGGCACGAAGATCAGGCCGAGCCCGGCGCCTTGGACGATACCGGTCCGCACGATGGTCCATGCGTCGGTGTTGGCGTTGAACCCGGTCATTTCCCACAGCGAGAGGGCGGCGAGGGCGAGCCCGGCGACCAGCACCAGGCGGGGGTCGATCTTGCCCATGATGCGCCCGACCAGGAACATCGAGATCATGGTGCCGATGCCGCGCGGCGCCAGCACGTACCCGGTGGTCAGCACCGGATAGCCCATCAGGTGCTGCAGCATCGGCGGCAGCAGCGCCATGGTGGCGAGCAGGATGATGCCGACCGCGAACATGAAGCTGGTGCCGATGACGAAGTTGCGGTCCTTGAACAGCCGCGGCTCCAGGAAGGGCCGTTCGTGGGTGAACATGTGGACGACGAACAGGTAGAAGGCGAGGCCGGCGGTCACCGCATAGGCGACGATCTCGAGCGAGCCGAACCAATCCACCTGCTCGCCGCGGTCCAGCATCATCTGCAGGGCGCCGATGGCGAAGCCGAGGAACAGGAAGCCCATCGCGTCGAAGCGCAATTTGGCCTGCCGCGTGGATTCGCTCACGAAGGCGAAGGCGCCGGCGAAGGCGAGCAGGCCGAAGGGCAGGTTGATGAAGAACACCCAGCGCCAGTCGAAATTGTCGGTGAGGTAGCCGCCCAGGGTCGGGCCCAGGATCGGGCCGACCATGACGCCGACCCCCCACATGGCCATGGCGGAGCCGTGCTTCTCCTTCGGATAGGCGTCGAGCAGCACGGCCTGGGAGAGCGGCACGAGCGAGGCGCCAAAGACGCCTTGCAAGAGCCGATAGAGCACCATCTGCTCCAGCGAGAGTGCAAGGCCGCACAGCATCGAGGTGACGATGAAGCCGCCGATGGAGATCAGCAGCAGGCGACGGCGGCCGATCTTCGCGGCGACGAAGCCGGTCGCCGGCATGGTGATGGCGGCGGCGACGATATAGGAGGTCAGCACCCAGGAAATCTGGTCCTGCGTCGCCGACAGGCTGCCCTGCATGTGCGGCAGGGCGACGTTGGCGATGGTGGTGTCCAGCGCCTGCATGATGGTCGCCAGCATCACCGAGATGGCGACCAGCCCCGGATGGGTCTGGCGTTCTGGGGTTGCGGAGGTGGAGGAACGAGCGGACATAGGGCCGGTTGCCTATTGCTCCCCTCCCCCGAGACGGGGGAGGGCCAGGGAGGGGGCGCGGCTCGGTCCATCCGCGCACAAATCGAGTCCGTCATCCAACCCCCACCCGAACCCTCCCCCAAGCTTGGGGGAGGGGGATCCGAGGTGGACGAATGCTGGAGCCGGGAGCACGGCCACTACTCCGCCGGCGCGTCCCAGGCCAGCGCGTGGCTCAGCACGCCCAGCAGCTCGCGGCGATGGCCGGTGTCGATGTCGACCACGGCGCTCATGCCGGCGCGCAGCACGGCGTCCTGCGGGGCGTCGGTCACGTGCAGGCGGACCGGGATGCGCTGCACCACCTTGACCCAGTTGCCGCTCGCATTCTGCGCCGGCAGCACGCTGAACTCGGCGCCGGTCGCCATGCCGATGCTGTCCACCACGGCGGTGAAGGTCTGCCCGGGGTAGGCATCGATGGTGATCTCGGCCTTCTGGCCCGGCTTCACATAGGTGAGGTCGGTTTCCTTCAAATTGGCCTCGATCCAGGCGTCGTTGTCGCTGACGATGTTGAACACCGGCGCGCCGGCGGTGATGTAGTCACCGGGGCGCAGGTTGTCGACCTGGGCGACCACGCCGGCGGTCGGCGCCCGCACCGTGCCGTGGCGCAGGTCGAGCTCGGCCTGGTCCAGGGCGGCCTGCGCGGCGCGGTATTTCGGATGCTGCTCGGGGTCGATGTTGGGGTCGCCGCCGAGCTCGGAGATGATGCGGTCCATGTCCTGGTGGATGCCGGCCACCTGGCGCGAGGCGACGTCGTAGTTGTTGCGCGCCTCGTCGTAGTCGGATTGCGAGATGATCTTGTCGGCGACCAGCTTCTCGCGCCGCTTCAATTCGCGCTGGGTGAGGCCGGCGGTGGATTCCGCCGCCTTCAGGTCCTCCTGGCGCTGGCCATAGGCGGATTTGAGTCCGGCGATCTCGTTCCTCGCCGCCTCCACATTGGCGCGCGCGCGGTCGACGGCGATCTGCAACGGCTCGGGGTCGAGCTGGAACAGAACGTCGCCCGCGGCGATATGCTGGTTCTCATGCGCGTTGAGCGTGACGACGCGGCCGGAAATGTCGGCGCTGACCGTGACCATGTGGGTGTGGACATAGGCGTTGTCGGTGCCGGCATAGCGGCCGCCATTGAGGTAGATGCCGCCGGCGACCACGGCGACCACAAGCGGGCCGAGGGTCATCAGGGTGCGGCGGAGGAAGCGCTTGCGCGACGGGCGCGGCGCGGCTTCCGTCTCGCTCTTGGTGTGGGGGTGCGATCCGTCAGGCATGGCTCGTCTTCTTCTCGGTCGTGGGCGCCGCGTCCTGCGGCGCCGAATTGCTGTCGTTGGGTTCGCGGGTGGCGAGGTTGGCGCGCACGCGGGTGAGCAGGCTCGCCAGCTGCGCGCGCTCCGCCTCGTCCAGGCCGGCCAGGGCCACTTCGCGGGTCTGGCCGCCGAGCGCCACCATCTGCTCCAGGATCGGCGAGGCGCCGGCGCCGAGGAACAGCAGCCGGCAGCGGCGGTCATCCGGGTCGGCATGGCGCTCGACCAGGCCGGCCGCTTCCAGGCGGTCGATCTGGCGCGCGAGGGTGATCGGCTCCACGTCCAGAACGTCGGCGAGGGCCGCCTGGTTGCAGCCCTGGTTGCGCGCCAGGTGGAACAGGGTCTGCCACTGGGCGCGGGTCAGGCCGAGCACGCGGGCGCGCCGCTCGAAGTCGCGCTTGAGCAGCCGCGCGGAATCGTGCAGCAGGAATCCGATGGTCTCTTTGCCCGCGCTCATCGTGGCTCGCTCACGGCCTTTCTCATTCACTAGCCAAGCATATAATAAGCAAGCTTATGAATTGCAAGCGTTAGGTATGTATCTGAAATAATGAGGTAAATTCCGTGGAGATCAGACCCTAGGGGCGCTTCCGGCCGGGCAATCCCTGGGGCACGGGGGTCCCGCTCCGGCTGGCGCGCGCCAGCTTTCCCGCGAACAGCAGCCCGTACATGGCGCCGCCGATCACGATCATGGCCATTACCTGGTAGCGCGCCACGTCCTCGCCCAGCAGGGTGACCGCGATCAGCATGGTGACGGCGGGGGCGGGCACGGTGACCGAACTCGCCACCGACACCTCGATGTGGCGGATGGCGTAGAACCAGATGATGAGCTCGAGGTAATAGGCGAAGCCCATGATGAAGGCGGCGCGCTGGAAGCCCGGATCGGCGAGGCCGCGCAGCAGATCCCCCGGCGTGCCGAACGCGGCCTGGAGCAGCAGCAGGGTGGCGCCGGAGATGACCAGGCGGGAGACCGTCACCTGGTTGGGCGTGATCGGCGTGGTGTCCAGCACGCGCTTCAGCAGGATGTGCGCGACGCTCCACAGCAGCGGAATGCCCAGCGCATAGACCGACCACCAGGAGATGCCCGAGATGCGGAACGTCCCGTTGGTGATGAGATAGACCAGCGCCCCGATCATCAGTGCGGTGAAGCCGAGTTCCGCCCGCGTCTTGCGTTTGCCGAGGAACAGCGCCTCCCACAGGATGGCGAACAGCGGATAGGCCTGCAGGGCCACGGCGGCGCTGACCGCGCCCGCTTTCCCGGCGGCGACGACATACATGTAGGTCGACAGCCCGAACATCGCGCCGGTGGCGAGCGCGATGGCAAGCGTCCGCCCGCGCAATCCGGTCCAGGTGCCGCGTCTGCGCGGCGTGCGCCGGTTGCGCGCGGCCTCGCCGAGGAACAGTGGCAAGGCGGAGAGCAATTGCCAGAAGGTGAGCCAGATCGCGAAGGTCAGGCCGTCATAGCCCGCCGGCCGCGCGTTGGACAGGATCGGCATGGCGCCGAGAATGCCGAGGCACAGGAAGGCCAGGGCGATGCCGAAAGGCGGGGAGGGGGACATGCTCGACCATGAGATCGGACGGGAGGCTGCTGCGATCAGTTATTCGAGCCTGTTTCGCCGAGGCAATGGAAACATTGCCTCCCAACAATGAACGCCGCGTGCCACTCTTGCAGACAGACTGTTCGGGTGGCGTCAGACCGACGTTATGACGAGCCCCGCGACGCTGGCGGCCATCAGCGCCGCGGTGAGCCAGCCGAGCAGTTTCAACAAGCCGCCGACGACGAAGTCGCCCATGACGTCGCGGCGGGCCGCAAGCAACATCATGACGACCAGGACCGGCACGGCGACCACGCCATTGAGCACCGCCGCCCAATAGAGCGCCTTCATCGGCGGGATCGGGGTGAAGTTAAGCAGCGCGCCGATCAGGGTCGCCGCCACCAGCGTGCCGTAGAAGGCCTTGGCCCGCTTCGGCTTGCGCGCCAGGCCGACCGGCCAGCGCAAGGCCTCGCCGATGGCATAGGCGGCGGATCCGCCCAGCACCGGCACGGCCAGCAGCCCGGTGCCGGCGATGCCAAGGGCGAACAGGATCTCGGCATAGGGCCCGGCGATGGGACGCAGGGCTTCCGCCGCCTGGGCGGACGTCTCGATCTCTGTCGTGCCCGCGACATGCAGCGTGGCGGCGGTGGCGAGGATGATCGCCAGCGCCACGATGTTCGACGCCGCCATGCCGACGAAGGTGTCGAGCCCGATCCGCCCCAGCGCATCGGGGCCTTGTTGGGGCGCTGCCTTCAGCGGCTGCCGCGCGGCGTCCTCCCGCGTGTCCTCCGCTTCCTGCCCGGCCTGCCAGAAGAACAGATAGGGGCTGATCGTGGTGCCGAAGATGGCGACGACCATCGCCCAATGGCCCCTGTCCCAGGAGAATTGCGGCATCACCATGCCCTGAAGCGCCTGGCGCCAATCGACATCCACCAGCGCCAGCGTCGCGATATAGGCGAGCAAGGCCAGGGTCAGCCATTTCAGGACGGCGACGTAGCGGCGATACGCCATGAACACCGGGACCACCGCGCAGAGTGCGGCGAAGGCGAGCAGATAGAGTTGCGCCGGCCCGCCGATGACCAGCCTTGCCGCATCCGCCATGGCCCCCAGGTCGGCGCCGATATTGATGACATTGGCGACCAGCAGCAGCGTGACCACGCCCAGCGCCAGCCAGTTCGAATGGTGGCGCCGCAAGTTGCCGGCGATGCCGCGCCCGGTGGTGCGGCCGATCCGGGCGCTGATCATCTGCACCGCCGTCATCAACGGATAGGTGAAGACCAGTGACCAGCCGAGCGCATAGCCGTAGCGGGCGCCGGCCTGGCTGTAGGTGGCGATGCCGCTGGGGTCGTCGTCGGAGGCGCCGGTGATCAAGCCAGGACCGAGGATCGCGAGCAGACGCGATCGTGATGGCCTCGCCGCGGCAGTTCCGGGAACTGCCGCCGCTTCCAGGTTTTCGCTCATGTGACCTCGACGGGTTCTGCGCTACCGGTTGCGCAACCCGCGACGAGCGCGTCAGTTCCTACCGGACAGCTTCAGGATTATGTCGGCCAATGTCGCAAGCCGCGCTGCAGCAGCGCGTCATAGGTGGCGCCGTCGATATTGGCGCCGCAGACGACGAGGCCGACGCGCTTGCCGGCGAGCCGTGCGCGCAGCGGTCCCATCAGCGCGGCCACGGGTGCTGCCGCTGCCGGCTCCACCGCCAGCCGCGCCTCCGCCTGCATCACGGCCAAGGCGGCGCAGATGGCGTCGTCGTCGACCAGCACCACGTCGTCGATATGGCCGCGGGCCAGGCCGAAGCTGTAGGGCAGGGCCATCGGCGGGGCCAGGGAATCCGCCACGGTGTCGATGCAGTCCAGCTTCACCGGCGCGCCCTGGTCGAAACTGCGGCGCATGCTGGGCGCACCGACCGGCTCCACGCCATAGACGGCGCAATCCGGGCGCAGCAGCTTGATCGCGCGCGCGGCGCCCGAGGCGAGGCCGCCGCCGCCGATGGCGATCACCACCGCGTCCAGGTCCGGCGCGTCGTCGGCGATCTCGGCGCCGAGCGTACCGGTGCCAAGCGCCACGTTGCGGCCGTCGAAGGGGTGGATGAAGGTGAGGCCTTCCTCCTTCACCAGGCGATCACAAAAGGCGAAGCCTTCCGGCCCGGTCTCGGCGATGGTGATCTCGGCGCCAAGGTCGCGCGCCATGGCGAGGCGCAGGGGATTGGCGCTTTTCAGGACCGCGATCTTGGCCGGCGCGCCGACCGCCTTGGCGGCGAAGGCGGCGGCGATGGCGTGATTGCCGGCGCTGACCGCGGTGATGCCGCGCGCCTTCTGTTCCGGCGTCAGCGACAGCGCCCAGGCGAGCGCCCCACGCGCCTTGAAAGTGCCGGTGACCTGGAACAGTTCCAGCTTCAGGTGCAGGTGCGTCTCTGGGCCGAGCAGGCGGGCCAGCGTCGGCGAGGTCCAGGGAATGAGCGGCGTGCGCCGGATATGCGGCGCCAGCAGCCGCGCAGTGTCGCGGATGTCCTGCAGGCTCGGCCAATCGGCCGCCGTATCGGTCATGGCTTGTGCGGCACGATGGCGGCGAGGTCCTTGGCGATCTCCTTGCGGCAGGCGGCGAGGTCGAAATCGCCCTGCAGCGCCATGAAGAACCCCTCGGAGACGCCGAGAAAACGGGCCAGGCGCAGATCAGCGTCGGCGGTGATGGCGCGCTTGCCGGAGATGATCTCCTTGATCCGCCGCGCCGGCACGTCGATCGCCGCGGCCAGGGTCTCGACGGCGATACCCCTGGCCTCCAGGAACTCGGCGGCGAGGATTTCCCCCGGATGCGGGTGACTGACCTCCGCCTGTTTCGCTGCTTTCGCCATGAAATCCCCCCGGGACTCGCTGCGACTCAATCTAAGGCAGGCCCGATCCGCGCGCAAAGGTCTTGGCCGTGGCGGCTGGACCTTGGCGCCTCATCGCTGTTGCGTCCCGGCACGGCCGGCGTGACTATGGCCGCGGTCATCCTTTGATCAGCAGGCCAAATGATTCCTCCGATCCGCCTTCTGCTTTCCGGCATCCTGCTAGCGGGGTTGGCCGGACTCCCCGATGCCGTTCAAGCCGCGTCCGCCGACGCCCAATGTCCCTTCGGCGGCAAGGAGCGCGACTTTGACGGGCTGCTGCTTTGCGTGCCGCAGGACAACGAGCGCTACGTCTTCACCGCCAGCGGATTTGACTGGATGGCATGGTCGGGCGAGACGCCGGTGGCACGACCAGCCAGCGGCGATCCCGTTGCCGGCGACGGCAGCGACTTGACGCTGGGGCGCGCCTGGATTGGCGAGGCTGCGCTCGGCGTCGCAGACAGCGCCTCGGGGAAGAAGGGCTTCGACCATTTCATGACCCTGATCGCCGAGAGCATCCTGAAAGCCGGCGCGGGGACTGCCGCCGGAACGGAATTCGCCGGCGACGTGCCGGTGGATGAGAGCGGACTGGTGCAGAAGTTCACCTTCGCCTACGCGCAGCCCGACCTGCTGGTCGGCACGCGGGTCGACAAGACCGATCCCGGCCCCGAATTTGTCCTGTTCCGCCCGTCGAGCGGCGTGGACAGCCCGCATGTGGCGCTCTGCGGCGGCAGCCGGCAGGGCGTCCCGGCGGTGCATCTCTGCATGAGCCTCTATGACGTGGCCGGCCATCGCGCCGGGATCATGGTGACGGGCACGGATTTGGCGCGCTCCTTCCGCATCGGGGAGGGCATCGCCGCGGATCTCGCGTCCTTTGCCATCGCGGCGCCGCCGCAATAGGCGCTTCTACAACCCCATCAGCCCGCGGGCGAAGGCGTCGGCGTCGAAGGGGCGGAGGTCCTCGGCGCTCTCGCCGACGCCGACGGCGTGGACCGGCAGCTTGAACTTCTCGGCCAGGGCCACCAGCACGCCGCCCTTGGCCGAGCCGTCGAGCTTGGTGACGATCAAACCGCTGACCTCGCACATGGCCTTGAAGATCTCGACCTGCGAATGGGCGTTCTGCCCGGTCGTGGCGTCGAGCACCAGCAGGATGTCGTGCGGCGCCTCGGCGTCGAGCTTGCGGATGACGCGCAGGATCTTCTGCAACTCGGCCATCAGCTCGGTCTTGTTCTGCAGCCGCCCGGCGGTGTCGATCAGCAGCAGGTCGGCACCTTCCGCCTTGGCGGAGGCCAAGGCGTCGTAAGCGAGCCCGGCGGCGTCCGAGCCGGTCTCGCGCGCGACAACGGGAACGCCGGCGCGCTCACCCCAGATCTTCAGCTGCTCCACCGCCGCGGCGCGGAAAGTGTCGCCCGCCGCCAGCATCACCTTCTTGCCGGCCTTCTTGTAGGATTGCGCCAGCTTGCCGATGGTGGTGGTCTTGCCCGAGCCGTTGACGCCCACCACCAGCACCACATGCGGCTTGCGCTGGGAGAGTTCCAGCGGCTTTGCGACCGGCTTCAGGATGGCGGCGATCTCGGCGGCGAAAATCTCGCGCACCTCCTGCTCGGTGATTTCCTTGTCGAAGCGGTCCCGGGCGAGGGCCTGGGTCAGGCGTGATGCCGTCGTCGGGCCGAGATCCGCGGCGATCAGCGCTTCTTCCAACTCGTCCAGCAGCGCGCGGTCGAGCTTCTTCTTGGTGAACAGGCCGGTGATGCCACCCGCCACCTTGGCCGAGCTGCGCGCCAGGCCGCTTTTCAGGCGCTGGAACCAGCCGCGCTTCTCGGTCTCCGAACTCTCGACGGTCATGCGGCGGCGATCAGGTGGTCGTGGGCGGCGGCGGTCACCCGCGCTTCCAGGATGGCGCCGGTCTGCGCCGCATGGGCAAGACGGACGGGGGCGAAGTGGTCGTCATGGCCGAAGGCGGCGCCCGCCTCGTTGCCCTCGACCAGCAGGCGCGTCGGCTGGCCCACGCGGGCGGCGAGATAGCGGCCGAGCGCTTCGGCGCCGGCCGCGCGCAGCCGCGCCGCGCGCTCCTTGCGCAGATTGCCGTTCAGCTGCGGCATCTTCGCCGCCGGCGTGCCGACGCGGGCGGAGAAGGGGAAGACGTGCAGGAAGGTGAGGCCGCATTCCTCGACCAGCGCCAGGGAATTGCCGAACATCGCCTCCGTCTCCGTCGGGAAGCCGGCGATGAGGTCGGCGCCGAACACGATGTCGGGGCGCAGATCGCGCGCTTCGCGGCAGAACGCGATGGCGTCTTGGCGCAGATGCCGCCGCTTCATGCGCTTCAGGATCAAGTCGTCGCCGGCCTGCAGGCTCAGGTGAAGATGGGGCATGAGCCGCGGCTCTTCGGCGATCAGGCGCTTCAGGTCGGCATCGATCTCGACCACGTCGACGGAACTGAGGCGCAGGCGCGGCAGATCCGGCACCAGGGCCAGCAGGCGCCGGCACAACTGGCCGAGGCGGGGCTGGCCCGGCAGGTCGCTGCCATAGCCGGTGATGTCCACGCCGGTCAGCACGATTTCCTTCACGCCGTTCTCGACCAGCGCGCGCACCTGCGCCACCACCTCGCCCACCGGGACCGAGCGGTTGTTGCCGCGGCCGAAGGGAATGATGCAGAAGGTACAGCGATGGTCGCAGCCCTGCTGGATCTCGACAAACGCCCGGGTGCGCTCGGCATAGCCGGTGATCAGGTGCCCGGCGGTCTCCTTCACCCCCATGATGTCGGCGACGGCGACGCGCGGCGCCGCGGCCCCGCCCAGGGCGAGGAAGCTCTCCGCCTTCAGCTTCTCCTCGTTGCCGATCAGGTGGTCGATCTCCGGCATCGCGGCGTAGCGCTCGGGCGCGATCTGCACCGCGCAGCCGGTGGCGATGATGCGGGCGCCCGGGTTCTCGCGCCGCGCCTTGCGGATCGCCTGGCGCGCCTGGCGCTCGGCCTCGGCGGTCACCGCACAGGTGTTGACGATGATCGCATTGTCGAGGCCGGCGGCCTTGGCATGGCCGCGCATCACCTCGGTCTCGAAGGCGTTGAGCCGGCAGCCGAAGGTGATGAGCTTCGCCTCAGGCAACGTCGCGCTCCATCTCCGCCGCGGCGACGGCGCGGAGGTCGATCTCGCCCCGGAAGCTCTCGGTCCAGCCGCCGGTCATGCGCACATGGTTGTCGCTCAGCCACTCGATGAGCAGCTCGCCGCCGTCCAGCACGATGGTCGCGCGGCGGCCGGTGAGCTTGCGCCGCGCTGCCGCCACCAGCGTGGCGCAGGCGCCGCTGCCGCAGGCCTGGGTGATGCCGGCGCCGCGTTCCCACACCCGCATGCGGATGCGTTCCGGATTGATGATCTGCGCCACCTCGATGTTGGCGCGCTCGGGAAACAGCTTGTGACGCTCGAGCACCGGGCCGAGCGCCGCGATGTCGACCCGTTCGGCATCCGGCACGAAGAAGACGGCGTGCGGGTTGCCGACATTGACTCCGACGGGATCGCTCAAGGGGCCGAGGCTGAGCGGCAGATGCAGCGTGTCGCAGGCCTCGCCGAGCGGAATTTCGCGCCAGTCCAGCCGCACCTCGCCCATGTCGACGGAGACCAGGCCGCCTTCGACCGCCTCGGTGTCGAGCAGGCCGGAGATCGTCTCGACGATGGCGTGCTGGCTGTGCTTCTCGGCCATCACCTTGGCGGCGACGCAGCGCGTGGCATTGCCGCAGGCGCCGGCTTCGCCGCCATCGGGATTGTGGATGCGCATGAAGACGTCGGCCAGGCGGTCGCGCGGCGGTTCCAGCACGATCAGCTGGTCGCAGCCGATGCCGCGCCGGCGATCGGCGATCCAGCGCCGCTGGCCCAGGGTGAGCGGAATCGCATGCGTGCGGGCGTCCAGCACCACGAAATCGTTGCCCAGCCCGTGCATCTTCTGGAACGGCAGCGCCGTCATGCCCGATCCTTCGTCCTGCTACCGGTCGCCCGGCGGTTTCCGGGCCGGCTGGTATATGCGCCGTGGGGCCGGATTCGTCCATAGGGGCCGCCAACGGGGCGCCCGGCGCGGCGGTTCAGGCCCTTTCCCGCGGGTTGACGCCACCCGGTGCCGGCTCTATAACCCGCCGCCGAACTCGGCCGAACGATACGGATAATTTTCTCATGGCTCACCACAAATCAGCGGAAAAGCGTATCCGCCAGACCCCCAAGCGGACGCAGCGCAATCGCGCGCGGGTCAGCCGCATCAAGACCGAAGTGAAAAAGGTCGAAAGCGTGCTCGCCGCCGGCGACAAGGCCGCGGCTCTGGCCGCGCTGCAGTCGGCGCAGTCGGAAATGCAGCGCGGCGTGACCAAGGGCGTGATGCACCGCAATACGGTGGCGCGCAAGGTTTCCCGCCTGACCAAGCGGCTGAAGGCCCTCGGCTGAGCGCCAGCGGCGCTGTAACGCTAGGGTAACGCATCAGCACTCCCGGCTAAGTCCCGGCAACAGTTCAGCATCGCCGTCGGCGGTTTCGACGGCGATGTGTTTTTGCGCGTCCGGCGTGAGGGATTACGCCACTCTGCGTTGCGGCCCGGTGCGGGCGGCTTCTGTGTCTCCGGCGCAACAGAGCGGGGGAGCAAAATCCTGGAAGCAGCCCTTGGCGACTCGAAGCAGTTGCGCCCGCCGAGAGCAGCGCGTTAGAGTTATCCCCAGCCGAAAAACAGGGGTGCCGCGCTCCGGCAAGGCAGTCTGGCTAGGGACAATAACTTAAAAAAATCAGTAAGATATGCTGCACATCAAGACGTTAACGCTGGCTCTTCAGACTAGCTCTGGGGCAGCCGGAGGCATGATGCCCCAGCGATGGATTTTGCCGGTCCAGCGGCGCTCCTGTGGCGGGTGCGCCACAGCGTCGTTGCCGGGGCGCCGAGACCGCGTGCGCGACCGTTCGGTCTGTTCTGCGCAGCGACAGTCTTTCGACTATTGGTTGTGCCCTAGGGGCGCCGGGTCGGCCTGATTTCCGCGGTCGATCCGGCGGTCCGATCGCTGCCGCGGCTGGCGCTCCGGCGGTCGCCCTTAAGTTGAGCCCGCTGCGCCGGCGGGAAAATTGATCAGTCAAAGTTATTTTTCGGGGTGGGGCAGGTGGCGGCATGAGCTACGCGGGTGACGTATCGCCGAGCGAGGCCTGGAACGGGCTCGCCAAGGATCCGAAGGCGGCCCTGATCGATGTGCGGACGCAGCCGGAATGGAGCTTCGTCGGGGTGCCGGACCTCCGCTCGCTGGGCAAGAAGGCCGGCTTCGTCTGCTGGCAGGTCTATCCGCAGATGCAGGTCGATGCCGATTTCGTCGCCAAGGTGGCGCAGGTGCTGGGCCAGGATGGCGGCGACCAGTCCACGCCGATCTATTTCCTGTGCCGCAGTGGCGCCCGCTCGCGGGCGGCGGCGATCGCCATGACCGCGGCGGGCTATCCGCATTGCTACAACGTCGCCAACGGCTTCGAAGGCGACGTCGATGGCGAGGGCCATCGCGGCCGCGCCAACGGCTGGAAAGCCAGCAATCTGCCCTGGGTGCAGCAATGACCACGCGCATTCCGGAACATCGGGGGTTGGGAATGATGGACGTGAACAGCGATTCCATGCTGAACGCGCAATGGGCCCGCGTGCGTGGCCGCCTGCGCGCCGAGTTCGGCGAGGCGACTTTCCGTTCCTGGCTGAAGCCGTTGACGCTGGCCGGCAAGCGTGGCTGCGACCTGCGCGTGGCGGTGCCGTCGCGCTTCATGCGCGACTGGGTGGCGACGCATTACGCCGATCGCTTGAAGGCCTTGTGGTCCTCCGAGAATCCCGAGATCCGCACCGTCGAGGTGATCGTCGACGCGGCGCGGCCCAAGGATGAGGCGCTGGACGGCGCCATCGACGGCGTGGCGGTGGAGGACGAGTTGCCGCCGGCCCCGCCGGCGGCACCCCACGTGGTCACCGCGCGCGATGATGACAGCGTCGAGAGCGTATCGGCGCCTCTCGACCCGCGCCTGACCTTCGAGAATTTCGTCGTCGGCAAGTCGAACGAGTTGGCGCATGCCGCCGCCTTGCGCGTCGCCGATGCCGACACCGTGCCCTTCAATCCGCTGTTCCTCTATGGCGGCGTGGGCCTGGGCAAGACGCACCTGATGCACGCCATCGCCTGGCACATCCGCACGCGCAAGCCGGACAAGAAAGTGATCTACCTGTCCGCGGAAAAGTTCATGTACCAGTTCATCCGCGCGCTCCGGAACAAGAGCACCATGTCGTTCAAGGAGCTGTTCCGCTCGGTCGACATCCTGATGGTGGACGACGTGCAGTTCATCATCGGCAAGGAATCGACCCAGGAAGAGTTCTTCCACACCTTCAACGCGCTGGCCGACCAGAACCGCCAGGTGGTGCTCTCCGCCGACAAGTCGCCTTCCGACCTCGAGGGGCTGGAGGAGCGCATGCGCTCCCGCCTCGGCTGGGGCCTCGTCGCCGACATCCATCCGACGACCTACGAGCTGCGCCTCGGCATCCTGCAGACGCGGGCCGAGCAATCCGGCGTCGCCATCCCGCACAAGGTGCTGGAGTTCCTGGCGCACCGCATCTCGTCCAATGTGCGCGAGCTGGAAGGGGCGCTGACCCGCATCACCGCCCATGCGACTTTGGTCGGCCGCCCGGTGACGCTGGAAAGCGCCCAGGAGCTGCTGCGCGACCTGCTGCGCGCCAATGACCGCCGGGTCACCATCGAGGAGATCCAGAAACGCGTCGCCGAGCATTTCAACATCAAGCTCGCCGACATGCAGTCGCCGCGCCGCGCCCGCTCGGTCGCCCGGCCGCGCCAGATCGCCATGTTCCTGGCCAAGCAGCTGACCACCCGCTCGCTGCCCGAGATCGGCCGCAAGTTCGGCGGCCGCGACCACACCACGGTCATGCATGCGGTCAAGAAGGTCGAGGAATTGAGCGCCGCCGATGGCGGCTTCGCCGAGGACGTCGATTTGCTGCGCCGGATGCTGGACAGCTGAGCCTGAGGTCTCGAAAAGGCGTCGCCGGCCAGGGGCTCCGACGGGCCGCCGCCCGGTTCCGCGAAGGGCGTCTATCCATCTGGCCGGAAACGCCCTTTTTCCGCCTCCAGAAGGCCCTGGAGGGCCGCTTTCGGGCTGTTTTGGCTGTTGCTTCCCGCCCGTCCTGATATAATCCCCCACTTGCTGAAAAGCGGCCCTGATTCGGGCTCATCCGCCGGGCTTCTCCGGACCTTCCAGCAAGGCAAAAAGCAGCGGCCGGAGCGGCCGGGCGCCCTGTGTGGCCCGCCCCCGCCAACCGGACGCGGCGCGGCAGGCGGGGCCGGTTCCATGGCCCGGCGGGCGGATTTCCGCGCTGGCAACCAGGTATCTCGATGGGGTGGCTAGGACCATGAAACTGACGATCGAACGGGCGGCGCTGCTGAAATCCCTCGGGCATGTCCAGAGCGTGGTCGAGCGCCGCAACACCATCCCCATCCTCAGCAACGTGCTGATCGAGGCGAAAGGCGACCGCGTCAGCCTGACCGCCACCGACATGGACCTGGCCATCGTCGAGCACACCGCCGCCGAAGTCGCGGCGGCGGGTGCAGCCACCGTGCCGGCCCACATGCTCTACGACATCGTGCGCAAGCTGCCCGAGGGCGCGCAGGTACAGCTGGAACTGGGCGGCGACGGCGCCCAGATGGCGATCAAGGCCGGACGTTCGCGCTTCACCCTGCAGACCCTGCCGAAGGAGGATTTCCCCTCCACCGCGTCGGGCGACCTGCCGCACCGCTTCCCGCTCTCGGCGGTGGACCTGCGCAGCCTGATCGACCACACGCGCTTCGCCATCTCGACGGAGGAGACGCGCTATTACCTGAACGGCATCTACCTGCACGCCCATTCCAGCGGCAAGCAGCAGGCCTTGCGCGCGGTGGCCACCGACGGCCATCGCCTGGCGCGGGTCGAGATGCCGTTGCCCGAAGGCGCGGAGAAGATTCCCGGCGTCATCGTCCCGCGCAAGATGGTGGGCGAGGTGAGGAAGCTGCTGGAGGAGGTCGACGGCGCGGTGGAAGTGTCGCTGTCCGACACCCGCGTGCGCTTCGCCTTCGACGACACGGTGCTGACCTCGAAGCTGATCGACGGCTCGTTCCCGGACTACCAGCGCGTCATTCCCACCGGCAACGACAAGGTGCTGGAGATCGACCGCCGCGAGTTCCGCGACGCCATCGACCGCGTCTCGACGATTTCCAGCGAGAAGTCGCGCGCGGTAAAGCTGTCGCTGAAGCCCGGCGCCCTCACCATCTCGGCGACCAGCGCGGAGAACGGCACCGCGGTCGAAGAGCTGGAAGTCAAATATGACGGTGCGCCGATCGAGATCGGCTTCAATTCGCGCTACCTGCTCGACGTGGCCGACGAGATCGACGGCGATGGCCTGCAGATGGTGCTGGCCGACGCGGTGGCGCCGACCCTGGTGCGCGACATGGCCGATGCGATGGCGCTGTACGTGCTGATGCCGATGCGGGTGTGACGGCTTGGCGAGACCGGTGCGCGATTCAGGATTGCTGACATCGAACATCCCGGGCGGGCGGAGTGATCCGGCCGCGGTGGCGCATTGCGGTCTCACTCACCTGGCGCTGACCCAGTTCCGCAACTATCGCCACGTCGCCTTCGACCTCGACCCTGCGCCGGTGGTGCTGCTGGGCGCCAACGGCGCCGGCAAGACCAATCTGCTGGAGGCGATCTCGCTGCTCGGCCCCGGCAGCGGGCTCAACCGGGCCAAGCTGTCGGAGATCGATTTCCGTGGCCCCGGCAACCAGGCCAACATGGCCTGGGCGGTGCACGCCAAGCTCAGCGTTCCCGGCGGCGAATACGCGCTGGGGACCGGGCGCGATCCCTTGGGCCCGGCGCAGACCGGCCGCGACCGGCGCTTGGCGCGGATCAACGGCGCCGCGGCCAGGAGCCAGGCCGATTTCGCCGAGATCCTGTCGGTGCAGTGGCTGGTGCCGGCGATGGACCGGCTGTTCGACGATGCGGCTTCCAGCCGGCGGCGTTTCCTCGATCGCCTGGTCGGCGGCATCGAGCCGGCCCATGCCGCGCGTGTCGCCGCCTACGAGACCGCCATGCGCGAGCGTGCGCGGCTGCTGCGCGGCGAGGTGGCGGCCTCGGAAAGCGACCTGCGCGCCTGGCTCGACGGGCTTGAAGGCGAAATGGCGGCGCTCGCCGTGGCCATCGCCGCCTCGCGGCGGGAGGCCGTGGCGGCCTTGAACGCGGCGCTGGGCGAGGCGGAGACCGCCTTCCCGCGCGCCGGTCTCGCGGTGGCCGGCAGTGTCGAGGGCTGGCTTGAGCAGGGCCCGGCGCTCGCCGCCGAAGACCTGCTGAAGGCGCGTCTGGCGGCGGCGCGAGCGAGCGACGCGGCTGCCGGCGTTACCGAATGGGGCACCCACCGCAGCGACCTGGAGGTGTTCTATATCGGCCGCAGCCTGGGTGGCATGCCGCTCCGGGCGGCGGAATGCTCGACCGGCGAGCAGCGCGCGTTGCTGCTCTCGATCACGCTGGCGGAGGCCCGATTGACCCGGCGGCGGCGCGGCCAGGCGCCGATCCTGCTGCTGGACGAGGCGGCGGCACACCTGGACCGCGCGCGGCGCGAGGCGCTGTTCGCGGAGATCCTGGCGCTGGGCCTGCAGGCCTGGTGCAGCGGGACGGAGCGCGAGCCGTTCCAGCCTTTGGCCGGCGCGGCGCAGTTCTTCGAGATCGAGGACGGGCGCCTGCGGCGTTTGTAAGTCGTTTTTTCCCAATCCGGCGGCGGAGCCTTGCTCCGCGCCGACGTGACGTTGAGTGATGGACATGATCGACGATAAGCACGACGAACCTGCTGCCGACGGCCCCACCGGCGGCGGCGCGGATACCAGCGATTACGGCGCCGATTCCATCAAGGTGCTGAAGGGCCTCGACGCGGTGCGCAAGCGACCGGGCATGTATATCGGCGACACCGATGACGGATCCGGCCTGCACCACATGGTCTACGAGGTCGTCGACAACGCCATCGACGAATCGCTGGCCGGCTTCTGCGACCGCATCGACGTGATGCTGAACGGCGACGGCTCGGTCACCGTGCGCGACAACGGCCGCGGCATCCCGGTCGACATCCACAAGGAGGAAGGCGTCTCGGCGGCCGAGGTCATCATGACCCAGTTGCATGCCGGTGGAAAATTCGACCAGAACTCCTACAAGGTCTCCGGCGGCCTGCACGGCGTCGGCGTCTCGGTGGTGAACGCGCTTTCCGAGCATCTCGACCTGCGCATCTGGCGCGACGGCAAGGAGCACTTCATGCGCTTCCGCATGGGCGATGCCGAGGCGCCGCTGAAAATGGTCGACGACGCCCACGGCAAGCGCGGCACCGAGGTCACCTTCCTGCCGTCGCCCACCATCTTCACCAAGACGGTGTTCGACTACGCGACCCTGGAACATCGCCTGCGCGAGCTGGCCTTCCTCAATTCCGGCGTGCGGCTGATCCTGACCGACGCGCGCGGCGTCGAGCCGAAGCAGAACGAGTTCCACTACGAGGGCGGCATCGAGGCCTTCGTGCGCTATCTCGACCGCTCGAAGAATGCCCTGCACGAGCCGCCCATCGTGGTGGCCGGCGAGAAGGACGGCATCACCGTGGAAGTGGCGATGGAATGGACCGACGCCTATCACGAGACGATGCTGTGCTTCACCAACAACATCCCGCAGCGCGACGGCGGCACGCATCTGGCCGGCTATCGCGGCGCGCTCACCCGGCAGATCAACCGCTATGCCGAGGAAAGCGGCATCGCCAAGAAGGAGAAGGTGGAACTGACCGGCGACGACGTGCGCGAGGGGCTGACCTGCGTGCTGTCGGTCAAGGTGCCTGATCCCAAGTTCTCCTCCCAGACCAAGGACAAGCTGGTCTCCTCCGAGGTGCGGCCGATCGTCGAAGCGGTGGTCAACGAGAAGCTCGGCCGCTGGCTTGAGGAGCATCCGGGCGACGCCCGGCGCATCGTCATGAAGGTGGTCGAGGCGGCAGCGGCGCGCGAGGCGGCGCGCAAGGCGCGCGACCTGACCCGGCGCAAGGGCGCGCTCGACATCTCGTCGCTGCCCGGCAAGCTCGCCGATTGCCAGGAGCGCGACCCCGCCCTTTCCGAGCTGTTCATCGTCGAGGGCGACAGCGCCGGCGGCTCGGCCAAGCAGGGCCGCGACCGCAAGTCCCAGGCGATCCTGCCGCTGCGCGGCAAGATCCTGAATGTCGAGCGCGCGCGCTTCGACAAGATGCTGAGCTCGGCCGAGATCGGCACGCTGATCGCGGCGCTGGGCACCGGCATCGGTTCGGAGGAGTTCGACGTCGGCAAGAGCCGCTACCACAAGATCATCATCATGACCGACGCCGATGTCGACGGTTCGCACATCCGCACCCTGCTGCTGACCTTCTTCTACCGGCAGATGCCGCAGATCATCGAGAAGGGCTACCTCTACATCGCCCAGCCGCCGCTCTATCGCGCGGCGCGCGGCAAGTCGGAGACCTACATCAAGGACGATCGCGCGCTGGAGGAATTCCTGGTCAATCTCGGCCTGGAGGGCGCCGTGCTGCAGCTGGGCGGCGGCGCGCAGATCGCCGGGTCCGACCTGCGCCGCGTCGTCGACCAGGCGACCAATGCCGCTCATCTGATGGAATCCCTGGTCCGCAAGGTGGGCTCGGCGGATGTGGTGGAACAGGCGGCGATCCTCGGCGCGCTCAACCCGCAGGCAGCGGCCGATCCCCGCGTGGCCGAGGAGATTGCGCATCGGCTCGACGCGCTGGCGCCGGAATCCGAGCGCGGCTGGTCCGGCGTCGCCGACCAGGATGGCGGCCTCGCCTTCAAGCGGCGCCTGCGCGGCATCACTGAGAGCCACATCATCGACGCGACCCTGATCCGCTCGGCGGAATCGCACCGTCTGGAGGCGATGAAGGCCGAATTGCGCGAAACCTTCGGCAGCCAGGCGAGCTTCCTGGTGAAGGACAAGCTGACCCGCATCACCGGCCCGATCGGCCTCGCCAAGGCGGTGATGGAGACTGGCCGCAAGGGCCTGGAGATCCAGCGCTACAAGGGCCTGGGCGAGATGAACCCGGAGCAGCTGTGGAAGACCACGCTCGATCCCAACGTGCGGGCCCTGCTGCAAGTGAAGGTCAACCACGCCGACGACGCGGAGGAGGTTTTCTCCACCCTGATGGGCGACCTGGTCGAGCCGCGCCGCGACTTCATCCAGACCAACGCGCTCAACGTCGCCAATCTGGACGTCTAGGAGCACCATGAGAATCGATCTCGGCGGCAAGACCGCCATCGTGACCGGCTCCACGGCCGGCATCGGTTTCGCCATCGCCCGGGGGCTCGCGGAATCCGGCGCCACCGTGGTCATCAATGGCCGCAGCGAGCAGAGCGTGCAGAAGGCGATGGCACGGCTGGCCGCCTCGGTTCCGGGCGCCCGGTTGAAGGGCGCGGCAGCCGATGTCGCCACCGCCGCGGGTTGCGATGGCCTGGTGCGGGCGGTGCCCTCCGCCGACATCCTGGTCAACAATGCCGGCATCTTCGGGCCGCAGGACTTCTTCGCGGTTTCCGACGAGGAATGGACCCGTTTCTTCGACGTGAACGTCATGTCGGGTGTCCGCCTGTCCCGGGCCTACGCGCCCGGCATGGCGACGCGGGGCTGGGGTCGGATCGTGTTCATCTCCTCGGAATCGGGTCTGAACATTCCAGTGGAGATGGTCCATTACGGCGTCACCAAGACGGCCAACCTCGCGGTATCGCGCGGCCTTGCCAAGCGCATGGCCGGCACCGGCGTCACGGTGAACGCGGTTCTGCCCGGGCCGACCCTGTCGGAGGGGGTGGAGGAGATGCTGAAGGACGCGGCACAGAAGAGCGGCCGGTCGATCGAGGAGGAAGCCACCGCCTTCGTGAAGGCGCACCGCGCGACCTCGATCATCCAGCGCGCGGCAAAGCCCGAGGAAGTCGCCAATCTGGTCGTCTACGCGTGCTCGCCGCAGGCGTCCGCGACGACCGGCGCCGCTCTGCGGGTCGATGGGGGCGTGGTCGATACGATTGCCTAGCCGCCGTGCAATAGCGGGTGTCGGCGGCCCGAGGGGCTATTCGACGGGCGTCGTCGCTTCCGGCACCGGCTTCAACTCCAGGCGGATCGAGCGGTCGCCGTCATTCCAATCCGGGGCCGGCGACACCACCAGCTCGACCTCGGTCTGCCGGCCGGCATCCTCGATGGTGGCGTGATAGGGCTTGTAGAATTCCATCTCGCGGTCGCCGTCCCACAGGTCGGAGCCGAGCAGCACCTTGTCGGCGCTGACCGCCTGGCGATAGACGAGGGTCAGGCGCTTGGCGAGCGGCTGCACCACGTCGCCGGGCAGCATCACGTAGGGCTGGCCGCCAGCGCCGCCGCGATCGGTCGCGGCGTGCAGCGGGTTGCCGGCCTGCATGGAATCTGCCACGCGGCGCAACGCCTCGGTCGCGGCCTTGGCCTTCTCCTCGGCCGCCACGCGCAATTGCTGCTCGCGCGCCAGGTCTTCCTGCGCCTGCTCCAGCTGGCCGATGACCAGGCGGATCGGCGTACCGGTGGCGCCGGCGCGGCAATCGAGCTGGTTGCGCGAATCGACCACGCAGCTGAGCGGATCGAGCACTCCGATATTGAGGGCAAAGTCGCGCACCTGCGGGGCCGCCGATTGCATCAGGCCGCTGCGGATCGCGAGCAGGGCGACGAAGGACGCCGCCCCGATCACGCACAGGAAGGTGAAGGCGAACAGGACGAAAGACAGACCGGTCCGCTGTTTTTTCTTGGGCGCGAAAAGCCTTTGCATGGATGTCTTGATGCCGGGTCTCAAGGATAGAACTGCGCCCTATCTTTTTGCTCCGGCTTCCCTAACAAGGGATTAACCGGCGGCTCGGCCACGGGGAGCAGTGGCGCGATGACGCGGTGTTGCGAAACGGCAGGTTCATCCGGTCCGGAGCTTGAAGATGATTTCGCCATCGGCGCTCCTGCCGGCCTCCCGCCAGCCGGCTTGCCGGTAAAAGCGCGCCGCGCGGGTGTCCGGATCGGTGCTGAGCGTGCATTCGACGAAGCCGGCATCGCGCAGCGTCTCGCATGCGCGGGCCAGAAGCGCCCGGCCGATGCCGCGGCCTTCGACTCCAGGCTGCACGAACAGCGCCCAGATCCAGCCGGTTTCGCGATCGCCGGCGGCGAAGCCGAGGATCCGTCCGGCTTCCTCGCAAAGCCAGAGATCGCCGCGCGCGACAAAGGGGTGGTAGTGCCGCGCCTGCACCCGTTCCGGGTCGGCGAGCCGGTTTTCGGCGACGGCCGCGCGCAAGGCCATGAGTGCCGGAATGTCGGGCGCCGCGGCGGCGCGGATGCGGAATGCCATGCTTCGCTGCTCGTGCGGCCCGTGCCCTTGCCAAAACCCGGCGCAGGCTATTTTGTGGGCGCTGCCGAGGGGGAAGCAATGCCAATCGCCAATGCCGCCATCCACTATGTCCCGGCGGGCTACGAGACGAAGGGGCCGAAACTGATGGGCCGCATGGCGGCGGGCGAGGGCTTCCTCGACGCTTGGCTGCGCCATTCCGGGGTGGAGCGCTTCTATTGCTACGCGGCGGAGCGCAAGGCGGCGGAGCATTTCGCGGCGCTGGCGAAGGCGCGCGGCGCGACGGCGGTGGAATGGGTGCCCTGGGCGGCGCCGGCGGGCCTGGCCAAGGCCGGCGCGCTCTATCTGCCCGATCCGGGATTGCAGGTCCATGCCTGGCGCCGGCGCGCCGGTGACCCGCGCGCCTACAGCCTGACCGGGATCACCCACACCACCGCCTCGGCGGGGGCCATGGACATGATCGCCGAGCTGCCGCTGGCGCCGGTGCAGGACTGGGACGCGGTGATCTGCACCTCGCGCGCGGTGAAGGCGATGATCGAGCGCCTGCTGGACGAACAGCAGGCTTACCTGGCCGAGCGGCTCGGCGCGTGCCGTTTCCCGCGGCCGCAACTGCCGGTCATTCCGCTCGGCGTCGATTGCGCCAGGTTCGCGCCCGATGCCGGCGTGCGCGCCCAGCAGCGTGCCGCTCTCGGCATCGGCCCGGACGACATCGCGGTCCTTTACCTCGGCCGCTTGAGCTTCCATGCCAAGGCACATCCCTACGCCATGTACATGGCGCTGGAGCGCGCGGTGCGCGAGACGGGCCGGCGGGTGCATCTGATCCAGGCCGGCTGGTTCGCCAACGACTTCATCGAGCAGGCGTTCCGCGACGGCGCCAGGAGCTTCTGCCCCGGCGTCAGCGCGCATTTCCTCGACGGACGGCAGGCGGAGACGCGCTTCGCCGTCTGGCAGGCGGCGGATGTCTTCACCTCGCTCTCGGACAACATCCAGGAGAGCTTCGGCCTGACCCCGATCGAAGCCATGGCGGCGGGGCTGCCGTCGGTGGTGAGCGATTGGGACGGCTATCGCGACACCATCGAACACGATGTGCATGGCTATCGCATCGCGACCCTGGCGCCGCCGGCGGGCCAGGGCGAGGACCTGGCCGATGCCCATGCCGCCGGGATCGACACCTATGACCGCTATTGCGGCTATGCCAGCCAGTTCATCGCCGTCGACATCGGGGCCGCGGCGGAAGCCTATGGCGCGCTCATCCGCGACGCGGACTTGCGCCGGCGGCTGGGCGCGGCGGCGCGGCAGAAGGCGGCCGCGGAATTCGACTGGCGCCATGTCGTGGCGCGATATCAGGGGCTATGGGCCGAACTGGCGGAACGACGCCGCTCCGCCACGGAATCCGCACCAGGGGAATCTGCGCCAGGGGAATCTGCGCCAGGGGATTCTGTGCTTGGCACGGCCGGCGCGTCCTGGCCGGCGCGGCCGGATCCCTTCGCCGCCTTCGCGTCCTATCCGAGCGACATCATCGGCCCGGCGCACCGCCTGGCGGCGGGGGCGTTTCCGGCCGATCTCGCGGCGCTCACCGAGCATCCGCTCTTCGCCTTCGCCAGGCACCGGCTGCGCCTGGATCTCTGCGCCTTGATCCTGAAGGCGGTGCAGCGTGGCGAAACCGACCTCGCCGCCATCGCCGAGACTATCGGCGTGGCGGACCGCCTGCATTTGTCGCGCCAGGCCGCTTGGCTTGCCAAGATCGGTGCGATCAGCGTTCGGAAGGACGACCGGGAGCGATAGGCCGCCGGACCCGCGAGCGAGGCGAAGGCGCGGGGCGCGGACGCCGTCAGGCGATTGCGGCCGCCGGCGTGTTCTCGCCGTTCAATGCCCCCGCCTCGGCGAGCATGTCCTGGTTGAGCCGGCGCAACGTGCCGTCCATCGGGCGCTCGTTCAAGGTGACCACGGGGCAGGCGCTGCGCAGGCGCGCATGCATGTCCTTCACCGGCATCTCGTATTCGGACAGCGGACCGGGCTGGTAGTTGTGGCTGGAGAGCCCGGCCTGCACCCGCTCGCACAGTTCCTTGTCCTCATGCCCGATCTGCACATTGATGCGGTTGGCGAGATACTGCATGGCCTTGGCCTCGCGCCGCGCATCCGGCCGCACGAAGAGCGGCGTGCGGATCACGCACTTGGTCGGCCCCTTGGGCAGGATCTGGAAGATGTCCATGCTGTCGGGGAAGACGTCGAAGCCGATATTGACCGGCATGAAGCCGAAGACCCAGGTGTTGCGCGCCGCTTCCGGCATGTCGGCGAAGGCGCGCGGCGCCAGGCGCTGATAGGCGCGCTCCGACCAGACATGCGATTCGCGCTCGCGGATGATGCTCTTGGAGAACGACACGCCGTGCCGGTTGATGGTGCAGGCAAGGTCGTTGTCCATCAGGCGGTGCAGCCCGGGATGGCCGAACGGCACATGGTAATTGTCGAGGTAGTTGTCGAGCGCGACCTTCCAGTTGCAGCCCCATTCCTCGGAAATGAGCATGCTGCCGTCCTGCTGTGCCGGGGCGGGCACCATCTCCTCGATGCGGTAGGGGGCCAGCTCCTTGGCCAGATCACCCCATTGCTCGGCGATGGTGGGGCCGTTCCCGGCGATGCGCACGAAGACCAGGCCGCAGAACACCTCGATCTCGAGTTCCTTCAGGCCGAGCTTGTCCTTCTGGATCCCGGGGAAGGTCTTCTCCGACGGCACCGCCGCCAGGCGGCCATCCAGCTGATAGGACCAGGCGTGATAGGGGCAGGTGATGCGATGCTTGCAGGTGCCATCGCCGTCCAGCAGCTTGGCGCCGCGATGGCGGCAGGCGTTCTGGAAGGCGCGCAGGGCGCCGTCCTTGCCGCGCATGACGATGATGCTGTCGCGCCACAGATCGAGCGTGGCGAAGTCGCCCGGCTCCTTGACCTGGTTCTGATGGCAGACGAACTGCCAGGACGGCAGGATCACGCGCTCGTATTCCAGTTCCAGCAGCTCGGCATTCAGATAGGTCCAGGCGGGCAGCGGCTCGGTGGCGTAGATCCGCTCGGGGTGGCGAATGTCGACGAAGCTGTTCATGGCGCGATCTCCGATCAAGGGCCCGCTCACCTTTTGAATCAGGCGAGCATCCGATTCATCTATGTGACTGTAATAAAGCAGCAATCTCGCATAGATTGATTGAACGATCATTTAGCACGGCCGACATGGCGGGTCAAGTCCCCGCGACTGGCCGAAATCGGGGGTTCTCGTTTAGAGTCAATGTTTACAAGGGCTTAGTGACGAACGAATAGACCGGGCATGGCCTATCGAGCTTGTTAACCAACGCCGGGAATAATCCTTGGGTCACCTGTCGAGAGAAGTCGAATGCCCCGCCGCAGACTGATCGTTCTTGGCGCCGCCATCCTCGGTCTTGGCGTCCTTGCCGCCGGCGCCTGGGCCGGTTCCAGCCTCCGCCTCGCCTGCAACGACTTTCCGCCGCACAAGATCGAGACGCCCGGCGCCGACGGTCAGCGCGGCTTCGACGTCGACATCATCGACGAGGCGCTGCACCGCACCGGCTGGTCGGCCGAATTCTCCTTCCTGCCGTGGAAGCGGGCGCTGGAATTCGCCATGCGCGGCGAGGTCGACGGGTTGTGCTCCTGCTCGCACACACCGGAGCGCGAGGCGACACTGCTGTTCAGCGACGAACTGGGCGCGGTGTCGGTCGGCCTGTTCGCGCGCGATCCGGCGGCGCTTGCCGGCATCGCCAAGGTTGGCGATCTCAAGGGCCGCAAAGTCGCGGTGGTGGGCGGCTACAACCTGGAAGGCGAGCTGAACGACGCCGGCGCGACGGTGCTGGCCGCGTCCAGCGACAAGAACGCCCTCGACATGCTGGTCGGCGGCAACATCGACCTGCTCTATGGCTACGAGTTGACCACGCGGCATTTCATGCGCTCCGAGAAGCCCGACGCCGCGGTGGAATACCTGGAGATGCACCGCAATCCCTACTACTTCTGCCTCAGCAGGCGGATGCCGCAGGCGGAGCAGGCCATGGCGGACTTCAATCGTGGCCTGGCCGCGATGGCCAAGGACGGCGCGATCGCCCGTATCCTCGCGCGCTATCACGTCATGTTCCGCTGACCCGCGTTCGGGCTGGATTCCGCAGCCTGGCTTCTCCAGGATGTGCCGGCAATTACCCGAGACGACGTCATCGTGACCGAGCGCCTGCCCGAACCCCGCGACTTCGGTTCCCCGCCGAGCCTGGCCGAGATGGAGGCCATGGCGTATGAAGAGCTCGAGCGTATTCCCCAAGAGCTGCGCCGCCATTGCGTCGGCGTCGCGGTGCGGGTCGAGGATTTCGCCGATGACGATATCCTGGCGGAAATGGAGATCGAATCGCCCTTCGATTTGATGGGACTCTACCAGGGCATCCCGCTGACCCAGCAGAGCACGCTGGACATCCGGCACCAGCCGGACATGGTCTTCCTCTATCGCCGCGCCATCCTGGATTACTGGTGCGAAGGCGCCGACGATCTGCGCGCCGTCATCCGCCATGTGCTGATCCACGAGATCGGCCATCATTTCGGCTTCTCCGACGCGGACATGGAGCGCATCGAGGGCGGCGCCGGCTGAAGCCGGTCACGGCATTCTTCTTTGCCCAAATGGAACTGCGGCGGTAACATTCGCCCAGCTGCTTTTCCACGGACACGGAGCGTGATCATGGAACATCGCGAGGGAGCATCTTCCCGCCGGCAAGTGGTGGTCGGCCTGGCCGGCCTGTCGCTGGCCACACTGCTCGCCGACCCGGTGAAGGTGGCCAAGGCGGCTGCCGGATTGCAGAGCGTCATTCTGAATACGCCGACCGGCCGCTCGGTCGCCGCCGCCCTGGCAGTGCCGGCGAAGAAGCCGGCCGGCGCCGTCATGCTGGTGCATGAATGGTGGGGCCTCAACGACCAGATCAAGTCGGTGGCGGCCGAGCTTGCCAACCAGGGCTACCTCGCGTTGGCGATCGACCTCTATGGCGGCAAGGTCGCCGCCAAGCCGGAGGACGCCGAGAAATACATGAAAGGCGTGGTGGCCGAGGAGGCGCGCGAGACCATGTCGACCTGGGTCGACTGGCTGCTGAAGCATCCCGACGGCAACGGCAAGGTCGCGGTGATCGGCTGGTGCTTCGGCGGCGGCATGGCGCTGCAGGCTTCGCTCGACCGGCCGACCAACGGCACGGTCGTCTATTACGGCAACGTTGCGCGCTCGGCGGAGGAGCTGAAATCGCTGAAAGGCCCGGTGCTGGGCCAGTTCGCCAACCAGGACCAGTGGATCAACCCGGCGATGGTCGATGGCTTCGAGGCGGCGATGAAGCAGGCCGGCAAGGTGCTGGAGGTGCATCGCTACGACGCCAACCACGCCTTCGCCAACCCGACGGGCCAGAACTACGACGCCGAGGATGCGCGCAAGGCCTGGGACCAGACGATGGC